>JAERSU010000264.1 GCA_016845445.1 Oceanospirillaceae bacterium | reverse complement strand
AACGAAGGAGAAGAAGTTTTCGTTGTTTTGGATGGTGAGGTTACCATGTATTACAAACAGGGTTCAGAAGAGCTTTCTGAGACCTTAACACCTGGTGACATCTTTTATGCGTCGATTGGCACGGAACATGCTGCACGCCCTATTGGTGTAGCTCGGGTTTTAGTAATCGAACAGGAAGGCAGTGAATAGTCCGTTCTCGTATGCCTGGCTGACTATTCTCTGCTATTAACCAATAGCAGACTGCCGCTGCAAGTCATCCATCTCTGGCTGCTGCATGGCTAACCAATCTTGCAGTACCGCGTGGGTATGTTCGCCCAACATAGGTGCCGCCCTGTCATATTGAATTGGGGTGGCAGAGAATTTGATGGGGTTAGCCACACTCGCTGCTTTGCCAAGGCCTGTGTGATCAAGGTCCAGTTGCATACCACGGGCTTGCACCTGCGGGTCGGCAAATACCTGATCAAGGTTATTGATTGGGCCACAGGGCACGCCTACCTTGTTAAGCTCTGCAAGCCACCAATCTGTTGTCTGGGTGGACATGAAGGCTTGTAGCTGCGGTACTAAAGCATCGCGGTTAGCCACACGCAATGCATTGGTGGCATAGTCTGCATGAGCAGCTAATGCTGCATTACCACCCACCTGACAGAAACGCTGATACTGGCTGTCGTTACCGACAGCGATAATCATGTGACCATCGGCGGTGGCAAACACCTGATAAGGCACAATATTAGGGTGAGCATTGCCCAAACGCTTGGGATTATTGCCACTGGCTAGATAGTTCATGGCTTGATTAGCCAAGGTCGCCACCTGTACATCCAGCAGAGCAATATCAATGTGTTGCCCTTGGCCAGTGCGTAGCTGATGAATCAAGGCCGCTTGAATGGCATTGCTTGCATATAAGCCAGTCATCACATCCGCTAAGGCCACCCCGACTTTCATGGGTTCACCATCGGCAGCACCGGTGATACTCATAAGACCACCGGTTGCCTGAATCATGAAATCATAGCCGGCACGGTCTTTATCTGGTCCTGTTTGACCAAAGCCCGTAATCGAACAGTAAATTAGTTTAGCATTCAAGGCCGTAAGACTGGCAAAGTCCAAGCCGTATTTAGCTAGGCCACCAACCTTGAAGTTTTCAATGACAATGTCCGCTTGTTTGGCTAGGCGTTGAATCAGCGCTTGCCCGGCTGGCAAAGCCATGTCGATACAGATAGAGCGCTTGCCGCGGTTAGCGGATTGAAAATAAGCCGATTCACGGGCTTCGTCATCGCCCCCCTCACGTACCGGCATGTAGGGTGGCGCCCAGGCGCGAGTATCATCGCCCTTACCTGGTCGTTCAACCTTAATTACATCTGCGCCTAAATCAGCCAGCATTTGACCGGCCCAAGGGCCTGCTAAAATGCGGCTTAGGTCAAGAACTTTGATGCCTTGTAGAGGGAGGTCCTTACACATCATAATCACCTTGTTAATTGGGGTCTGACCCCACTGGGTCTGACCCTAAAGTGCCAGGTTTAACAGAAGGCTTGAATGCCAGTCTGGGCACGGCCTAGGATAAGGGCGTGCACGTCGTGTGTGCCTTCGTAAGTGTTCACTGCTTCTAGGTTCATGACGTGGCGGATCACCCCAAACTCATCGCTGATGCCGTTACCACCGTGCATGTCACGGGCTTGACGAGCTACATCCAAGGCCTTGCCACAGTTATTACGTTTCAGTAGGGAAATCAGTTCCACGGGGCAGTTATCCGCGTCCATCAAACGGCCCATCTGCAAACAACCTTGTAGCCCCAAAGAAATCTCCGTTTGCATGTCAGCTAGCTTCTTTTGAATCAGCTGAGTGGCAGCCAGAGGGCGCCCAAATTGAGTACGATCCAGAGTGTATTGACGGGCGGCATGCCAACAGAATTCAGCCGCACCCATGGCTCCCCAAGCAATGCCGTAACGGGCTTTGTTTAAACAACCAAATGGACCGCCCAAACCTTTGGCATTAGGTAGCATGTTCTCTGCAGGAACGAAGACGTTATCCATGACAATTTCGCCAGTGGTAGAGGCACGTAGGGAGAACTTACCTTCGATCTTTGGTGTGGTTAAGCCTTCCATTCCACGTTCAAGAATAAAACCACGGATCACGCCATCTAGCTTGGCCCATACCACCATGACATCGGCAATAGGCGAGTTGGTGATCCACATCTTAGCACCCGTTAAACGGTAACCACCGTCAACTGGTTCAGCACGGGTAATCATAGACGCTGGGTCTGAACCAGAACCAGGTTCTGTTAAACCAAAACAACCTACCCATTCGCCAGAAGCTAGCTTAGGCAGGTACTTCATGCGTTGTTCTTCACTGCCGTAGGCATAGATAGGGTGCATTACCAAAGAAGACTGCACACTCATGGCAGAACGGTAACCACTGTCTACGCGCTCTACTTCACGGGCAACCAGACCATAACAAACATAGTTCACACCAGCACAGCCGTACTGCTCAGGAATGGTGGCACCTAGCATGCCCAGCTCGCCCAGTTCATTCATGATCTCGCGATCAAATACTTCATGACGGTTAGCTTGCTGCACACGATGAGCCAGACCATCCTGACAATATTCGTTAGCCGCATCGCGCACCATGCGCTCTTCGTCAGTTAATTGCTGGTCCAAAAAGAATGGATCTTCCCAGGAAAATTGGGTCAAGTTAGCCATGGGCATTGCCTCTTGCAAAAGGGTTATTCAGTTGAATGATAGGAGTTGAGTATCTCTAATCATTGAGTCACCGAAACATAATATCGTCAATTTTCTAAAATGTCGACATTTTTAATCTATTATTTTTCAATCAAACTATAACTATGGGAAAAAACTATGCTTTTGGACATCATTAAGCAGACATGGCAATACTTAGCAATGGCATCTGCAATGACCTGATCAACGTCTATGTCATGCAAGTTCAGTGCACCAATGCTGAAGTGCAGATTAGCTGTGTTGTACAAACGTGGTTCATCATTGGTCAGGGTGTAACTTACTTGGTTAGTTAAGGACAGTAATTCAGCCCCCTGCTCTTGTAAACCCAGCACTACGTCTGTAGCACTGCATGAGCCTAGGGCCGACAACAAAGCCTCAGTGGGACAAGGTGCTACTTTGCTGTCTGCATCCAATAGTAATTCATGGCCATCGGCTGTTGTACTGCTAAATTGTAACTGCTGCTGCCAGCTAACGGTTATGGTCATAGGAGTCCTTGAGTTAAACTATATTGTGATCGCGGCTACGCTGTGAGTACATAATCGATGCCTGTTAGCAACCAGAGTCTATTACGGTAACATTTAAATAGGTGTGTTATCGACTATAATGTAAACACCGATGTTACATCAGCAAGGTACCAAAGCCCATGCCAAATACACTACTTTATTACCCCATGATAGGGATGTTTTTATTAACTGCCTATATCGGCATACGACTAGCCATATTGCGCTTCAAGGCTGTGCGTGTGGGCGATCTAGATGGGCGCTACTATCGCCTTAATCGCGGTGCGGAAAAGCCCGAGTATCTGGCCAAGATGAGTAATAACTTTGATAATCTTATGGCGACGCCGGTGTTGTTTTACCTGGTCTGTATGATGATTATCAACAACCACTACGTGACCATGACTAACCTGGTTATAGCCTACTTGTACGTTGGCTCAAGGGCACTTCATTCATACATACACACAGGTAGGAACCGGGTGATGCCACGCATGCGGGTGTTCTTTGTAAGTTTGTTGCTGTTGCTGGCTTTGTGGGGAGATTTTGCTTGGCAGCTAAGTGGGTATTAGCAAACTAGTTCATTACGCCTCGCTTGGGGTCAGACCAGAGGTCTGACCCCATGGTGAGCATTTTACATGCGTAGGCCGCCGTCTAGCTCTACTAGTCGACCGGTGAAGTACTCGTTTTCGATGATGTATAAGGCTGTGTTGGCGACTTCTTCAGGTGTACCTAAACGGCCAACTGGGGCCAGTTTTTCAAGTCGCTGTAACATTTCCGGTTTCATGGAAGCGGTCATTTCGCTAGCAATAACCCCTGGCGCAATACCACCAGTACGTATGCCGTAGCGGGATAACTCACGACCCCAACCGGTTACCATGGCAGCAACCCCCGCCTTGGTGGCCGAGTAATTAGTCTGCCCCATGTTGCCAGCACGGGCAACGGAAGAAATGTTAATAATCACCCCGCCATTACCAAACTCTGCCATAGCAGCAGCGGCTTCACGACCACACAAGAAGGTACCTGTAAGGTTTACGTCAATCACCGACTGCCACTGAGACAGGCTCATCTTGTCTACCAATGCGCCATCTTTGAACTTAATCATCAGACCATCACGCAGCAGACCCGCATTGTTGATTAAACCATCCAAACGGCCAAAATCAGCCTTAATCTGCGCAAACGCAGCTTCAACACTGGCTTCTTCTGCCACGTTACAGGCGTAACCACGGCTTTCATCGCCGCAGGTTTTAGCGGCCTCCTGTGCGGCACCTGCGTCTAAATCCAACAGGGCTAGCTTGCCGCCTTTGGCGGCAATGGCTTGAGCCATGGCCAAACCTAGGCCACGAGCGGCACCGGTAACTACAAATACTTTATCTTGAACTTGCATAATTCATTCACCTAATTCGTCATTGCGAGGCGCAAACACCTAATTCGTCATTGCGAGGAGCAACCACTTAATTCGTCATTGCGAGGAGCGAAGCGACGCGGCAACCTACTGCCAACTGGCTAGAAATTGCTTCACTTCGTACGCAATGACGGTTTATTTAACCCTTTTGGTAACGCTTAAATACGCTGGAAAAATCTAACCGGCCGTTACCCTCTTCGCCATGGGCAGCAAACAGTGCTGCGGCTTGTTTACCCATAGGCACCATGGAATCGCCGGCATCGGCAGCACCCAATGCTAGACCTAGGTCCTTGTTCATCAGATCAACCATAAAGCCACCTTGATAATCATTAGAAGAAGGTACACCTTCCATGACCCCAGGAACTGGGTTGTATATCTCTAGGGTCCAGTTACGTCCAGAGCTCTTCACCATGATGTCAGACAGTACTTTCGGGTCCAAACCATTGTCGATGCCCAGTTGCAGGGCTTCGGCAGTACCTGTCATGAGAATACTTAACAACATATTGTTACACATCTTAGCTACCTGCCCTGCGCCTGCGGCACCAGCATGGAAGATGTTTTTGCCCATGGCTTCAAGGTAGGGCTTGGCGCGTTCGAAGTTCTCTGCTTCACCACCCACGATAAAGCTTAGTGTGCCGGCTTGAGCACCGCTCACACCACCAGACACTGGTGCATCAACGAAGGCTACACCGACTTCAGCAGCGGCTTTACCAACGGCTTGGGCCGTGGCCACATCAATAGTGGAAGAGTCCACTACCAAGGTACCCTTAGGTAGCTGGGCTAAGAGACCATCATCCCCTGTGTACAGGCCAGCAACGTGCTTGCCTGCTGGCAACATGCTGACTACCACCTCGGCACCAGCAACAGCAGCTTGAGCGGATTCTGCGGTGTTACCACCGGCTTGTGAAAAGGCAGCCAAGGCGTCTGGCATAAGGTCAAAAGCGGTAACCTTGTGGCCGGCTTTTACTAGGTTAGCCGCCATGGGGCCACCCATGTTACCTAGGCCAATAAATGCAATGTTTGTCATGTGTAATTCTCCTATTATTCGTCATTGCGCTCGCCATGACGCGTAAATGTTAGGCGTAATCCGGTAACGGAATACCCTCTTGATCATAAAAACTGTCAATAAAATCGGTGGGCACATCGGTGATGGACGTGAACTGCCAATTAGGCGCGCCATCCTTGTCGATGAGCAGGGCTCGGATACCTTCCTGGAATTCACCCTTACGAGTGGCATTCACAGCAATGTAATACTCCTGCATAAAGGTCTCATGCCAAGTTGATAGATCTTGCTGTTGCTGACGGTAAGTCAGCTGTAGACCAATGGGCGAGCCCTTGTGCATGGTGTTAATGGCCTTATCCATCCATTTATCACGGCCTCCTAAGGCATCAATGGCAGCCACAATGGCGGCTAGATCTGGCTGCTGTAGAGCTGCGACCAATTCATCCCAATAAGCATTGATATCAGATTCAGGCTGCTCAGCGTCACTTAAGGCCATGGTAGCTAGTAGAGCCTGTACGTCTACTGTTCCATCCCAAGCCTTAAGCGCAGCAAGCATGGCGTCATAGCCATTTTCTGCTAACTGTAGGTCGGCCATCTGTAAACGACAAGCGTCAGTACTATTGATCATGGCAGCGGTTAAGCCCATAAACAGGCCTAGCTTTTCAGGCACCTGCTGCAAGAACAAACTGGCGCCCACATCAGGATACAAACCAATACTAATTTCAGGCATGGCCAAACGGCTCGATGGGGTTACCACACGTACGTCGGCGGCTTGATAAATACCCATGCCGCCACCCATGACATAACCATTGCCCCAGACGATTAAAGGGGTCTTGAGGTTATGCAGAGCGACGTCCAAGCTGTATTCAGCATTAAAGAATTGCTGGCCAAAGTCTGTATCGCCACTGGCCATGGCATTGTAAAGATCGCGGATATCTCCACCGGCGCAGAAAGCACGCTCGCCAGCACCACGAATGACAATGGCTTGCACCTGCTCATCGGCATCCCAACTAGGCAAATTAGCCATTAGTTGTTCAATCATCGCCGCTGACAAGGCGTTGAGAGATTTGGGGGAATTGAGTGTCGCCTCAATGATCTTACCACCTGTCTGGGTGGCAATTTCGTTAATTAAAACTGCGTCAGTCATTTAACTATTCGTCCACTCGGGTTTACGCTTTTCTAAGAAGGCTTGCACGCCCTCTGTTTGGTCATTGGTATCAAACAAGCGCACAAACTCATCACGCTCGTACCCCATACCAACAAACATCGGTTCCTTACGGGCTGTTTGGATAAGACGCTTACAGGCCGCAATACTCGTCGGGCTCTGACGTTCTGCGTTTTGTGCCCACTCTTTAGCCATGGCCAAAGCCCCACCCGTTTCGGCAACAGCTTCTACTAAACCAATGTTTTGCGCCTGTTCTGCGGTTACACGCTCGCCACAAAGAATCATACGCTTCGCCCAACCTTCACCCACTAACCAAGCCAGGTTTTGCGTCCCCCCCGCACATGGCAATAGGCCAACGGCGGCTTCTGGTAAGGCCATTAGCGCCTGCTCTTCAGCGATACGTAGGTCGCAGGCCAAGGCCACTTCCAGACCGCCACCCATGGAGTAGCCATTAATGGCAGCAATGGACAATCCACGGAACTGGCTTAAGGTTTCAAAGGCACGGCCAAAGGCCGTGGACATATCGGCTGCTACCTGCTTGTTGCCATCGGCAAACAGTTTTAAGTCAGCACCAGCTGAGAAGAACTTCTCCCCCTGGCCAGTAATGATCATGCTGTACACGTCTTTATTGGCATTAAGTTCATGTACCAGGTCAGCCAAGGCTTCCAAGCTATCACGGGTCCAGGTATTGGCCGGTGGATTGTTCATGGTCACAATCGCTACGTGACCCTGGATGTCGACTAAAATTGCATCACTCATTGTTTCTGCTCCAATTACAGGATAGCTGCGGTATCAGCCATCAAAATACGTCGGGAAATAATTACCTTCATGATCTCGTTGGTGCCTTCCAAAATACGGTGCACCCGAGTATCACGCAGATAACGCTCCATAGGGAATTCTTTTATATAGCCATTGCCACCAAAGCACTGTAGGGCTTCATCACAAATGTCATAACACATGTCCGTAGCGAGGCGCTTGGCCATGGCGCAATAGGTGGTGGCATCAGGGTCTTTATGGTCTAGCTTAAAGGCCGCTAAACGCACCATCTGGCGGGCGGCCACCAGTTCGGTGTTCATATCAGCCAGCTTAAACTGCAACCCTTGAAAAGCCGCAATGGCCTTACCAAATTGCTTGCGCTCATTCACATAAGCTAGGGCGTCTTGCATGGCCTGCTGAGCAGTACCAATACTACAGGTGGCAATATTTATGCGGCCACCGTCCAAACCCTTCATAGCAATTTTAAAGCCTTCGCCTTCTGCGCCTAGCATTTGGCTTGCAGGCACGCGCACCTGATCGAAATTGATCATGCGTGTGGCTTGGGCGTTCCAGCCCATCTTGTCCTCTTTGCGACCAAAACTAATACCCTCAGAATTGCTATCCAGTACAAAAGCAGAAATGCCCCGCGGGCCATCTTCACCAGTACGGGCCATGACTACTAAAACATCAGTTTCACCAGCACCAGAGATAAACACCTTTGAGCCGCTCAGCAGATAGTCATCGCCATCACGCACCGCCTTGGTTTTAAGGGAGGCGGCATCGGAACCAGCATTAGGTTCCGTCAGACAGTAAGACGCTAACCACTGGCCACTGGTGAGCATCTCACCATATTTTTCATTGGTCTGGGCATTACCAAAATCCGTTACCATCCAGGTGGCCATATTATGAATAGTCAGCATGGCAGTAGTGGTGGTACAGCCCATGGCAAGCTGCTCAAAGATTAACGATGAATCCAAACGGCTTAAGCCTAAGCCACCCCACTGCGGATTAGCATACAAACCACAAAAACCTAACTCACCAGCCTGTTGCATGGCTGCCAAGGGCCAAATGGCTTCTTCGTCCCACTTGGCGGCATTGGGCGCAAGTTCGTTACTGGCAAACTGCTGTGCCAGATCGACAAAGGCGCGCTGATCTTCATTTAGATTAAAATCCATGGCTTTACTCTTCTATATTTTTGATGCCACATAGGATGGCATATTCAGTCGCTTCACTACATGACATTAACGAAGCAGCGACTGACATTATCTAACTACGGCCGGTGTCACAGGGCCTACAGCAACTCTACTGCCACAGCTGTGGCTTCACCACCACCGATGCACAAACTGGCCATACCACGCTTTAAGCCTTTATTTTGTAGAGCGCTAATCAAGGTCAGGATAATACGTGAACCAGTGGAACCAATGGGATGCCCTTGGGCACAAGCACCGCCGTAGACGTTAACCTTATCAGCAGGAATATTTAACTCTTGTATGGCCAACATAGTTACCATGGCAAAGGCTTCATTGATTTCAAATAGATCAACCTCATCGACGGACCAATCAAGCTTGGCTAACAACTTTTCCATGGCGCCGATTGGTGCAATGGTAAATTCTGCTGGTAAGCGTGCGTGGCTACTCACGCCAACAATCTTGGCGACAGGTTTTAGGCCCTGCTCGGCAACGGCGCAGGCCGATGCCAAAACTAAGGCAGAGGCGCCATCGGAAATGGAGCTGGAGTTGGCTGCGGTTACGGTACCGTCTTTGGCAAACGCCGGACGCAAAGTCGGGATTTTTTCCACGTTAGCCTGACCCGGCTGTTCATCCACACTCACGGTCACTTCGCCTTTTCGGCTCTTCACTAGCACTGGTTCAATTTCAGCTTGCAAATCGCCATTGGCAATGGCGGCGTTGGCCTTGCTTAAAGAACCAATGGCAAAATCGTCCATCTGCGTACGGGTTAAGCCATATTCATCGGCCGTCTTTTGCGCAAAGGAGCCCATTAGGCCACCCTCGTAGGCGTCTTCCAGACCATCCATAAACATATGGTCCATGACCTGGCCATGACCCATGCGTAAGCCCTGACGCACCTTAGGTAGAATGTATGGCGCATTGGTCATGCTTTCCATACCACCGCATATCATCACCTGCGCAGATTCTGCCTTAATAGCGTTGTAACCCATAATGGTGGTTTGCATACCCGAACCACACATCTTGTTTACCGTAGTACAGGGCACTGACTTATCTAAACCTGCCCCTAAGGCGGCTTGACGCGCTGGCGCCTGCCCCTGCCCTGCAGGTAACACACAACCCATATATACTTCTTCTATGGCGCCTTTATTGACCCCCGCTCGTTTAATAGCACCTTCAATAGCTACTGCCCCTAATTGAGAAGCAGTCAGGCTCGCAAGACTACCGTTTAATCCACCCATGGGTGTACGGCTGCCCGCCACAATATATACAGTTTCTGACATGTGAAGTTCCTATTAATAAACCTTGTTATACAAATATCTAAAGTGCAAACTAACCAAAAAGGTTGACGTTTACGTTAACGTAAACTTAATATAACACCTATCGGTTATAAACAGCAGTGATTTTTTCATGTCTGAGCCCACTTTTACCATTGGCGAATTGTCGAATGAGTTTGATATAACGCCCCGCAGTATCCGTTTTTATGAGGATAAAGACCTGCTGCACCCTAAACGTGAAGGTCAAAAGCGTATCTATCACAAGCAAGATCGTGTGCGCCTTAAACTCATACTACGCGGTAAACGACTCGGTCTAGCCCTAGATGAAATTCGCCAGGTTATCGACCTCTATGACCCCGCTGCTACCAACAACGACCAACAACTTCTCGTATTGCTGAATAAAATCCAACAGCGCCAAGCTGCCCTGGCTCAGCAATTGCAAGATATTTATGACATGCAGGAAGAGCTCGAATCAGCCGCCACGCGCTGCCGCGACGCTCTTACAAAAGATAATGAAGGTTAAGTAACAATGAGGGATTTTGCTTTGAGACAAGGCAAAAGCGCACACAATGAGGGAGCTTACTTAGTGTAAGTGACCGAATGAGTACGGTTTTAACGCAGTATCAGAGCAAAATAACCATTGTCCCAACTATGGAGAAATTTAGAACATGTTTAGCACTTATTCGAACCTTAACTTCGGCCACGGCGAAACCATCGACATGCTACGCGATGGCGTTAACCAATTCGCTGCCGCAGAAATCGCCCCTATCGCCGAAGCAACCGATGTAAACAATGAATTTCCAATGCATCTGTGGAAGAAGATGGGCGACATGGGCCTGTTAGGCGTTACCGTTGCAGAAGAATACGGCGGCGCCAACATGGGTTATTTGGCTCACTGTGTGGCCATGGAAGAAATTAGCCGTGCCTCTGCCTCAGTCGGCCTAAGCTACGGTGCCCACTCCAATCTGTGTGTCAATCAGATTCACCGAAACGGTAACGCCGAGCAAAAAGCCAAATACCTACCTAAGCTGGTATCTGGTGAACACGTTGGTGCCCTAGCCATGAGTGAACCAGGTGCGGGTTCTGACGTTGTCAGTATGCGCCTAAAGGCCGAAAAGCGTGGTGATAAGTACGTATTAAACGGCAACAAAATGTGGATCACTAACGGTCCAGATGCCGACACCTACGTTATCTATGCCAAGACTGACATTAATGCCGGCCCTCGCGGCATCACGGCCTTTATCGTCGAGCGCTCCTTCCCAGGCTTTACCCAAGCACAGAAACTCGACAAGTTGGGCATGCGTGGTTCCAACACCTGTGAGTTGGTATTTGAAGACTGTGAAGTACCAGAAGAAAACATTCTTGGTAAGCTCAACGAAGGCGTGCGTGTATTAATGAGCGGCTTGGATTATGAGCGTGTGGTTCTATCCGGTGGCCCCCTTGGTATTATGCAAGCTTGTATGGACGTGGTGGTACCTTATATCCACGATCGCAAGCAATTTGGCCAAAGCATCGGTGAATTCCAATTGGTACAGGGCAAGATCGCCGACATGTACACGGTAATGAACGCCGCCAAGTCCTATGTATACACGGTGGCGGCCGCCTGCGACCGCGGTGAAACCACCCGTAAGGACGCCGCTGGTGCCATCCTCTACTCTGCTGAAATGGCTACCAAGATGGCCTTGGATGCCATTCAGTTACTGGGCGGCATTGGTTATACCAACGAAGCCCCAACTGGCCGCCTATTGCGTGATGCCAAGCTCTATGAAATCGGTGCAGGCACCTCGGAAATTCGTCGTATGTTAATCGGCCGCGAACTATTCAACGAATCTCACTAAATTAAATAACAACGTCATGGCGAGCACAGCGATGCGATCTCCTGCCTCTACCGCACGATCAGGAGATGGCCACGTCGCTTTGCTCCTCGCCATGACGGGAGCAATACAATGGCAACACTAAACAGCCAAATCAACACCCAAAGTGCCGAATTCAAGGCCAAGGCCGAGGCTATGCAGGCTTTGGTAACCGACCTGCAATGGCAAGTCAGTAAAGTTAGCAACGGCGGTGGTGAAAAATACCAAGCCAAGCATTTAGCCCGAGGTAAATTACTGCCACGCCAGCGCATCGAGCAATTGCTGGATTTTGGTTCGCCCTTTTTGGAATTGTCCCAGTTAGCGGCCCATGGTATGTATGGCATGGATATACCCAGTGCCGGTATCATCTGTGGTGTTGGCCTGGTGCAGGGTCGGCACTGTATGGTGATTGCCAATGACGCCACGGTAAAAGGCGGCACCTACTTCCCAGTGACCGTAAAAAAACATTTACGGGCCCAGGAAGTAGCCCAACAGAACAACCTACCCTGTATCTATCTGGTTGATTCCGGTGGTGCTAACCTACCACAGCAAGATGAAGTCTTCCCTGACAAGCTGCACTTTGGCCGCATCTTCTTTAATCAAGCCAACATGTCCGCCATGGGTATCCCTCAAATCGCTGTGGTCATGGGTTCCTGTACCGCTGGTGGTGCTTATGTCCCTGCTATGGCCGATGAGAGCATCATCGTCAAAGAGCAAGGCACCATTTTCTTGGCTGGCCCGCCTCTGGTAAAGGCTGCCACTGGTGAAGAAGTATCCGCCGAAGAACTAGGCGGTGCCGACACCCACTGTCGTACCTCCGGTGTCGCTGATCACTATGCTGACAACGACGAACACGCACTATTACTGGCACGCCAATGCATTGCTAACTGCCCCAAGCCTGCTGGTAATAGCCTACCCCGCAAAGCAAGCCTACCGCCACGTTTTGCCGCAGAAGAAATCTACGGCATCGTTGGTACCGACCTGCGTAAGCCATTTGATGTACGTGATGTTATTGCCAGACTGGTCGACGATTCCCAATTTGACGAGTTTAAGGCCTTGTATGGTACGACACTGGTGTGTGGTTTTGCCCACCTTGATGGCTACCCCATTGGTATCGTTGCCAACAATGGCGTACTGTTTTCTGAATCCGCGCAAAAAGGCGCGCACTTTATCGAGCTATGCTGCCAACGCAATATTCCTCTGCTGTTCCTACAAAATATCACCGGCTTTATGGTGGGTAAGAAATACGAATCCGAAGGCATCGCCAAGCATGGCGCTAAGATGGTTACAGCCGTGGCCTGCGCCAAGGTACCAAAGTTTACCATTCTAATTGGCGGCAGCTATGGCGCTGGCAACTATGGTATGTGTGGCCGCGCCTATGAGCCTAACTTCATGTGGATGTGGCCTAATAGCCGCATTTCGGTCATGGGTGGCGAACAAGCGGCCGGTGTACTAACACAAGTGAAACGCGACCAGCTCGCTGCCCGCGGCGAAACATTTAGTGCCGCAGACGAAGCAGCCATGCGCGAGCCAGTACTGGCCCAGTACGAAGAACAGGGTCACCCCTACTACGCCAGTGCCCGCCTCTGGGACGATGGCATTATCGATCCAGCCCAGACCCGTGAAGTGCTGAGCATGGCCCTAGAAACAACCCTTAACAAGCCAGAGCAAGAAACTCGCTTTGGCGTGTTCCGCATGTAAGGAGCCCAGTTATGTCTACTCATGTTGATACAGAACAACGGGTTGTATTAAGTGTCGATGAACGTGGCATTGCCACCATGACCCTCAATCGCCCTGACAAGCACAACGCCTTTGATGACACCATGATTAACGAAATGGTGAGCCATCTACAAACCTTAGCTGCCGATGACAGCATTCGTGCCCTGATTGTCGCAGGCACAGGCAAAAGCTTCTCCGCTGGGGCCGACCTTGGCTGGATGCAGCGCATGGCCGAATATGACCGTGCCGCTAACCTTGCCGATGCCCAACAGTTGGCCTTGCTAATGCGCCTGCTTGATGACTTTAACCGTCCCACCCTAGCCCTAGTCAATGGCGCCGCCTTTGGTGGTGCTGTGGGTCTTATGGCTTGTTGTGATAGCGTCATTGCCGTGGATAACGCCAAGTTCTGCTTAAGCGAAGTACGTATTGGCCTTATTCCCGCCGTCATTAGTCCCTTTGTTGCCAATAAACTAGGCAACTCCTGGGGCCGTCATTTAATGACCAGCGCTGCTGTTTTCAGTGCCGAGCAAGGCCAACAAAACGGCCTTGTTCATGAAGTTGTTAGCGCTGATGAACTCGCCAAGGCTGGTGAAGCTTGGGTTAAGCAAACCCTTAACAACAGCCCACAAGCAGTCGCTCATATTAAACAGTTGTTGCGCCAGTTTGATGCCAGCGCCCCGCTTGCTAAGAATAACTTAGCAGCCACGGAGGCCGCGACCACAGAGGCTATCGCTGATATTCGGGTAAGCGAGGCAGGCCAAGCAGGCTTACAAGCCTTCTTAACTAAACAAGCCGCACCCTGGCAGCAAAGTTAATTTCGGAGTCTTTAAACATGTTAAAATCTGTATTGATTGCTAACCGTGGCGAAATCGCCTGCCGCGTGATTCGTACTGCCCGTGATATGGGTATGCGTACCATTGCTGTCTACTCTGACGCCGATGCTAATGCCTTGCACGTCAAACAAGCAGACGAAGCCTGGCACCTTGGTGGTGCAGCGGCAGCTGATAGTTATCTACGCGCCGACAAGATCCTTACCATTGCCAAACAGGCCGGTGCCGAAGCCATTCACCCAGGCTATGGTTTCTTATCCGAAAATGCCGACTTTGTATCTGCCTGTCAGGCCGAAGGCATCGCCTTTATTGGCCCTGATGCGCCAGCCATTGAGCAAATGGGTAGCAAGAGTGCTGCCAAGCTGATCATGCAAAATGCCGGTATTCCTTTGGTACCTGGCTATCACGGTGACAACCAAGATGCTGACTTCCTGCAACAACAGGCAGATGACATGGGCTACCCCCTACTCATCAAAGCCGTTGCTGGTGGCGGCGGCAAAGGCATGCGTGTGGTCGAACACAGCGGCGAATTTAAAACCCAACTAGCAGGCGCGCAACGTGAAGGTAAAGCTAGCTTTGCCAACCCAGACGTACTGTTAGAACGCTACCTGGTGGCGCCACGCCATGTGGAAGTGCAGGTATTCTGTGACCGTCACGGTAATGGTGTGTATTTAGGAGATCGTGACTGTTCTGCCCAACGTCGCCATCAAAAGGTCATCGAAGAAGCCCCAGCACCTGGTCTATCCGATGCATTGCGTCAAGCCATGGGGGAATCTGCCGTTGCTGCAGCCAAGGCCATCGCATACGTCGGTGCCGGTACCGTGGAATTCCTACTTGATAGAGATGGTAGCTATTACTTTATGGAAATGAATACTCGCCTGCAGGTAGAGCACCCAGTCACTGAGATGGTAACCGGCCAAGATTTGGTGGCCTGGCAACTAAAAGTCGCCTCAGGTCAATCACTACCTTTACTACAGCAACAAATATCGCTCCAAGGCCATGCCTGTGAAGCCCGTATCTACGCTGAGGACCCGCTGCAGGATTTCCAACCGTCTACCGGTAGCATCACCTATTTACGCCAGCCACAGGCAAGTGCAAGCGTACGCGTCGATACGGGTGTATTAGAAGGCGATGCCATCAGCCCCTTCTATGACCCTATGATTGCCAAGCTTATTGTATATGCTGAAGATCGTGAGCAAGCCTTGGCCAAATTAGACCGCAGCTTGGCAGATTATCACCTGCAAGGCATTAGCACCAACATCGACTTCTTGCGTCGTTTGGCGACCAATGAGGATTTTGCCAAGGCTAACCTACACACAGGTATCATCGATCAGCATCAGGACACCTTGCTAGTGCCTGCTAGTGTGAGCGATGACGTCAGCTTGGCGCTAACAGCCTTGGCCCTAAGCCCAGAGCAAGCAAGAGCTGGCCTACGTTTGAATCAGGCTGCCACTGTGCAGTTGCCAATTACTCTAGCTGAGCAAGACTTAGATTTAACTGTGCATAAAGGCCTTTGTGGGTCGGCCTTTAGGCTGACATGTCCGGCTAAAGCCGGACCCACAGAAACACAAACCAGCCTCGAGTTTAGCGGCCAACGAAATGGCAACCAGCTAACCCTTAACCTTAACGGTGAAACCACCTACGCTAGCTTCTTTAAGCACAACAAAACCCTTACCCTGTTTACCGCAGCGGGCAAGGTTGAAGTGCAGCTACGTACGGCCAGTGTGGATGACTATAACCAAGGAGCCAGCGGTAATGACGGTGATATCATTGCGCCTATGAACGGTTGCCTCATAGCCTGTATGGTAGATGCTGGTCAACAAGTCGCCGCAGGCGATGCCTTACTGGTAGTCGAAGCCATGAAGATGGAGCATACTATCTATGCCCCAAGCGCGGGTACGGTGACCGAAATCTATTACCAAGTGGGTGATCTGGTTGCTGCAGATGCGCAACTACTGCATTTGGAAGTGGAGGAAGCCTAATCATGTATTTACCAAAAAGGGTGCGTATCGTCGAAGTAGGTCCCCGAGATGGCCTACAAAATGAACCCGGCGCCATGCTGTCAGCGGCATTGAAAGCCAATTTGATCGATCGCTTAGCCGCTGCCGGCCTGTGCAATATCGAAGCGGCCGCCTTTGTGCATCCCAAATGGGTGCCACAAATGGCCAATAGTGCAGAAGTTCTACGCCTCATTACCCGCCATAGTCATGTCAACTACAGTGCCCTCACGCCTAATATGCAAGGCTTAGAACGCGCATTGCAAGCTGGGGTAAATGAAGTAGCCGTATTCGGTGCTGCCAGTGAAAGTTTTAGCCAGCGCAATACCAATTGCTCCATAGCAGAAGGTCTTGCGCGTTTCGAACCCGTGGCCAAGGCTGCCCTAGCAGCAGGCCTACGTGTCCGTGGTTATGTTTCAGCCGTGGTTGACTGCCCTTATGAAGGTGCCGTGGCCCCGACTAAAGTAGCTGAAGTGAGTGATGCCCTAATGCAAATGGGCTGCTACGAAGTATCCCTTGGCGATACCATTGGTACCGCCACCCCGGGTCGAACTATGGCTATGTTGGAGGCAGTCACCAACTATGTCGCCGTCGAATACCTAGCTGGCCATTGCCATGATACCTATGGCCAAGCATTAACCAATATCTTTGCTATGCTTCAAGCGGGTGTTGCTAGTTTTGACAGTTCTGTTGCCGGTTTAGGTGGCTGCCCCTATGCCAAGGGAGCCAGTGGCAATGTCGCCACCGAAGACTTGGTATATATGCTCAATGGTTTGGGCATAGATACGGGTGTCCAACTCGATCGTTTAGTTAAGGTCGGTCAAGATGTTAGCGATCTATTAGGCCGCGTGAATGGGGCTAAGGTTGGCATTGCTTGCAAGGCCTAGCACTGACGAAAAATCAAAACTTAACGTCGTTTAATATCAAAATTTATTTTGCGCTTGCGGTTTAAATATAGCCACCATGCACAACAAGGTTTAACACTATGTCACAATCTCCTTTATGGACACCAAGCCAACAACGCATTACCAATAGCAACATGCAGCAGTTTATGCAGGCCATGAACGCCAAGCATCAGCTCAATATGCAGAGTTACGCTGATCTGCATCGCTGGAGTGTGGCTGACATTGCTGGCTTTTGGCAAGAGATTTGGCAACTAGGTGGCGTGATTAGTAGCACAAGCGCCAACGAGCCATTGCTTGATAGTAATAAAATGCCTGGTGCTCAGTGGTTCGCTGGCAGCAAAATCAACTTTGCTGAAAACCTTTTAAAGCACCGTGACGACAACACTGCCTTGGTGTTTCGTGGCGAAGACGGTGCTCGTCAAAGCCTCACCTACGCTGAACTATACCAGCGCGTAGCCCAGCTAAGCAGCGCCCTACGTCAGCACGGCATTAAAGCTGGTGACCGTATTGCCGGCTTTATGCCTAATGTCATTGATACCGTGGTTGCCATGCTTTCCGCCACCAGCCTAGGAGCTGTTTGGAGTTCCTGCTCACCTGACTTTGGCATCAATGGCGTACTGGATCGCTTTGGCCAGATTAAGCCACGCATTCTGTTCACCACCGACGGCTATTTCTACAATGGTAAGACTTTGAATTCCTTGGAGCGCGTCGCCGGTATTGCCGCGCAGCTTGATAGCATTGAAAAGATCATTGTCTGTGACCACATCAGTCAGCAGGCTGACTTGACTGTGTTAGAACAAAGTGTGCCAGGTAAGGCTATCCACCAAAATGACTTTGTAGACACCAGTGCCACGGACGTGCAATTCACCCCCATGAACTTCGCTGATCCTTTGTACATCATGTACTCCTCAGGTACCACTGGCGTGCCCAAGTGCATCGTGCATAGCATTGGTGGCACCTTACTACAACACCTCAAAGAGCACATTCTGCACACTGACGTTAAGCGTGACGACGTGCTCTTCTACTACACCACCTGCGGTTGGATGATGTGGAATTGGTTGGTAAGTGGCCTAGCTGTTGGTTGTACCGTGCTGCTGTATGACGGTTCGCCCTTTAAAACACCAGTCATCATGATGGATATTGCCGAAGAGGAAAAAATCAGCCTATTTGGCACCAGTGCCAAGTACATTGCTGCCCTGGAAAAAGCGGGTATCAAGCCCGCTGAAAGCCATGATCTAAGTAACCTGCGCGCCATCATGTCTACCGGGTCTCCACTTGCTCACGAAAGCTTTGACTATGTCTACCGTGACATCAAATCTGACGTACTATTAGCTTCCATCTCTGGTGGCACCGACATCATCTCTTGCTTTGCCCTAGGTTGCCCTATTTTGCCCGTTTACCGTGGCCAACTGCAGTGTGCAGGCCTTGGCATGGCAGTGGAAATTTATGACGATGAAGGCAGGGCCATAGTGAAAGAAAAAGGCGAACTTGTCTGTAGTAAACCTTTCCCATCCATGCCTATCTATTTCTGGGACGACGCCGATGGCCGTAAGTACCATGATGCTTACTTTGATCAGTTTGCCAATATCTGGGCCCATGGCGACTATGGTGAAATTACCGCGCAAGGCGGTGTCATAATCCACGGCCGTTCAGATGCCGTACTAAACCCTGGTGGTGTGCGCATAGGTACAGCCGAAATCTACCGCCAAGTGGAAGCCGTTGAAGGCGTGCAAGAAAGCATCGTTGTAGGCCAAAACTGGCAAGATGATGTGCGCGTTATTCTGTTTGTTACCTTAAAGCCTGGGGTTGTCTTGCATGACGAACTGATTACTAAGATTAAACAGCAGATTCGCGCTAATACAACCCCGCGGCACGTGCCGGCCAAGGTCATTCAAGTTGCTGATATCCCACGCACCATTAGTGGCAAGATTGTCGAATTGGCGGTGCGCAAGGTGATTCACGGTGAGGAAGTGAAGAACAAGGATGCTCTAGCGAATCCACAAGCATTGGATTTGTTTGCTAACCTGGAAGCACTGCAAAGCTAAGCATGAGTCTACTTGAGCAGCTTACATCAATATTGGCGCAGCCACCTGCTGATGGCTGGCAAAGCCACGATTTTGCTGCCCTGGATCAACTGCATATCGGTGGCTTAGCAGCCACTAAAGAGTTATTACGCTGGCTCCCCGCGGGGGCCACCAATGGCTTAGATATGGGGGGTGGTTTGGGTGGCTGCGCACGCTTGTTGGCCACCCATTATGCATGCCAAATGACCGTCAGCGATCTTAATAGTGATTATATTGCTGCCGGGCAGTTACTCAACCAACATTTACAACCACAACCCGCCTGTCATTACGTGGTTGCCAATAGCCTCAAGCTTCCCTTTGCCAAGCACAGCTTTGATTTTGTCCTGAGCCAACATGCTATGATGGCCATTGCTGACAAACAGCAGGTACTAGCAGAAGCTGCAAGGGTGGTTAGCGCCCATGGTCATCTACTCCTTCATGAAGTCTATTTGACCCCCAATAGCAAGCCAGAAGAAGTACTCTACCCTACCCCCTGGGCTGACAAGTTAGGCCATAGCCATCTGCAAACATGGGCGCAATTCCTTGCTGATTGCGCTACATCTGGATGGCAATTAAGCCAATGTGAAAATGAAACGCAACAAAGTTTGCTTTGGATAAATAAAGCCCGTGCTGCGCGGGCAACACCAGCGTCGCCATTAAATGCCCGTTTAGCCCTTGGCAGCGCAGCTGGTAAAATGAGCGCCAATATCATGGCTAACTTACAAGCCGGTAGGCTTGAAGTACGTCGGGCCCTACTTGTAAAGTCGGCTTAAGTTGATACCTGGCGCCTTTTGCGCCATACATTCTGACCGATCATGTTACCCACAATCATCAAACCACCACCGAGTACAACCCACCAGTCAAACACTTCAGCGTAAATCAGCATACCTAGCATAGCCACCAGTGGTAGGCGCAGGAAGTCCATGGCCATGATGCTACTTACTTCAGCTGTTTGCATGGCTTTAGAAGAACAGTAATGGGCGCTAATGCCCAGTACGCCAACGATGACAATCCATACCCAGCCCATGAAACTAGGCATAGTCCAATCACCACCTGTGAGCATAGCGCTGATGGGAATTTGCATGAGAGTCATGTAAAAAACGATGGTTAATGGATGTTCACTGGACACCAAACGTTTGTTGAAAATCACCGCCACCGCAAAACCGATGGCGCCGAACAGCATCACCAACATACCACCACTTAGGCCTTGGCTTTCGGGTCTAACCACCACCCACACACCAGCCATACCCATAGTTATGGCCACCGTCTTACGCCAGGTTATGTTTTCTGCCAGAAACAAAGCCGACAAAAACAAGACCCATAAAGGCACAGTAAACTCGATAGCAAACACCTGCGCTAGAGGAATCATGCCTAAGGCAAAAAACCAACTTGCTTGGCCATAAAAATGGAACAGATTGCGTAATAAATGAGTTTTGGTGCGCTGGGTAACAAATAGCTCTGGTTGCCGGCGCCAGTAGATGATGGCCATAACAATGATCAGGCCTACCAAACCACGTAGGGTTAATACCTCGAAGGTATCTAGCTGTCCACTGAGTTCTCTAGCACCCACAGCCATTAGGCAAAATGAGAAGATGGCGCCCATCATCCACAGCACAGCTTGCATGGTTTATCCTTGGTCCGGTAACTCCGGCTCAGTTAATTCAATTTCATGTTGATATACACGCAAAATATACCACAAGGTAGACAAGCTGCCCCAGCTTAAGCCAACCACAACGCCAGCATCGATCAGTGCCCGCCAAGGGGACGGCAGAAATTCCGCCACAGTGATGAATATTAACACCATGATGAGGATGGCATAGCTGACCAGTTTGCGCCGACGAGAAGCGTAAACAAAGCCCATGGCATATAAGGGCGCCAATGCCAATAAACGCGGATTTGGGTTTTTCGCCAGCCACAGTAAGCGCGCCGCTACGCGGGGCGAAAAAGCCAATTGAAAGCCTTTATAGCCCTCACTATAAGCCATGAAAATGATCCACAAAAACCAACAAAGCCAATGCCACCATTGCAAAGGGTAATCGAAAAAGCTCCAGGCTATAGGCGCTAAACGATAAACAGAGAAAGACAGAAGGCCAATAACTCCTAGGCTTCCCCATAACCAAACTAGGTTTGAAACAAAACGATTTGACTGCAAAGGATACTTCTCAATATTAGCCACTGGCTCAGTCTAGATGCTAAGCTTTGTGCGGATGAAAAAAGTTGGCCAATTCTACCAGCCCAGAAGGTCTTTAACCAGCGTCCATAGGTAGGGTGATGGCTACCCGAGTGCCCTTTTGAGAAGCCACCGGAGAGATATGAATACTGCCACCTAATGACTGCAGATAATTGGCCACCCAATGCAACCCATTGCCGCTATGACCCGCCTTGGTGGTATAACCTGCAGCCAGAATATTACTGACTTGGGCAGTGCCAATACCGCAACCGTCATCATCAATGCTCAGGTTCAACCAAGTAACCTGCTCAAGCCTTTCCAAACGTACGCTAATCTTAATATGGCCCTGTTTATTAGTAGTGGTTTGGGTGTCTTCAATGTTCATTTGAATGGCTTCTAGACTGTTATTGATGATGTGTTTAATCACCTGAATAAGCAGGTTGCGCGAAACACCCTGTATTTCTAGATCGGCATCGCAATCAATACCTAGGGTTACTTTTGCAAACACCTTGGCATCAATACAGTCATGTAACAAAGGCAAGAGTAAAAACTGTTGATGCTTGGCGTTTGATCCACTAGCAAAGGCAGGTTTATTGCTCACTTCCCGCTGCACCTGCGCGAGTTGGGTACGCATGCGTTTTACCGGTTCGATCATGCCACTATTGGTAACATCAGCTAAAATACTACTGGCACGAGACACCACAAACTGCATTTTCACCAGCTTTTTGGCATCGATATCCGCCCCCATTTCCTTTGCAGTTTGCTCAAGTCCCGTAGACATCTTGCGCAATATCTTGGCCTGCTTAGCTAGGGTATCTGTATGTTGGTTAAGGCTAGTAAAAGTATTCCCCAAACGATGGGTAAGGTCTTCTTCGCTGGCGTGACGTCCCTGCTCATAGGCACCATAAACGTCCTGATCAAATTCACGAATTAGGCTGGCTAGTCCTTGTGCCGTAGCAACGTAGACCACATGGCCAGGCTGGGGGTGTTTAAAAAGATTGACCAAACAAGGTAAAGAGCGGCCTTGGTTGGGTTGTAGATAGATGCGCTGGCCTTCGTAGCCGGATTGTTGCAACATAGACGGCCAGGCAATCAATTCATCGGCTGCTTGCATGGTATCCCATGTTAGTTGCAACCAGTGTTCTTCGTGCACACCAGTAAAAAACACCCAGGCTTGATTACAAGCAAGCACCCGCCCCTTGGCATCAAAACCAAGTGTTGGCATGGGCCCGTGTAAAACATAATCAACCTGAGTCATTACCTATCCTGTAACGCTTCGCCGTGTCACATAGCAAGTACATTTTGCTAGCAAAACCCTATTCTGCCATTGCTATACATGAATAAACAGATAATAATGCAGGCTTTTTAACCCTGGCCTAAGTAAAGGCCTGAATCATTAGGAATAACACATGGTTCGCCGTAGACGCCAACGCCTATTAGATAACAGCGTCCCTTCACCTTGCATGGGCACCTGTCGCTTATTTGATAGCCAACCTGTTTGTAAGGGCTGCTACCGCCATCAGGACGAAATTCGCAACTGGCCTATTCTTACTGCCGAGCAGAAGCAAGCAGCCCTTGATGCCATACCAGAACGGGTAAAAGCTTTACGCGCAGAAATCGATAACGCGGCCAATTAACTTTAGCTTTCCGCAGCTTGACGTTGCCCCTTGGCAACCAGCTTATCTAGTACCCTAGCAACTGCCACAAAAGCAAAGCTACCGGTTACAAAACTGGCGGCACCAAAGCCGCGGCTACAATCCATTTTAGCCCCAGCCACGTTATCATGCTTAGCAAAGCACACGCTGCCATCTGGGTGGGGGTAGACTAGTTGCTCAGTGGAGTACACACAATCAACGCCAAATTTACGCTGTTTGTTATCAGTAAACTTGTAGTGGCGGCGCAAAGTATTACGCAATTTGGCAGCCAGTGGATCAGCTTTAGTGCGCGACAAATCTGCCACCTGTACTTGAGTAGGGTCTTTTTGCCCTCCCGCCCCACCGATGGTGATAACTGGCACCTTATTGCGTTTGCACCAATAAATCACCCCCGCCTTGGCTTTGATGCTGTCACAGGCATCAATGACATAATCAAATCCCTGATCGAGGTATTCCGCCATATTGTTAGGGGTAATAAAATCTTCTACCAACGTTACCTGGCAGTGAGGGTTAATATCCTTAATGCGCGCTGACATCACGTCAACCTTGGCCTCATCGATGGTTGAATCCAGGGCAACCAATTGACGATTGATATTAGTCTCACACACATCATCCATATCGATTAGGGTAAGCTTACCCACCCCAGAACGCGCCAAAGCTTCGGCCACCCAGGTACCAACACCACCAATGCCAATGACACAAATATTGGCTTGGCTGATAATTTCAAAGGCGCGCAATCCATAAAGACGTTGCAGGCCACCAAAACGTTGTTGTAGATCGTTCATGATGATTTAACTAGCTGAATCAGGTCGCTTATTGTACGATTAACCACCCATATATCCTAGCCTTATCAGCGCATGAGTTACCCGATTCCAGACTTGGATGGCACTGACCTAGAAGTTCGTATAGACGTTAAAAACAGCCTGTTTATTGCTAATCTGCGGCATACTCCTGGTCGCCAAGCCTGTACTGAGCATCTGCACGCCATGAAGCAGCTGTACCCAGATGCCAATCATCATTGCTGGGCGGTGGTAGCAGAAGCCCCAGGCAATAGTACATATTGGGGGTTTAGTGACGCCGGCGAACCATCGGGTACCGCAGGTAGACCCATGTTGCAGGTACTTAGCCATACTGATATTGGCGAAGTGAGCGTGGTAGTGATTCGCTATTTTGGTGGCACCAAGTTAGGCACAGGTGGTCTAGTCAAAGCCTACAGTGATGCTGTAAAAGCAGTGCTCGGCAAATGCCCTACTAAGGTGAAACGGGAAATGAGCAAGCTAACCATCCGCTTACCCTATGACCTTAGCGGCAAGATTGAGCACTTATGTAGTCGGTATGGTGGGGAAATTGTTGAGCGGCTTTACCAGCAGGAATTAATTTATGTGGTAAATCTGGAAACAACGAAATTACCGCAATTAAAGAAGGCTTTATTGAGCTGGGAAAATAAAGGGGTCAGACCTGAGGTCTGACCCCAAGTAAAGCTCGATTAAAGACAGTCAGCAGGTATTGCCATGACACTAGCGCTACCCGCCTGAATTGAACGCAGGTGACCAAAGGCACGTGGCAATACGTGGTCTAAGTAATAAGCAGCAGTGGCCTTTTTGTTGATGGCAAAGGTGATGTTTTCATGGCCTTCAACCAAGGCATTGGCACGCATCATCTGCCAACCACCACATACGTAACCAGCCAACATCAACATATCAAAACTAATACTACCAGCCAACATAACATCATCAGCTGCACCGCTTAGCAACTGCTCAACGGAAAGTTCCAAGGCAGCGATAGCTTCGCGCATGTTATTGGCTTGGCCTGCCGTCAAGTCCCCTGCATAGGTCGCCACATCTGCCTGCATCTCAGCAATTAAATCTGCCACGGCAGCACCGCCATCGACCAACATCTTGCGACCAACTAAATCCAGAGCTTGGATGCCGGTAGTGCCCTCGTAGATTGGTAGAATGCGGGCATCTCGGTAGAACTGTGCCGCACCTGTCTCTTCGATAAAGCCCATACCACCGTGAATCTGTACGCCATGTGAAGTTACTTCCTGAGCAACTTCCGTCGGCCAGCCTTTGGCTATTGGCGTGAGCAAATTCACCCGGCGTTGCGCTTGAGCACGCACTTCAGCATCATCTGCGTTATGGCTAAGATCGATTTGTTTGGCAGTTAAATAACAAATGGCGCGCCCAGCTTCAGTCAAACTACGCATACTCATGAGCATGCGTCGAATGTCTGGGTGATGAATAATAGCGCCACTGTCTGGCTGTCCAGGGGCTTTACTCTGCACCCGTTCCCGAGCATATTCTAGAGCATGCTGATAGGCGCGATCGGCGAGGCCTACGCCCTGCAAACCAACCACCAAACGCTCATTGTTCATCATGGTAAACATGGCCATCAACCCCTGATGAGGTTTACCCACCAAATAACCGATAGCGCCACCATTGTCACCATAACTCATAACACAGGTTGGACTAGCGTGAATACCAAGCTTATGTTCTACATTTATGGCATAAGCATCGTTACGCTCACCCAGGCTACCATCTGCGTTGACAAGGTATTTTGGCACTAAGAACAATGAGATGCCCTTCACCCCAACTGGCGCATCAGGCAAGCGAGCGAGTACGAGGTGGACGATATTATCAGTCATATCATGGTCACCCCGGGTGATAAAAATCTTTTGACCTTTAATCAGGAAGTGATCACCATTAGGTGTTGCGCTTGACTTAAGTAGCGCCAAGTCAGTACCAGCCTGTGGTTCGGTGAGGTTCATGGTGCCGGTCCATTCACCGGAGATCATCTTTTCTAAATAAACATCTTTTAGCTCATCACTACCATGGGCATGGATGGCCTCGATAGCGCCGGCAGTGAGCATGGAACACAAACCAAGGGACATGTTGGAGGCCTGTGCCATTTCCGCTACGGGCATGGCAAAGCTAAACGGTAGTCCCTGACCACCATAGTTAGGGTCAAAGTAGAGGCTACCCCAGCCACCTTCAGCATAGGCTCGATAAGCCTCAGCAAAACCATCCGCTGCTTTAACACCGTCGTCTTCTAGGCGTACACCCTGCTGGTCACCCGGTACATTTAATGGTGACCAAACTTGATTGGCCAGCTTATCCGCTTCACTTAATACTGCACCTAATAACTCTGCAGAAGCATCTTCGTTGTTGATGTCTACAGACAGACTAGTTAGATCATGGAGTCGATCCACAACAAAATTCATTTCATCCAAGGGCGCACGATATTCAGACATGGTTTTTCCATTTAGTAATTGATTATAGGGCTATTTTACCTCTCGCCTAGAAAAACGAAAATCCAGACAAATAGCTGACTGACGGGTTTTATATTTAACCTGCAGGTCGAAATTCATTCTGACAATCCACGCCGTTGTTTTAAATTCCCACCTAGACTCGCAATGACTAGCATCTATCAGTATCATGCATGCAGAACTAGTACCGCTATCAAGGAGACAAGAATGCAACACGGTTATTACCTAGAAGATTTAACAGTGGGTATGCAATCCAGTTATGAAAAACAAATTAGTGCCCAAGACATCGACACCTTTGCCGCACTGACTGGCGACACCAACCCCATTCATTTGGATGCCGATTACGCCGCCCAAACGCCGTTTAAGCAACGTATCGCCCATGGCATGTTAAATGGCGGCTTGATTTCCACCGTCCTAGGTACACAACTACCCGGACCAGGGTGTATATACGTAGAACAACAAATGCGTTTTAAGGCCCCGGTAATGATTGGTGACACTATCGAAGCACGGGTTACCGTAGAAGAAGTCGATAGCCGTCGACGTCGAGTGAAGTTAAAGACAGAGTGCCTGGTAGGCGATAAGGTGGTTACCACCGGCACAGCTACTATGATGGTAGACAAGAAAGATGGATAAAAAAATCCCGGCCAAGGCCGGGATTTTTCATTCTTAGAGTTTTGCCGTGAGGCGACGAATTTCTTCTTCGCGGGCAATGAGCACTCTCTGCAGCTCGCTGACTTTAGCTGTTGATACATTCAATTCCGTTTCTTTGTCTTTTAAAACACCGCGAATGTCTGATTCCCTACGGGTCGCATCGGCCTTTTCGAGCAAGGCACGTTTTTTCGCTTCTTTGAAGTCGACTTCCCGTTGTTGCAACTCATCTTCTAGGCGTTTAATACGGTTGCTATTGGCAAGAATCTGGGTATTGGAAGAAGAGACACTGCGTGACTGGTTGGCAATCTCTCCACGGAATCGTTTTAGCTCTTCATCCTGAGAGCGAATCTGTCGTACTTGGGTATCAATGGTGACATCATTGCGCGCAGTCTGTGCTTGCATATCTGAGATACGACCGTTTAAGGCATTTTCTTTTTTGCCCCATTCGTCACGCAACTTATCGAGCTGGTGGCGATAGTAGCTCACCTTGCTCTCCACCTTGTTGATGGCTTCTTGATGACGCAGAATTTCTTCTTTCATGCGCTGATCAAGCTGTTTTTTGGCTTCGTCACGAGAACTAGCGGCCTGTTCACCTTCGGCTTTGGCTTGCGCCAAGAGACGTTCCAAATCCCCTACGCTAGACTCCGCGGACTGTAAGCTTGAACGCAACATGGCCCGCTCAGCTTCCAGATTTTTTATGCTGGTATCACGCTCCGTGAGTTGATTTCGCATACGCTGATTGGAATCCTCCAAGGCTTCAATTTGCGTACGTGACAAATACAATTCATCATCACTGGTCAGACCCTTTTCATTGCGACTTGGCTCAGCTTGACGAGCAGATAGTTCTAGTTCTAGTCGGGCATCCTTAAGCGCGTTGTCCCAAATCATCTGTACTGACTGATATACGGTATCCGGTACATCAGGTCGCGGTATATTATCAGCTAGGGATTGCCTAAATGGCACCTGCACTTCCAGCTCCAGCCACCAGCGCTCTAACTCAGCCTGCAACTGATCCGTTGGCTCGATTTGCATAGCATCAGCCACCTGGGTAACAGTCACCTTGCGGCCTTCTAGCAATAAACGACTAGCCTGTTGGTGCACAACACTAGTATCAAATGGGTTGTCCATGTATTACTGTTTTCCTTAAAATCTAACAAAGGGGTCAGACCCCACACGTATTCTACGCCGGAACCATCTGACGGAGAACATATTTTTGTATTTTGCCCGTTGCAGTTTTTGGTAAGGGACCAAAAACAACATGTTTAGGGATTTTAAAGCGCGCCATATTATCACGACAGAACTGAATTATTTCTTCTTCGCTGGCGTGCATACCTTCTTTTAGACACACAAAGGCACAAGGAGTTTCCCCCCATTTTTCATCGGGCCGTGCCACAACTGCCGCTTCCAACACAGCGGGATGGCGATAAAGTACCCCTTCAATTTCAATAGAGGAAATGTTCTCGCCGCCTGAAATAATGATGTCTTTAGCACGGTCTTTAATTTCCATGTAGCCATCTGCATGCCAAACAGCAAGGTCACCAGAGTGGAACCATCCACCAGCAAAGGCCTCTTCAGTCGCTTGTGGGTTTTTCAAATACCCTTTCATGACCATGTTGCCACGCAAACATATCTCACCAATGGTTTCGCCATCCTTAGGCACTGGTTGCATGGTTTGCGGATCCAATACCACATGATCTTCTTGGTTTGGCGTCCGTACTCCTTGACGGGCTTTTACCGCGGCACGTTCAGCATCACCTAGCTGGTCCCACTTGTCTGCCTGCCATTCACAGATGACACAGGCGCCATAGGTTTCCGTTAAGCCATATACATGGGTGATATCAAAGCCTAAATCTTCCATGGCCTGAATAACTGCCGCAGGCGGTGCTGCCCCAGCAGTCATTACCTTCACTTGATGGGTAATGCCTTGCTTATCTTCTTCTGGGGCATTGTTGATCATATTAAGTACGATGGGTGCACCACCAAAATGGGTGACCTTTTCACGCTTAATTAAATCCAACATGACATCTGGGCGAATATGGCGTACGAAGGCATTAGCGCCCGCCATCAAGGCCGTTGTCCAAGTAAAACACCAGCCATTGCAATGAAACATGGGCACAATGGTCATAAACACTGGGAACTTATTCATATCCCATGCCAAGGCCATATTCATGGCTGTGAGGTAGGCGCCGCGGTGGTGATAGACCACGCCTTTTGGGTTACCCGTGGTACCTGAAGTATAATTTAAAGTAATAGCTTGCCATTCATCTTCAGGCATCTTCCATTGCCATTCAGAACTTCCCGTCTCTAGCAAAGCCTCATATTCTTCTGTACCTATCAGCTCACCACCGTCAAAGGTAGGGTCATCAATATCGATAACAAGTGGTTTTACCTGACACAGTGTTAGTGCTTCTTTAACCGTAGCCGAAAATTCGCGATCAACAATCACCGCCTTACTTTCAGCGTGGTCAAAAATAAAGGCAATGGTCTCGGCATCCAAACGCGTATTAATAGCATTGAGCACGGCACCGGCCATGGGAATACTATAGTGGCTTTCAAATAATTCCGGCCCGTTATGGGCAACGACAGACACAGTGTCACCCAAGCCTATGCCCTTCTGCGATAAGGCATGGGCCATAGCAATACTGCGCTCATAGGTCTCTAACCAGCTGCGGCGAATGTCTCCGTATATTTGAGCAGTGGCATCAGGATAAACGTCGGCTGCGCGTTTTAACAAAGACAAGGGGGTCAAGGTCTGAAAGTTCGCCGCATTTTGCTCAAGGTCGGTGTTATACATTATGCTTCCTTAACTCTTATAAGATATTCGATAAGGCCAATTATCTAAGCTTTAATTCGGTTTTGGCAAGGCAATTCTCGCAATTCAGCGCTTATTTAGATAAACGTCTAAGGGCTTGGCCAAGGGCCTCATCATAAGGTGCTGTTACGTGTATTTCTTTTTCCGTGGAGGGATCCAGCAAACGTAATTCGGCAGCATGCAAAAACAATCGTTTTAAGCCTTGCTGCCGCTGCTGTTGATCTATTTCTGCATTGCCATATTTATCATCACCGATGATAGGGTGGCCCATAAACTGACAATGTACACGAATTTGATGAGTACGACCGGTGACCGGTTTGGCCTCAATAAGTGTCAATTGTTGGTATTGCTTAAGTATACGATAGCGGGTAATGCTGGCCTTGCCTTGATCATCCACTTTTACCATGCGTTCTCCAGATTGCAAAGCATAGCGTAACAAGGGCGCGGTAACCTGCTTACATTTTTCAGGCCACTCACCTACCACCAAGGCATGGTAGATCTTATTAATGCCGCCACGGGCACGCAACTGATCCTGAATGGTTTTTAAGGTAGAGCGCTTTTTGGCCACCATGACACAGCCAGATGTATCTTTATCCAAACGGTGAATCAATTCCAAAAAGCGGTACTGGGGAAACACCTGCCGCAAGCTTTCTATCAAGCCTAAACTGACGCCACTGCCGCCATGCACCGCTAGCCCACTAGGCTTATTGACTATTAATAAACCATCACTTTCATAAAGGATGGCATCTTGTAATAGTTTACTAAGTCCGGCACCAACATCGGGCACCTGGTTCAGCGCTGGCAATCTTACTGGCGGCACCCTCACCAGGTCGCCTGCCTGTAACTTATAATCAGGCTTACTGCGGCCTTTATTAACCCGCACCTCACCTTTTCGCACTATGCGATACACCAAACTTTTTGGCGCACCCTTAAGTTGCCCAATGAGAAAGTTATCCAAGCGTTGACCTGTTCTGTCTGCTTCAACAGTTATAAAACGCACCTTGGTTAAATCTACCTCACCAACTTTAGGCTCAGTATTGGTAGCACCAGACTTGCTTGACGCCCTGCTAGCACGAGCTTTGGCTTTAACCGCAGTGTTATTAGAAGGTCTATTGGACGACTTCTTAGTCGGTTTTTTAATCGCTTTTCTTAACGCAGGCATGGGTGCATAAATAGATTGCTTGGATGAAGCCCAAATGGTAACATATCCGCCACTGAAACTGGCTATCTATTTGTATTGGCAAACAAAAGTTTGCAGACGGCCAGAGCGACAACATAGCCATTCGCATCAGTAGACGAATTTTGGGCCACAGCGGTCCTGCGACAACATTAGCTATTAGCGGTTGTCCAAAATAATTAGGCTGTAACCAGGAATACCTGAGTTATTTACTTTAAACAGACCTGTTTAACCCGGTTACGGCGAATTAATTTACGTTTGGTGTTTAAGTGTAGAAGCACCTACCCAAGGATTTGACCAGCATACTGGGACTCCGAAACGGCTGCCGATTGCAGCACAATGCGCCAGAGGCACGCAATTTGCTGCCAGCGCCCTAAGCGTTTCCTTCCCCTGTCTGGCAGTTAATCTTAGCAGCGACCCAGTTTGGCCACTGCTTATCCGTGAAGGTATGGTTTCCTGCACTGTTGTAACAGATTGATTATTGATTGCGCCACGCAGTCAACCGGCAATATCTGGTGAGTCTATCAGCCGCCCATTATTGCCCATCCACGCGCCCTTAAAGCCCCACCGCTTGAGGGTGACGTCTAATAGGACTTTACCAAGCCCTAGTCTGTTCTGTGCACCCGTAAAAGTATTAATTCCCGTTGGGTAAATGGGTTTTCAAGTGATTGAAAACCATGAAAAGAATGTTAATCAATGCAACTCACGCAGAAGAGTTGCGCGTTGCTCTGGTCGATGGCCAGCGCCTTTACGATCTGGATATTGAATCTGGCGCTCGCGAACAGAAAAAAGCTAATATCTATCGCGGCAAAATTACCCGCGTTGAGCCCAGCTTAGAAGCCGCCTTTGTGGACTATGGTGCCGAGCGCCACGGTTTCTTGCCCATCAAAGAAATCTCTCGCCAATATTTCAAAGAAACGGCGCCAGGCTCTGGTCGCCCAAGCATCCGTGATCTGGTTGAAGAAGGCCAGGAAATCATTGTTCAGGTAGACAAAGAAGAGCGTGGCAACAAGGGCGCCGCCCTTACCACCTTTATTAGCCTTGCCGGTCGCTACCTGGTATTGATGCCTAACAATCCACGTGCTGGTGGTATCTCTCGCCGTATTGAGGGAGAAGAACGCGCCCAGCTTCGCGACGTAATGAGCCAACTAGAAGTACCTGATGAATCCGGCGTGATTGTACGGACCGCCGGCATTGGTCGCAGTTCTGAAGAACTTCAGTGGGACCTAGATTACCTGCAGCAACTGTGGGATTCCATCACCCATGCAGCCGCTCAACGACCCGCACCATTTCTAATCTATCAAGAAAGCAATGTCATTATTCGTGCCATGCGTGATTACCTACGTCAAGACATTGGCGAAGTACTCATCGATGAAGAAAAGGTGCATCAGGACGTATTGAATTTTGTGCAGCAGGTTATGCCGAACTACCAGAACAAGATCAAACTGTATCAACAGGAAATCCCATTATTTAAGCGCTTCCAGATCGAAACACAAATCGAAACAGCCTTCCAACGTGAAGTCACCCTGCCTTCTGGCGGTGCCATTGTCATCGATCCTACGGAAGCATTGGTGTCTATTGATATCAACTCAGCCCGCGCCACCAAGGGTAGTGACATTGAAGAAACAGCCCTCAACACCAACCTAGAAGCCGCCGAAGAAATTGCCCGTCAATTACGCCTGCGTGACATGGGTGGTTTGGTCGTTATCGACTTTATCGACATGGGCCCAATGCGTAATCAACGCGCTGTGGAAAACAAGTTGCGTGATGCCCTTAAACTTGACCGTGCCCGAGTTCAGGTTGGTCGTATTTCCCGCTTTGGCTTGATGGAAATGTCACGTCAGCGTTTACGCCCTTCCCTAGGCGAAACCTCAGGTATTGTCTGCCCACGTTGTAGTGGTCAAGGTACCATCCGTGATGTTTCTTCCCTGGCACTGTCCATTATTCGATTGATTAACGAAGAAGCCAGCAAAGAACGCTCTGCTGAAATCCGTGCCGTGTTGCCAGTCAATATGGCCACCTATCTGCTCAACGAAAAACGTGATCAGCTAATGGAAATCGAACGCACCGCTGGTGTGCGTGTGGTGATTATTCCTAACCCAGATATGCATACTCCACACTTTGAAGTTAGCCGTCTGCGGGATGATCATGAAGCCGTATTAAGCACGGAAATTAGTTATGAGATGCAGGTTGAAAGCACGCAAATTGACACTGATGATTTCAACGCTCAAGCGCAATCTCCAGCAGTAGAAAAACCCGCCGTTAAAGCTATTCAGCCAGCCCAACCTGCACCGGTGCCGGAAAAGCCTACGCCAGCCACAGCACCAACAGTAGCGCCAGCAGTTGATAAGGCACCGAGCCTAACTGGTCGCATTGTCCGCGCCCTTGGCAGCCTGTTTGGCGGCCAGCCAAGCAACAACCAAGAAGAAGCTCCTGCTGAAGAAGAAAAGAAGCCACAGCGCAATAACCAACGCAAGCGCCGTAACAACAACGAAGAGCGTGGTAATCGTGGTAACCAGCGCAATCGTAAGCGCAACAATCGCGATGATAATCGCGATAAGAATAAGCCGAACGATAAGTCGGATGACAAGAGCGATAACAAGGATGACACTAGCAACGAAGAAAAGCGTGGCAACCGTCGCAATGATAATCGCAAGAACAACCGCAATCGTAATCAGCGCAACAAGGACAAAGACCGTAACCAGGAAGTAGAAGAAAACCAAGAAGTTACGCCACAGGTCCCAGAAGAAGCCTACGAATCTGCTAGCAATCGCACCCGTGAACAAAAACGCAAGCGAGATCGCGCTGGTAAGCGTAGTGGCCGTAATCGCAAATCTGACATTGCCAGCACCGAAGAAGCTAGCAATGCCGACCATGAAGTGGCTAATCAGGAGCAGGTTAGCGCTCCTAGCGACAATCAAACTGTTGCCCAAGATAAGGCTCAAGACAAGCCAAAATCACGTAACCGCCGCAACCCTCGTAGCCGCAAGCCAAAAGCAGAAGCCAACGCAGAACAAGCGCTAGAAGTGACAGCTACAGCAAGCACTGAAGCCGCCCCAACAGATACTGTAGACTCAGCCCCAGTGGCTGCAGTGGCGGCTACAGCAGAAGCAGCCCAGGCTGAAGCATCTGCCCCCACTGAAGCAACAGCACCTGCGGTAGAAGACGTTCCGGTTGAGGCAGCGGCCCCTGCGGTACAAGCAGCCCCAGCCGAAGCAGCCGCCGAAGAGGCACAGGCGCCTGCTGCAGAAGCAGCGCCAGCCGCAGAAACAGCTGGTGTTGCAACAGAGGCACCTGCTGCAGAAGCAACCCCAGACGAAGCAGCAGCACCTGCTGAAGTAGCAGCACCTGCGGCAGACGTATCATCTGCCGATGCCACAGCTGCGACCGAAGATACCGTTGCAAGCGCCGATGAAGCAGTTGCTGAAGAGCAGCCAAAACGTCGTCAACGACGTCGCGCCCCTAACGACCCTCGTGAAAAGCGTCGTCGCGAAGCAGAAGCTAAAGCTGCTACAGAGTAACAGTAAACTTAACCTAAAAGCCCGCTATATTTAGCGGGCTTTTTATTGCGTCCTACAAACACAGAGTCAGTGTTAGATTTTTCCCTGTGCACCAACAACCCGAGGCTCAACTTGCAAGTCAACAGCAAAGACTTGCTGCACATTTGCCTTAATTGCCTCAGCCAACTGCATGATTTCTTTGCCACCGGCTGTTCCATGAGGTTCTCGTATCAACACCAAAGCCTGGTTTTCGTGTACACCGACTGCATTAGCGCGATGCCCTTTCCAGCCCAACTGATCTATTAACCAACCGGCAGCCAACTTGTAAGCCCCATCTGCTTGAGGATAGGCCACCAATTGCGGCCATTCCTGGAGCAGTTGGCGATATTGCGTTGCAGTGACGATAGGATTCTTAAAAAAACTACCTACGTTAGGTATGTCGTCAGGGTTGGGTAATTTTGACTGACGAATGGCTATTACCGCCTCTCGCACCTGTTGCGGAGATGCCGTATCAGGTGCCTGCTTTATTACCTGCTGTAGATGCTTGGCAATATCCCCATAACCGACATTAACCTGCGGCACACACGATAGCGCAAACGTCACTTGGGTTACTATCCAATCAGTTCGACGCTTAAATACGCTGTCACGATAAGCTAGCTGACAATCAGCTGCGGTTAAATAAAACACCTGGTCATTGGCAAAATCATACACTTGTACTTCCTGCAGCACCTGGGCAATGTCAGCACCGTAAGCACCGATGTTTTGAATGGGCGCAGCGCCTACAGTACCAGGAATTAATGATAGGTTTTGCAGGCCAAAATATTGTTGCTCGATACTAAAGGCAACAAAATCATCCCAGTTTTCACCTGCTGCCACCTGCCAATAGCCAATATGAGGTGCTGATTGGGTAGGAAAATGCAGCTCTGCACAGGTCACGAGCTGCCGCCCTTGCCATGCCATCAGCATGACCAGGCCGGCAAAGTCATCCGTTAGAACCAAATTAGATCCACCGCCAATTAGCAGCCATGGCAAGCCATGTTGCTGACAAAAGCAACGCGCTGCCGCCAAGTCTTGTAGATTATTAATTTGGCTAAAATAGTCGGCATAGACTTCAATACCTAGGCTGTTAAAAGGCTGCAGATTAACCTGTCGTGAAATATTCATTAGTGTGAAACAAATTGACGGTGAAAATCCAGACAGGCATCTTCTAACAGATCCAAAACCTGTTCAAATCCATCGGCACCACCATAATATGGGTCAGGCACTTCCTGCAGTGTAGAGTGACCGTAATCCAACATCATAACTAGCTGAGCAGTGCTTGTTGCTGGTTTAAGACCTTGTAGATTAGCCATATTGCTGGCATCCATGGCAATGATAATATCAAATTTATGAAAGTCATCTACCACCGTCTGACGCCCTCTCAAGCCACCTAGCTCCACGCCTCTACTGCGCGCAGCTGCTTGCATGCGAGCATCGGGACTGGCACCCACGTGGTAAGCAGCTGTGCCAGCCGAATCAATAACAAAACGCGAAGCCGTGCCTTGCTTTTGACATAGATTACGAAACACACCTTCTGCCGCTGGTGAGCGACAAATATTACCTAAGCAGACAAACAAAACTTTAAGCATGCTAACTTAGTCTGCGCTTAAGGCTTGCAATTCTTCACTAGTCAGCTCACGGGATTCCGTCGCCAGCAACACTGGGATGCCCTCGCGCACCGGGTAGGCTAACTTGCTAACTCGACATACAAGTTCGTTGTTTGTCGCATTGTATTCTAGGCCCGCATGACTCACTGGGCAGGCTAAAACTTCCAATAATTTCTTATCCATTTGCATCCTTAAGGTTTGATCTTTGTAGCTGCTCAAGCAAACCATGTATGGCTTCAGCAGGTAGAGTTAACTCTTGTTCCGCATAGTACCAGGCTTGCTCTTCGGTAGCGCCATCAGCGGTGTCCATGTGCGGCAAAATAGCCTTACATTTTACGGCATCCTTGGCGGTCATAATAAGTGTTTTTCCCCTGAAGGGTAATAGATCTTGCTGGGTGAACTCGTGATGATCGGCAAACTCAGAAGCTTCCACGTTAAGCCCCTTGGCCCGCAAATCAGCAAAAAACCGCCGTGGGTTACCTATGCCAGCCAAAGCGTGTACCTGGCAACCATTTATAGGCCAGTCTGCAGGTTGATTGTTACTAATAAACCGCAAACCGGTTAACCTGGGCTGCAATGCATAGACATGTTGTTGCTTTGCATACTCTGCCGCCATAGACAAGTTTGTATCAGCAGGAGCTGTGATAAATATGGCGTCCACTTCCTGTGTACGCGCCATAGGTTCACGTAGTGGCCCCATTGGCAAACACTGCTGATTACCAAATCCACGTAGGCCATCAACCACTAACCATTCTACATCGCCTTTTATGTGACGATTTTGCAGACCATCATCACTGATTATCAAATCTAGCTGATAATCTGCTAGTAAACGCTGCATTGCAGCATGACGATCACTGCCCACAGCCACAGGTACACCACTTTGTTGATACAACAGATAAGGCTCATCACCAACGTAGGCAGGGCTATCTAAAGCAGAAATTATATGCGGACCAGCTCCGACTTGGCCGCCATAACCACGGCTAATAATAGCCGTGCGCAACCCCTGCTTGCTCAGCGCTTTGACTAGGGCTAGCACTAGGGGCGTTTTACCCGTGCCACCAAGGGTGATATTACCTACCACCAACAAGGGCACTGGGTTGGCCTTCGCACTGCTTGTTAACCACAGTGACAGATAACGCATGCCTCGGTATAACCAACTAATGGGCCATAGTAGCCAAAGCCACCATGCCCCCTTGTACCAAGCCTGTATAAGTCGCTGCGACATCAACATCGTCACTCACTAAAATCACAGCCACCATTATAGCCTGCTTAGGAAAGACTGACTAATCATAGCGATGGTATTTTATCTGCCATGCTTGTTTATGCATGATTATTTCAATCTGCCCATGTATAGCCGTATTAAGCCAGTGCACATCGTTTTGCCAATAACGCTCTAAGACCTGCTGGTGAGGATGATTAAAGCGGTTATCAAAACCCGCTGAAATCAAGCTGACACGGGGCTTTACATAAGCCAAAAACTCGGCCGAAGAAGACGTCTTGCTGCCATGGTGTGGCGCCAACATGACATCACTGGCCAATTCATTGGCATACTTGCGCCACAGCTGTTGTTCGGCCAGGCGTTCAATATCACCCGTTAACAATAGGCGTTTGCCCGCGTATTCTATTTGTACCACACAGGAGGCATTGTTTTTCTGCAAGCCCTTTTGCCGCAGATTAAATTGCCGTATTTTCATATCAGCAAAGTTGTGCCAGGGGCTGGTTTCACACCGCCTTACGTTTTTGCCTTCTAGCTGCAACACACTTTCTAATTGCACTTTGCGCTCACTGGGGAGCACCCACTCTTGGACCTGCATAGCAGCTTGGTGGCGTAAGGCACTGATACCACCACTATGATCCCTATCCCAGTGGCTAATGTATACTCTATCTAGCTCGCTTACCCCAGCATGTTGTAGTTGGGGCAACATCACCGCGTCAAACAGATTAAACCCACTGCGGAAGCGATCGCCCAGATCATAAAGCAGGTGTTTGTCGCCTGCCTGTAACCACACCCCAAGGCCCTGTCCCACATCCATAACGACTAATCGATTACTTGGCTTGGCCGGCGTGCATAGCAACACCAATAACAAAGCCAAGCCCGGTAATAGCATTAATCGCCCAGCTAGCAACAAGCCTAATCCAGTTATACCCCAAACAAGCCACACAGCCAGGGGCCAGTGGCTGGTATAAATATAAGCCCACGACCGCTGTGATAGCCAAGACAGTGCGTGCCAAATATGGTTAAGGAGTTGCCCGGTAAACAGAGTGGCCCAGTTTTCAATGTCAATAAGCACAACAAAGACACTCATAATTAACACCCAAGGTACAACAAACAAGCTAAACAGGGGTATGAGAATTAAATTAATAACTGGTGCTACTAGACTAAGGCCACCGGTTACCGCAGCAATAACCGGTGATAGCATCATAATTAAGGCTAACTGAGCTAAGCAATGAGCCTGCCACCAATGCCTCACCCCCAAGGCATCAGGCCGTTGCCGCTGACGCCAAATGAGGGCTAAATTTGCCACAGCTAAATAAGAAAACCAAAAGCCAGGCTGAAACACACTAACGGGTTGTAACAGCAGGGTTAACAATGCGGCGCCTAACAGGCGTTGTTCTAGGGGCCACGCAATACGGCGCCAGCCTCCTAGTAAGACGAAGCTAATCATAATCATGGCGCGTTGGGCAGGTAACCCCCAACCACTTAGCAAGGCATACAAAAACGCCATGCTCCAGGCAAACAATAACGGCAAAGGGTGCCAATATTCTAGGCGGGTAAAGGGTTGCAAGTATTTCCAAAGCAGCAAGACTAGACTGGCTAATAGGCCTATATGCAAACCAGAAATAATGAGCAAATGGGTGGTACCTGTGCGGTTTACCACCTGCCAGTCGGTATTAGAAAGAACCTGGCTATGACCAATTGCAAGGGCCTGCCACAGCTTACTAGCCGCACTATCAATAGTGAGTTCTTGCAGGCGTTGTAACATAGCTAGGCGTAAAGGCGCCACATAAGTTATTAATTGATTACAGCCCTTAGCAGCTTTTGCCAAGCTTAAAAGTTGCTTTACATAACCACGGGCAAGTTGCCCTTGGCGCCTACTCCAACTACGGTAATCAAAACCATGGGGATTGGCGTAGTTACGTACCTTGCGTAGCTGTACCAGTGACTCAATGCGCCCACTGGTCTGCTGTTGTAGACTTGCTATAGCATGCTTGTTATACACGTTGAGCAACACATAGGGGCGATTTGGCAGGTCATAAGGGCGCCAACTATGAGGTTGTTTTAGGGACTGGGTAAGCGTTGGTCTTAACAGGCTAACTTTAGTCACCTTCAGGCTAAGGGGAAATGCCTGCGGATCTACAACCTGGTAACAACCGGACAATATGGCTCCTTGACCATGCAAGAAAACGGGTAACTGTTGTTGCTGCCGGGTCATGGCATAGGTCTTCATCAATACCGTAGCAATGAGCAACAACACCAATAAGCGCTTGCTTGGCGATGCATAGCGCACATAGCCGACAAGCGACGCAACGTTAACCAGCGTCCAGCTTAACCAGCCATGGACTAACCAAGCTAGGAGCCAAATTAGCACGCCAAACAACAGCGCTTTTCTCATTCCACCACTCCTTGGCAGATGGTGCGTTTACCTTAGCCAGACATTGACTTAGGTGGTCTACCACTAATAGTGTAGGTGTTTTCTTGCATAATGCCGGCCTAGTCGGTTGGCTTGTCCTCCCTGGCAAGGCATAATAGGGCCTCTTCGGCACACAGATGTATCCCATGCCTCGTAAGTTTTTTAAAAAAATCAGCCCAGACCCGCGGCAGCTAAGCAAGCACAAGTCATTAGGTTGGTTGGATGATTTGATGCACCGGCATGATATCTGGAGCTTTAAGCGCAGTGTCATTGCTAAAGCCGTGGCTATTGGCATATTCTGCGGCATGTTACCCATGCCCTTTCAGATGTTGCTAGCAGCCTTTTTAGCTTATCGTATTAGTGCCAATCTCCCCATTGCTGTGGCCTTAGTATGGATTAGTAATCCACTTACCATGCCTGCTATCTACTTTTTTCAGTACAAACTAGGTAGTTTAATCATGGGCAATAATGTCCATAAACCAAACTTCAAATTATCCATCGAATGGTTTTATGATCAAATTACCGTGATATGGCAGCCGTTTTTGCTTGGTGCCATAATCTGTGCTCTAGTAGGGGCTGTGGTAGGCTATGTAACAGTGAATCGATTTTGGGTATGGAAGGTACGTCAGAACTGGACAGGCCGTAAAAAATAGCCTGCGGCTCAGGATGATGGTACTAGCCTAAGCTGACCAGCCTGCAAGCGATACTGACTATCCTGCTGCGCGGCCAAGTGTTCATCGTGGGTGACCACAACAAAGGCCGTTTGCGATTCAATCTGCAATTGCCGTAACAGGGTCAACACCTGTTCGGCATTGTCTTGGTCCAAATTACCTGTGGGTTCATCCATCAACACACAAGCTGGATTATTCACCAGCGATCGAGCAATGGCCACACGCTGACGTTCACCACCAGACAAGGCTGCTGGCCGATGACTCAAGCGCTGTTCTAAACCCACACGAGTCAATAACTCAGCAGCGGCCTGCTTTGCTTGGTCCGGTTTTGTGCCTGCCATGATGGCGGGCAAGGCAACATTTTCAACGGCATCAAATTCTGCCAACAGATGATGAAACTGAAAAACAAAGCCCAAATGTTGATTGCGCCACCTAGCGGCTTGTGCAGCATTCATAGTGGACCAAGATTCACCGGCCACCTGAATGTCACCAGAATCTGAGTGATCTAAACCCGCTAATAATTGCAGCAAGGTGCTCTTACCGGAACCAGAACTACCGAGGATGGCAGTACTTTGCCCAGCTTGCAGGCTGAAATCCAGGCCGTCTAGCACCTGAATATGGCGACTGCCGTCAGCAAATGATTTGCTCACCTGGAGGCTTTGCAGAACCAGCTGTTGCACTGCACTATTCATACCTTAGGGCCTCGGCTGGATCAACCCGCGAGGCTTTCCAAGCAGGGTACAGGGTGGCTAGCAAAGTAAGCATCATGGAGACAACACAAATAAAGAGGACATTGTCCATTTTCACTTGCGATGGAAAATAACTAATGAAGTAGACATCTGCGCTTAAAATCTTAAAGCCAAAGGCCTTTTCCGCCCAATCCACCATGTCGGTGATGTTAAAGGCCACGAGCAGGCCAAGAATACTACCCAACATAATGCCGGCGAAGCCAATTACCAGACCTTGTACGATAAAAATACCCATAACATCTCTAGGCGTTGCGCCAAGGGTACGTAAAATGGCGATATCAGACTGCTTGTCAACTACCAACATAACCAAGGTAGACACAATATTAAAGGCTGCCACGGCGACAATAAGCATCAACAACAAGGCCAACATGCGCCTTTCTAACTGAATTGCTTGAAATAAATTGCCATGGGTACGGGTCCAATCACTGGTCCAATAGGCACCGGGTAAATCACGCGCTACCTGCCGCACCACAGTTGGCGCCTGAAACAGGTCATCTAGTTTAAGACGAATGCCTTCGGCACCACCTGCTAGTCGTTTGAGCTTACTGGCATCGTGCATATGCATAATAGCTAGGCTAGCATCTAACTCGGCGCCAACTTTGAAAATTCCACTCAAGGTAAAGCGTTTTAAGCGAGGCACGATACCGGCCACGGTGAGATTTGCTTCAGGCATGACAAGCGTGACCTTATCACCCACCTGCAAACGCATTTGCCGGGCCAATATATCCCCCATGATAATATTAAACCGGCCAGCTTCAAGGCTAGCCACATCCCCTTCTACCATATGCTTTGGCAGAATGGATACCTGCTGTTCCTGAGCTGGTAAAATCCCTTGAAACATAACGGGTTGGACTAGGCCTTTATAGGTAAACATGCCTTGACCATGCACAAATGGCGCGGCGCCAACCACGCCCTCACTGGCTAGCACCTGCTCGGCGACAGTTTGCCAATCCATGATGGGGTCACTAGTCTGCACCGTAGCATGGGGCACCATACCCAGGATTCGTTGGCGTAGTTCACGATCAAAACCATTCATCACCGAGAGCACAATAATCAACACCGCCACCCCTAAGATCAGCCCAAGAATGGATGTCAGAGAGATAAACGAGATAAATTGATTGCGACGCTTAGCCCGTGTGTAACGCAGGCCAACGGTTAAGGCAATGGATTGATACATGGTATCTTTGCTAACCTAGTTATTGATAAACCGCGCGCGGTTTAGCCCCAACTGCGCAGCCACTCGGTAGGCTTCGGCCATGGTTGGAAAGTTAAAGGTGTGATTAACAAAGTACTCGATGGTATTGGCACTACCCTCCTGGTTCATGATGGCCTGGCCGATGTGAATAATTTCCGAAGCACGGTCACCGAAGCAGTGAATACCCAATATTTGGAAAGTTTCACGATGGAAGAGTATTTTTAACATGCCAACCACTTCACCAGAAATCTGCGCCCGCGCAATGTCCTTAAAGAAGGCCTGCCCTACCTCATAGGGTACCTTAGCGGCAGTCAACTGCTCTTCAGTGGCACCAATAGAACTGATTTCAGGGATGGTGTAGATACCCGTTGGCACATCATTAACATAACGGAAATCATTGCCACCAGTCAGATCAGAGGCGGCGGAACGGCCTTGGTCAAAGGCAGCAGAAGCTAAACTTGGCCAACCTATGACATCACCGGCAGCAGAAATGCCAGGCACGGCGGTATTGTAACGTTGATCAATTTCGAGCTGGCCGCGACTATTGGCTTTTAGGCCAATGTTTTCTAAACCTAGTTCTGCGGTGTTGCCGGTACGGCCGTTACACCACAGCAAGGCATCGGCACGCAGCTTCTTACCGGATTTTAGTTCCATTATCACGGACTGTTCATCACAGGTAACCTTTTCATACTCTTCGTTATGACGAATACGTACACCATTGTTGCGCAGGTGGTAACTTAGAGCATCGGAGATTTCCACATCGAGGAACTCCAATAGATTGGCACGGGTATCCACCAGTTCTACCTTTACACCTAGGCCAGCAAAGATAGACGCGTATTCTGAGCCAATAACACCGGCACCATAGATGATCAAATTGCGCGGTGTATGTTGTAAATCAAGGATGGTATCACTGTTATAAACACGGTGATGATTAAAATCCACATCGGCAGGTTCATATGGACTAGAACCGGTGGCGATCACCGCTTGATCAAATTCCAGATTTTCCACGTCACCGCCATTATTGGAGGTCACAGAGATATTATTGCGATCCACAAAGGCAGCTTGTCCAAAGAACACATCGACACGGTTACGGGCATAAAATTGGGTACGTAACATGGCTTGTTTGGCGATGACTTCTGCCGCTGCCTTCATGACCTTGGGGAAAGAAAAGTTCTTGGGTTCACCAATTACACGGAACATGGGGTTGGTATTAAAGTGAATAATTTGCTTCACCTCATGACGCAGTGCCTTGGAAGGAATGGTACCCTTGTGCACACAACCACCACCGACCTGTTCACGGTTTTCTACTACGGCAACCTTTTTACCCATTTTGGCGGCATTAATTGCGGCGGCTTCTCCGGCAGGGCCAGAACCTAATACCACGATGTCATAACGATACTCAGCCATATTTGTCTCTTTTATCTTACCCTACTAACTGTTTCTAAAGGTCGGGCTTGAGCCCGACGTTGTTGCGCTAAAGACCAACCTACAATAGCAATTATTGCTGTGTGGATCGGGCTTTAGCCCGACATTGTCGGCCTCGATGACGACCTAGATTATTTACTTGCGTCGTAACTTAAATCTTCTGCTTCAGCTTGTTCTGCTTTAATGGCTTTTTGCTGCTCCGTTTCACATACTTCAGGATCGCCCTTACAGATGTCACAAGCCACGTCCATACCTAGGGCAGACATGCCGCCACAGGAACCAGATATGGGCTTACGTCCAAAAATAACACCTACCGCCATACCGGCCACCAAAATCACCAGTATAATAAAGGCTAAAATCATGGTTTCCATTGTATTCTCCTTGCCTGCTTAGGCAATCTAACAACTCATTAATTCGTCTCACTATTGTGTTTCAATAAATGTATCAAAACCAGCCATAGATTGAGACTTAAATTGACCATCTTGCCAACTAATAAAATAACTGGGCACTTGTTGCTCTTGTGCCCATTGTGGCCCCTTAACTTCACCCATTACCATCAGGGCCGTGGCTAAGGCGTCTGCCGTAGCTGCATTATCCGCCATCACGGTGACCGATGCCAACTTATGTCGCACCGGCTGCAGAGTTTGTGGATCTAGCGTGTGAGAGTAACGCACACCGTCCTCTTCGTAGTAATTACGATAATTACCGGAAGTAGCAATGGCAGTATTTTCTACCCTTACCACCTCAAACACACTACGGGCACCATTAGCTGGCGACTCTATAGCGATGCGCCAAGGCTGGCCTTGAGGCTTGCTACCCAAGGTACGTAGTTCACCACCAATTTCCACCAGATAGCTAGTAATACCTTGATCTGCTAGCCAGTTTGCCACCTGGTCAACGCCATATCCCTTGGCGATGGCGGATAAATCAATAGCGTTAGCAGCGGCCTTTTTAACACTGGCAGGCTGCAAACGCACCTCGATCATTGTATAACCAACTAAAGGCGCTAAGGCCGCTATTTGACTGTCTGTCGGTATCCTTTCCGGTTTTGGATCCGGTCCAAACCCCCAAAGGTCAACGGCAGGACCAACGGTCACATCAAAAGCGCCGTTAGTAGCGACACTGATCGCTTGGGCATCGGCAATCAAAGCCGCCATTTCCCTAGGTACACTATGCCAAACGTTGGCTGCGGCACCATTTAGACCACTTAAGTCAGAGGCGTCCATGTAGGTAGACATGGAGGTTTCCACCTCACCAATGAGCTGATTAATTTGTGCCGCAAAAGCACTGTCATCCAGCCCTTTTACGGGTAGCCATTTAACCGTATAACTGGTTCCCATGGCCAGACCTGTGGCTGTGTTAATGGCCTGCTTATCGTCATCACGACAAGCCGTTAACATCAGCAACATGCTAATAATAATGAATAATCGCTTCATCAACTGCTGTCATTGCGAGGCGCTTGCGCCGTGGCAATCTCCATCAAGCGAAGGGCAGTTCATCAGGAGATCGCCGCGCTTCGCTCGCGATGACATCCCGTACATAAAAAAGTGGCACCAGAAGGTGCCACTTTTAATTTCTTCTGCTTAACCGCCGAAGTCATCCAACAAGATATTCTCGTCTTCAACACCTAGGTCTTTAAGCATGGCGATGACCGCCGCGTTCATCATTGGCGGTCCACACATGTAGTACTCGCAATCTTCCGGCGCTTCATGATCCTTCAGATAGTTTTCATACAAGACGTTGTGGATAAAACCAGTTAGGCCGTCCCAATTGTCTTCTGGCTGTGGATCAGATAGAGCCAAGTGCCATTCGAAGTTGTCGTTGTCAGCTTGCAGAGCGTCGTACTGGTCAACATAGAAGGCTTCACGCATAGAACGTGCACCGTACCAGAAGGACATCTTGCGCGTAGACTTCAAGCGCTTCAGCTGATCGAAAATGTGAGAACGCATTGGCGCCATGCCAGCACCACCACCGATGAACACCATTTCGTTGTCGGTGTCTTTGGCGAAGAACTCACCAAATGGACCGTAAACAGTGATCTTGTCGCCTTCTTTTAAGTTAAACACGTAAGAAGACATCTTGCCTGGTGGGATACCCTGAGAACCTGGAGGTGGGGAAGCAATACGAATATTGAACTTAACCACACCCTTCTCTTCTGGGTAGTTGGCCATGGAGTAGGCACGGATGGTGGTTTCGTCTACCGTAGAAATATTTTCCCAAACCTTAAAGCGGTCCCAATCACCACGGTATTCTTCTTGAATATCGAAGTCTTTGTAATCCACAGTATGAGGAGGACATTCCAGCTGTACATAACCGCCAGCACGGAAGTCAACGTTCTCACCTTCAGGCAGACGCAAGGTCAATTCCTTGATGAAGGTCGCCACGTTGGGGTTGGACTCTACCGTACATTCCCACTGCTTAACGCCGAATACGTCTTCTTCCACTTCGATCTTCATGTCTTGCTTAACAGCAACCTGACAGGATAGACGCCAGCCTTCTTTGGCTTCACGCATGGTGAAGTGGGATTCTTCGGTAGCCAGCATACCGCCACCACCTTCAGATACGATACAACGACACTGAGCACAAGTACCACCACCACCACAGGCAGAAGCCAGGAAGATACCTTGACCAGCTAGGGTTTGTAGCAGCTTGTCACCGGCAGGCACCTTAATGGTCTTGTCCGGATCATCGTTAATTTCAATGGTCACCTCACCAGAGGAAACCAACTTGGCACGTGCAATCAAGATGATAGCTACCAAAGATAGTACCACCAAGGTAAACATCAGTACGCCGAGGATAACAACACTATTCATTACTTATCTCCTCGTCTTACAGCTGAATGCCAGAGAATGACATGAAACCAAGGGACATCAGACCAACAGTTACGAAGGTGATACCCAGGCCACGCAAACCCGGAGGCACGTCAGAGTACTTCAGTTTTTCACGGATAGCGGCCAGCATGGCAATTGCCAACGCCCAACCAGTACCAGCACCCATGCCATAGACAATAGACTCACCAAAGTTGTAGTCACGCTCTACCATGAACAAGGCCCCGGCCATGATGGCACAGTTAACCGTGATCAAGGGTAGGAATACACCCAGAGCGTTGTACAGTGCTGGGAAGAACTTATCCAAGATCATTTCCAGAATCTGTACCATGGCAGCGATTACACCAATGTAAGAGATCAAGCCCAAGAAGCTTAGATCAACATCGGGTAAACCGGCCCAAGCTAGGGCGCCGTCAGCCAACAGGTAAGTGTAGATCAAGTTGTTAACAGGTACGGTGATAGTCAATACCACGATTACCGCAACACCAAGACCAATGGCAGTTTTAACCTTCTTAGAGATGGCTAGGAATGTACACATACCTAGGAAGAAGGCCAAGGCCATGTTTTCTACGAAAACCGCCTTCACAAACAAACTAATATAATGTTCCACTGTTCGCGCTCCTATTTAGTGTGCTTAGCCATGGTGAATTCGGCTTTTTCCACCTGATCTACTTTCCAGGTGCGTAGCAGCCAAATAAATCCGCCAATCACGAAGAAGGCACTTGGTGGCAACAGCATCATACCGTTGGAGTAGTACCAACCACCATTAGTCACCAATGGTAGGATTTCGATGCCAAACAAAGAACCGGAACCAAATAGTTCACGTAGGAAGGCAACGAAGATCAATACCACAGAGTAACCTAGGCCGTTACCAATACCGTCTAGTACGGACGGTAGCGGTGGATTCTGCATAGCGAAGGCTTCTGCACGACCCATTACGATACAGTTGGTGATGATCAGACCAACGAATACAGACAGCTGCTTAGAGATTTCATAAGCGTAAGCTTTTAGTACCTGGTCTACCACAATTACCAAGGAGGCAATGATGGTCATCTGTACAATGATACGAATGTTATTTGGAACCTGATTACGAATCAGAGAGATAAACAGGTTCGAGAAGGTAACTACAGCCGTTAGGGCGATACACATTACCAGTGTAACGCTCATGGAACTGGTTACCGCCAGCGCCGAACATACACCCAAGATTTGCAATGCAATTGGGTTGTTAGCAAAGATCGGGCTGATCAAAATGTCTTTAGTCTTCGACATGATTATGCCTCCCCTGCTTTCAGGTTAGCTATGAATGGTGCGAAGCCATCCTTACCCATCCAGAAACGTACTAGGTTGGAAACACCGTTACTGGTCAGTGTGGCACCGGCCAGACCGTCGATGTCGTGCTTGGAATCAGCTGTGGCCTTACCCTTGATCAAACCGATCGCAGGTTCACTACTACCAGTAGCATAAACTTGCTTGCCATTCCAAACCGCTTTCCAACGAGGATTATCCACTTCACCACCTAGACCAGGCGTCTCAGCGTGAGAGTAGAAACCAAAACCAGCTACAGTATTTAGGTCACCTTCAAGGGCAATAAAGCCATAAAGGGTGGACCACAGACCGTAACCATGTACAGGTAGGATCAGTTTTTCAATGCCGTTGTCGCCTTGTACAAGGTACACAGTGCGAAGCTTGGCTTGGCGACGGATAGACGCAATGTCTTGATCGCCTGTCAGAGCCACACTAAGTGCAGGGTCTTTAGCCGCTTTACGGTCATCGTAGTTGTTGACATCAGCAGCATCGGAGTACTTGCCAGTAGACATGTCTACCAACATTGGCGTCACCTGAGCAAAGGCAGCGTCCAAGTCACCGTTAACCACTTCGATACCAGCAGCAGCCAAAATATTGGCCTTCTTTTCGTTGGCAGCATTAGCCACCTGCTGGTCTTTTAGTACCACAGCCGCTGTGGATACGATTACAGAACAGATAACACAAAGTACCAGTGCTACCAGAACTGTACGGGATACAGAATCTTTACTAGCCATTGCGTGCTACCCTCCGCTTAATATTGGCTTCTACGACATAGTAGTCGATCAGCGGCGCACACAGGTTGGCAAACAGGATGGCAAGCATCATGCCTTCAGGGAAAGCCGGGTTAACCACACGGATCAACACCACCATCACACCAATCAATGCACCAAAGTACCATTTACCCATGTTCGTCATGGAAGCAGATACTGGATCGGTAGCCATAAACATCATACCGAAGGCAAAGCCACCCAACACCATGTGCCAATAGAATGGCATGGAGAATAGTGGATTAGTATCGGAACCAATCATGTTTAAGAGCAGGCTCATAGCAATCATACCCACCATCACACCAGCAACGATGCGCCATGCAGCGATGCGAGTCCATAGCAGAATACCACCACCGATAAAGATAGCCAGTGTAGACACTTCACCAATAGAACCAGGAATTTGCCCCATGAAGGCGTCCATCCAAGTGATACCTTGAGCAGCCAGACCTTCAACACCTTGTAGGGCAGCAATACCCAGAGGAGTTGCACCGGTGAAACCGTCAACAGCAGTCCATACGGCGTCACCAGACATTTGTGCTGGGTAAGCAAAGAACAAGAAGGCACGGCCGGTCAAGGCTGGGTTAAGGAAGTTCATACCGGTACCACCGAACACTTCTTTACCCACTACAACACCGAAGGAAATACCCAAGGCAGCTTGCCATAGAGGGACATCAGGCGGCAGGATCAAGGAGAATAGGATGGAGGTAACAAAGAATCCTTCGTTTACTTCGTGGCCACGCACAGCGGCAAATAACACTTCCCAGAAACCACCGACAACGAATACCACAATATAAATGGGTAACCAGTAGGCAGCACCGTGGATCACATTGTCCCACAGGCTAGTTGGATCAAAACCAGCAAGCGCACCGATAATGGCACCACGTAGACCGTCTATTTCGGTCATGTCCATGGCAGCCATGGCCGTGTTGGCCTGCAGACCTAGGTTATAGATACCAAACAGGATCACTGGGAAGGTACACAACCAAACGGTGATCATCATGCGCTTTAAGTCGATACCGTCACGTACGTGAGCGTTAGACTTGGTGACATAACCAGGGGTATAGAATACGGTGTCTACAGCTTCATAGAGGGCGTAGAACTTTTCGTACTTACCGCCTTTATGAAAGTGAGGCTCCATGGAGTCAAGCATTTTACGCAAATTCACGATTAGCACTCCTTCTCAATGCGGTTCAAAACGTCGCGCAAAATGGGACCGTACTCATACTTACCAGCACAGGCATAGGTGCACAGGGCTAAGTCAGCTTCTTCCAGTTCCAAACAACCCAAATCTTGAGCTGCAACGATGTCCCCTACTACCAATGCACGTAGCAACTGAGTAGGTAGAATATCCAACGGCATCATGTCTTCAAAGGTACCGTTAGGCACCATGGCACGAGCAGATCCGTTGGTAGAGGTGGTGAAGTTCATCTTCTTGCCACGGTTCATGGCGGACGTGTAGATATTCAGCAGCGAGTGCTTATTAGCACCATCAGAGATAGCTGGTGCCCAGCCCATGAACTCACGCTTCTTGCCTTCTTCTAGCACACTAATTTGAGTGTGGTAACGGCCAAGGAAGGCTTCGGCACCGTGAGCAGTCTTACCGCCTAGTACAGAACCAGAGATGACACGGTTGGAGAATTCACCAGATTGGGTTTCGCCGGCAACCAATTGCTCAGTAGAAGCACCAACACGAGTACGTAGCAAACGTGGGTTAGTTACCATTGGGCCCGCCAAGGATACCGTACGTTCTACGGACAACTGACCAGTAACAAAGGTCTTGCCGATGGCGATCACGTCCTGGTAGTTAATGGCCCAAACTGTTTTGTTTGCACCCACTGGGTCCAGCATGTGAATGTGGGTAGAAGGCAAACCCGCTGGATGCACACCAGCGAAACGCTCTACCTGGGTACCCGCTACTTCTGGCACTTGCGTGTCGGCAGCAGCACAAACGAACACCTTACCAGCCAGGTTAGTTAATACCTGTAAGCCCTGCGCGAAAGCATCGCTGTCAGCGGCAATGATTGGCGCAGGATCTGCAGCCAATGGATGTGTGTCGATGGCGGTTACAAAAATGGAGTTAGGCTTGGTACCAGGTGTTGGCACCTTGCTAAATGGACGAGTTTGGAAAGCAGTCCACTGGCCAGAAAGCAGTAATGCTTCCTCCACCTTGTCTGCGCCCAGGTTAGCCAACTGGTCAGCAGCAAAGGCTGGCAACTCAATGGCTTCATCACCGTCCACATCAATCACCACGGACTGTAGTACACGTTGGGCGCCACGATTAACGGCGCTAACAGTACCAGCAGCGGGAGCTGTGTAGTTTACTCCAGGGGTTTTCTTGTCAGAAAACAGCACCTGACCGAGCTTCACTCGATCACCTACCCTTACGGCCATGGTCGGTTTCATGCCAACATAGTCAGCACCCAACACGGCAACTTGGCTGACTGCATTACCATCGCTGATGGTTTGTGCAGGCGCGCCCGTAATTGGTAGATCCAGACCCTGTCTGATCTTGATCATAAGTCGTACCCAAATACTAAGTTATAATTTGGCCCGTTGATCTCAGTGACAACAAAAAAACCTTTGTTTTCACCAACAAAACAAATTTTTATCTGTTTTGCCT
>JAERSU010000263.1 GCA_016845445.1 Oceanospirillaceae bacterium | reverse complement strand
CGTTTTGCCATGGCAGAGCAGCTCCACCTCACGAATGATGGCCAACTGCCGTGGTTGCATGCCTAAGGCTTTGGCCTCAGAAGGACTGGGTGTGCCTGGACTATTGCGCACGACGCACACTTTGAATTCACCGCTGCTGGCATTCATCAAGCGCTGGGTTAGGGAGCCTTTGTCGTGTAAGATAGCGTGCCATTGGCGCGGAATGCGGCAACTCATGGCCCTAGCAAAGGTTTGCCAGCGCAGTGGGTATGCAGGTTGCTTGTGGACCAGAGTAATGGGCACGAGAAGGGCTCAGATTTAGATAACAGGGCATAACAAATTAGGGAGACTATTGTATCAACAATTCAGTCAACAAAGCAGCACAAGTGGATGCTGAAACAGTGATTTCGGACACCAAAAAGTGGCTTAAGGAAGTGGTCGTGGGCTTAAATCTGTGTCCGTTTTCACATCCCGTGGTGGCCAAAGATCAGGTGCATTATGCCGTCTCTAGCGGTAGCAATGATGCGCACTTGAAAGCCTTCTTTGTCAAGCAATTAAAATACCTACTGGATCATGAGCCAGAGGTCGTGGCCACTAGCTTACTGATGTTCCCAGAGGGGCTAGAGTCTTTTGATGATTATCTAGAGGTGTTGGCCTGGTTTGAAGACTTGTTGGCTCAAGCTGATCTGGAAGACCATGTGCAGTTAGCTTCCTTCCATCCTCGTTATCAGTTTGACGAAGTGCCGGCTGATGATCTGAGTCATTTCACCAATCGAGCCCCCTATCCCACCATCCACCTTATACGTCAGGAAGAAATGAGCAAGGTGCTAAAGCACGTGGAAAACCCAGAGCAGATCTATCAAGACAACATTGATTGTTTAGAGCGCTTAGGTCGAGAAAAAGTCGAAGCCATGTGCCCTTGGGGTAAGGGCTAGGGTGTGATTTCATGGCCTTTTAACAAGATGGTTATTTAGCGGCTAGTGTAATAAGCTTGTTAACATCATTACCCAGTTAGGTTCGCCTATGAAGACAAGCACGCAAATGACAGAACTACTAGGTCAGTTGCAAGGCCAAGCCAAAATGGGCGAGCTAAAGATGCTTGCTAAGGCCATTAAACAAGACCACGAATTAGCCATGGCCTTGTGGCAGCAAGGTAGCTTTAATGCACGCATGCTGGCCGTGTTAATCATGGATAAAAAACGCCTCGACCAGACTCTACTGGATAGTCTGGCAGAAGATTTGTTAAGCCATGCGGAGGCACAGCAAAATCAACTCTCCGAATGGCTGATGGCCAATCAGTTGATGAAGTCAAAACCAACACTTTTGTTACTGCAGTCGTGGCGCCAAGCCGACTCGGCCATTCTGCGCCGCCTATATTGGTATCATCAGGCTCGTCTACGTTGGACGGGGCAGACGCCACCCGAAAACAGTGAAGAGCTCGTAGCTATCCTCGAAGCCGAGCTAGCTAGGGAAGTGCCACAAGTGCAATGGACCATGAACTTTTGTGCTGCCTGGATCGGTATTTTTCAGCCAGAATTGCGCCAACGCTGTGTACAGTTAGGCGAGCAAATTGGGCTGTATAAAGATGAAAAGGTGGCGCGCAATTGCACACCTTCCTACCTGCCAGAATTCATTCGTATAGAAGTGGCCAAGCGCCAGTGACCAGCTTGCTAAGCAATTAAGCTGGCGTATTTGGTGACAAATTCATGCATGTCTATACAAGTAGGTTTGATGCGAAAATAGCTCACTCGGTGCTGTTTTAGTAGGTCGATATGGTCGGCTAAATCAAATACCTGCGGTGCTGGCTTTTGCTCTTGCCACTGGGCCACGGTCTGCCCAGCGGGACAAACCATATCGTGGGCTTGCTTGCCATAGTCTTCAGGATTGAACTGGCATTCCGGCAGATTTTCTAAACTCATATCACCATGCACCATAACGTCGAAGTTGACGCAGGTGTAAGAACTCAACTTGTCTATTTGGCTAACTACCCGCTGAATATCCTGGGCGGCGTGGATGGGAATAAACATGGCACCTGAATTCATCATCTGCTGACAGCGGTATTCATTGGTAATGTCCATTTCCCGGGCCGTACAGAAGGCCGAGATAGCACGGCTATCGCGACGCATGAGCAGCATAAAATTGCTGGCTATTTCCAGAGGTGTATCGCTATTGACGATGAGCTTGTGTAACTTGCTTACGCTCATGTGGCTTTTATGGAAGGCCATGGTGGAATAAATGACGTCTTTGCCGGCCTTCTGCAAACGACTGCCAATGGCCTGCCACTCTTCTCAGCTGAGTGTGCTGTTGGAGGCGCACAAGGTGTCGCCAAGCACAAAAGTTGGGGCCGGCAAGTCAGTTGCCGAGGCATAAAAGTCTAGGGTGGTTTGCTTGTCCCAGTGAAAAGGTGTGCTGTCAATAATAATAGGCATACAAAAACTGCTTAAAGGGAGAGAGTTAGTTGATTGAGCTGATAGTTATCATCCAGCCATTGGCCGATGACATTGTCACCACATAGATGGTGAGCATAGTGCATGTGAAAGCAACGGATCTGCTGCCAATCGCGTAAGCCGCCAATGCCATAGCTATGGAATAGATCACTCAGGTTCTTGTCCTTAAGAAGCTGCTTATCTGCCGCACTGCAATTGTCCCAGCGGGCGGCCACATAAGCCCGTTGGTTGGCCTGATAGGCCGCCATAAAATCACTGTCGTCTTGCAGGCGCTGTTCAAGTTGCTTTACCAAGCCTTGGGTTTCGAGCTGATTAATAGCCTTGTGCAGATCCTTACTACAGAGCCAATACAAAGTAGGAAACGGCTTATTTTCTACCACAGGGGCCATCTTCAATACCACGGGTACGCCAGCTTCCGTGGCATAGGCAATATCGCGCAAACCGTGAGGTTCGCGTCCAATCTGCTGACGAATGATGTCCCTTTGGGCATCAGTGATGGCCATGGTGGGTTCCTAAGTGGGCTTATGGAGGCCAAAACCGCCGCTGTGCAGCCACACAATGTGATCGCGACAGTGGGGGATAGATTGGCTAAATTGCTGTAGATGCCAGCAAACCTTGGCATTGTATACGGGGTCTAGGGGGATGTCAGTAGTATGACTGAAATGGGCCTGTAAGTCTTGTAAGTCAGGGCTGGTTTTGGCGAATCCACCAAACGCTGTTTCGTCCTGCCAATGGCAATGGATGCCTTTGCTTCGGGCTAGGTTCAGGGTTTGTTTGGCTTCCCGGTGGGCACCTTTTACAGCACTAATGATGTGTAACCTAGTGGGGCAGTTCTCTGGCATGGCATTGAGTATACCTCTGGCGGTGCCACCTGTTCCAGCGGCCAACCATAGCTGGTCCGGCAAGCCTTGCTGTATTAATTCATGCCACAGTTCTGCACAGCCTTGGCGATTATGTTCGCCACTACCACCCTCGGGCAAGATAAGGCTATCAGAAGGTATTTGCCACTGTTGGAAATCTCGGGCATCGAGTTGCCAATGCTTGTCCCTAAGGTCACGAAACTGGCTACGTGGTATGAATATCAGCTGTATGCCTAGCTGTTGGCAATGCTGTAGTACGTTAGAACTAGTGGCATTGAGTTCGTCGCCGCGCACTACAAAGCTGCCTGTATGGCCATAGGCATTGAGGACACTGGCGGCGGCCGCCAAATGATTGCTGTGGGCCCCACCAAAACTTACCACATGTGAATGAACAGGTAATGACTCTACATAACCTTTGAGTTTGCGCCACTTGTTACCGGCAACAACTGGATCTATGAGATCGTCTCGTTTAATGGAAACCCGCAAATTAGCAAAGTAGTCCAGTGCTTCAAGGGGTGAGGGGAGGTTAAGTGGTAGCTTCAATGGAGTGGTTAGTTTGGTATAAAGAGGGTTGATTATACAGCAAATAAAAAGCCCGCTTGAAAGCGGGCTTTAAAACTTTGATGGTACCTAGTGGCCTAGAATCTGGCTCAAGAACAACTTGGTACGTTCGTGTTGTGGGTTGTCGAAGAACTCCGTCGGATTGTTTTCTTCGATGATCTCACCGCCGTCCATAAAGATAACACGGTCAGCCACCTGCTTAGCAAAACCCATTTCGTGGGTGACACAGATCATGGTCATGCCTTCGTTAGCAAGTTCCACCATGGTGTCCAGTACTTCCTTGATCATTTCCGGATCAAGGGCGGACGTAGGCTCGTCAAACAGCATGATGTTTGGCTTCATGCACAGGGAGCGAGCAATGGCCACACGCTGCTGCTGACCACCAGATAGCTGGCCAGGATACTTGTGGGCCTGATCAGGGATCTTCACCCGCTCTAGGTAATGCATGGCAATCTCTTCGGCCTCTTTCCTAGGCATCTTGCGTACCCAAATTGGTGCCAAGGTGCAGTTTTCTAGGATGGTCAGGTGAGGGAATAGGTTAAAGTGCTGGAAGCACATACCGACTTCACTGCGTACCGCATCAATGTTTTTCAGGTCATTGGTTAGTTCAGTACCATCAACGATGATGTGACCCTGCTGGTGCTCTTCCAAACGGTTGATGCAGCGGATCATGGTGGACTTACCGGAACCGGATGGACCACAGACAACGATTTTTTCGCCCTTGCAGACTTCCAGATTTATGTCCTTGAGTACGTGAAATTCACCGTACCACTTGTGCATGTCCTGGATTTGAATACAGATGTCATTGTTGGCGTTAGTTTGTGTTTCAGACATGATTGTGAAACCTCGTAATTATTAGTGTTTGTGGCCGGTGTTGAGCTTGTTCTCCAAAAATAGGGAGTAACGAGCCATACCAAAACAAGTGATAAAGAAGAAGACTGCCACGAATAGGTATACTTCCGTAGACAGACCGACCCAAGCGGTATCAGATACCGAGGCGCGTCCTACGCCTAATACATCCAGCAAGCCAATGATCACCACCAGCGAGGTGTCTTTGTAGAGGCCGATGAAGGTATTAACGATACCCGGGATAGAAATCGTTAAGGCCTGTGGCAAGATGATTAAGCGCATGGCTTGCCAGTAGTTTAGACCAAGAGAATCAGCGGCTTCCTTTTGGCCCTTTGGCAAGGCTTGCAGACCACCACGAATAACCTCTGCCATGTAGGCCGAAGCAAACAGGGTGACCATGATCAATACCCGTAGCAGCAGGTCAAAGTTACTGCCAGGAGGCAGGAAGTAACTCAACATGGTGGAGGCCACAAAGAGCAAGGTAATCAGAGGTACACCGCGAATAAATTCGATAAAGCCGATGCTGAAGTACTTGATGATCGGCAGATCTGACTGACGGCCCAAGGCTAAAAGAATACCGATAGGCAAAGAAAAGGCGATACCGGTGATGCCAATTACCACAGTGAGCATTACACCACCAAAGTCATTGGTATCAACTGGCGTTAGGCCCATGCCGCCGGTTAGTAGCCAGCCAGCTAAGAACGGATAGATGGCTGCGAAAATCAGGCCCCACTTACGGCCCGGCATGTTTTGCCACAGTACAGCGGCGATGGCAACGCCTAGCAGGACCGCACTTAGGTCAACACGCCAGCGTTCAGCCTGCGGGTAAAAACCGTAGACAAACAACTGGAAGCGTTCGCTAATAAAGGCCCAGCAGGCGCCATCACGCGCACAGTCATTGCGGGATTCACCCACGTAGGTGGCCTTAAAGAACAACCAGTCGATGGCAGCGGGCACGCTGATAATCAAAAGGTAGATAGCAATCAGGCTAACAATGGTGTTAGGAATAGAGCTAAACAGGTTAACGCGTAGCCAGTGAATGGGGCCTACCGTGTTACTTGGTGGTGGTAGGTCTGGGTGGGTACCCGGAGCATAGTGTTGTGTCATTGCATCTACTCCTTAACGTTCAACCAGCTTGATGCTGTTGTTATACCAGTTCATAACAGATGAAATGATCAGTGATAGGGTGAGGTAAATGGCCATGACAATTAACATACACTCCATTTCCCTGCCAGTCTGGTTAAGGGAAATACCACCGATGGTGGCCACCACATCCATATATCCAATGGCAATAGCCAAGGAGGAGTTCTTGGTGAGGTTTAGATACTGAGAGGTCAATGGTGGCACGATAACTCGCAAAGCCTGTGGGATGACCACCAAGCTTAAGGTACGGCCTGAAGAGATACCCAGGGCGTGTGCGGCTTCCGTTTGGCCGTGACTCACTGCCACAATACCAGAGCGAACGATTTCGCCGATAAAGGCAGCTGTATAGAAGGATAAAGCTAACCATAGGGCAATAAACTCTGGGCGCACAACCATGCCACCTTTGAAGTTAAAGCCTTTTAGATAAGGAATTTCCCAGTTGATTGGCGAGCCCAGTAGGAAATAAACAATGAATGGCACCACAATGATGGCAAACAGGTTGATCCAGACAACGGGGTAATGCTTACCGGTTTCGTCCTGTACCTTTTTGGCATGACGCGCGAACCAGATAGCAAATACAATCGCCGCCACAAATACGCCGATGACTATCCAGAACAATGGCTGGATATCAGGAAAGGGTGACTGTAGGCCACGATTGTTAAGGAAGAAGGTATCGCCAAAGTTATAGGACTGTTTAGGTCTTGGCAATGTGTTTACCATGATACCGTGGACTAAAAGAATATGAATTAGTACCGGTACATTGCGCACGTATTCGATGTAAACATAGGCGATCTTCTGGGTTAACCAGTTATTGGACAGGCGCATAACACCTAAGATAAAGCCCAAAATGGTGGCCAGAATAATGCCAGCTACAGCAATCAATATGGTATTAATCAAGCCCACGATGGTGGCGCTGAAATGACTTGAGCGTGAATCGTATTCGATTAGATGCTGATTAATATCATAGCTGGCAGGTTGCCACAGAAAGCTAAAACTAATGTCTTTGCCTAGGGCTGCCATATTGATGACCGCGTTATTAATAATATAGCCAAAGAACCCCAAGATGACCGCCATGGCAAGTACTTGCACAATGACCGACCGGGTCTCTTTGTCATACCAGGCCTTTGATAAAAGGTTACTGCGTGTGTTACTCATAAGAAGTGACCGACGAGTTGGTTGATCTAATCTTACCTTGTGGGTAAGTCAGAGTTATTAAAATAGTATGCGTCGTTAGAATCTGGGGTTGTCGACATTTTTGTCTACCCCTTTACGAACCGGGGCGCTTGAAGCGCCCCGATTATTACTTGCTAACCTAAACGATTAACGGATTGGAGCAGCGTACAAGATACCGCCGTCCTTCCATTGGGCGTTCAGACCACGAGCGATGCCCAGTGGTGTGTTAGGACCAATGTTACGGTCGAAGATTTCGCCGTAGTTACCGCCTTGAGCGATTGCGCGAGCAGCCCAACCAGCGTCCAGACCTAGCATTGCGCCCATTTCACCTTCAGTACCTAGGACACGGTTGATGCCTGGGTTGTTGGTAGGTGCAGCAGACAATTCTCCAACGTTAGCGGAGGTAATACCCATCTCTTCAGCAGAGATAAGCGCATTAACAACCCACTTACCAATGTCAGCCCACTGGTCGTCGCCGTGACGTACAGCACCACCTAGAGGCTCTTTGGAGATGATTTCTGGTAGTACCATGTGTGCATTTGGATCTTCGAACTTGGCACGGGTAGCGGCAAGGCCAGAAGCGTCAGTGGTGTAAACGTCACAACGACCAGCTACGTAGTTAGTGTAAGCTTCTTCGTTGGTTTCGATTGGCACTGGCTCATAGGAGATGCCGTTGGAACGGAAGTAGTCAGCCAGGTTCAATTCAGTGGTTGTACCTGTCTGGATACATACAGAAGCACCGTCTAGTTCAGACGCAGAAGTAACGCCTAGGGCAGTTGGCACCATGAAGCCCTGACCGTCGTAGTAGTTAACTGGCAAGAAGGTCAACTTCAGGTCAACGTCACGAGATAGGGTTTCGGTGGTGTTACGGAACAGGATGTCGCCTTCACCAGAGTTTAATAGGGTGAAACGAGTCTTACCAGTGGATGGTACGAACTTAACCTTGTCACCGTCGCCTAGTACAGCGGCAGCTACGGCGCGACAGAAGTCAACGTCAAAACCTTCCCACTTACCGTCAGCGTTTGGCGCAGCAAAACCAGCTAGACCGGTGGTTACTACACACTTCAGTTCACCAGCAGCCTTAACGTCTTCTAGAGTAGAAGCCTGAGCAGCGCCAGCAGCCATGGCAGTCATTGCCACGCCAGTGAATACCTTGTTGATTAGTTTCATAATATAAAAGCCTCCTAGGGCTGAGTCTGTTGTACAGTTGTTTTTGTTTTAGTTTAAAAAGGCCTCGCCTGACTGAGACAAGAATCCACAGTCCTGCAAACCTAATTAGCGATAATAGTTAAAACGCTAGTTTAAGTAAACCTTGATAGTTTCACTATAGCGACAAATGTTTCCAATAGGAAATATTATTTACAAAGATTTCCTAAAATAGTACATCAGGTGCGACATTTGGGTAATAAGTGCCTTTTTTAGGCCAAAAGAATCTAAATTTTTTACATTAACTGTGAAAATTATCTAAGGGTTTCGTCTTTTATGGCGCTCTTTTAGACTTGAATATAGTCCTGTCGGCTGCCTATCCAGCGATCGACTAGGGCCTGGGA
>JAERSU010000262.1 GCA_016845445.1 Oceanospirillaceae bacterium | reverse complement strand
AGTGGGTTTTCTGCTACCTGTAGGTGGCTTGTTGGTAGTTCTACTAGGTGCGGGTGAATGTCTAGCTTGTAGTGGCTAAAGGCGTGCTTGACGCTAGCTAGCTGTTGGCTATGGGTTGGTAGCCCAAGTTGTGCTAGGTGGCTCTGTAGATCAGTTAACTGGTCAAATTCAGGCAAGCTCCATAAGCCTCCCCAAATGCCCTTGTGCGGGCGCTGGTGCAGTTGGATGTGGCCATCTGCATTGATCAGCAGCAGTGCCCAGGTGTGCTTTTGCGGTACTGCTTTTTTCGGTTTTCTGGTGGGTAGTTCGGCTGTTTTGTCTTGTGCCAAGGCCAGGCAGCGATGCTGCATGGGGCATGCCACGCACAGTGGTTTGTGGCGCTTACAGATGGTTGCACCTAGGTCCATAATGGCTTGGGTGTAATCGGCATTGCGTTTAGTAGGTGTGTGTTCGCTAGCCAATTGCCAGAGTCGGTTTTCAATGGCTTTCTGGCCGGGCCAGCCTTCGACAGCGTGAATGCGAGTAAGTACTCGCTTCACGTTTCCATCAAGTATGGCAGCAGGTTGGTTGAAAGCTTGGGACACGATAGCCGCTGCTGTGGAGCGCCCAATGCCAGGCAGGTCAGCAAGCTTTTCGGTGCAGTTGGGCATCTCTCCCTGGTGCCGTGTAACGACCGTTTGGGCACACTTGTGCAGATTGCGAGCGCGGCTGTAATAGCCAAGGCCAGTCCACAGTGCCAACACGTCATCGACATCGGCTTGGGCTAAATCCGCAAGTGTTGGGAAGCGCTGCATAAAGCCTTCAAAGTAGGGAATAACAGTGGCTACCTGAGTTTGCTGCAGCATGATTTCGGATACCCACACGCGGTAGGCATTGCGGTTATTTTGCCATGGCAGGTTGTGGCGACCATGCTCGTCAAACCAGGTTAGCAGTTGGTCAGCAAATAATTGGCTCATAAATCGTGCTAGGGATGAAAATGAGGGGCCATTATAGCGGTTATTTTTGGCATTTTGGCGCTTAAATCCCGTATAATGCTGGGCTGTAAGCATATTTACCCGCAATAGGAGTAGCCCATGACGGCCCGTACCGCTACGGTGGAACGTAACACCCTCGAAACACAGATCAAAGTGTCCGTAAATTTGGATGGCACTGGCGAATTCAAATGTGAAACCGGTGTGCCATTTTTAGATCACATGCTCGAGCAGGTTGCTCGCCATGGCTTGATTGATTTGGATATCCATGCCGTTGGCGATTTGCACATTGATGCCCACCACACTGTGGAAGATCTGGGTATTACCTTGGGTATGGCCATTGATCAGGCCGTGGGCGATAAGAAAGGCATGACGCGTTATGGTCACGCTTATGTGCCGTTAGACGAAGCCTTGTCTCGGGTGGTGTTGGATTTTTCAGGCCGCGCTGGTTTGAGCCACAATGTGGATTACACTCGCGGCCGGGTGGGTAGCTTTGATGTGGACTTATTTGATGAATTTTTCCACGGCTTTGTAAATCACGCTAAGATCACCCTGCACATTGATAATATCCGCGGTAAGAACACGCACCACCAAGCCGAAACCGTGTTTAAGGCCTTTGGTCGTGCCTTGCGTATGGCACTCACCATGGATCCGCGCATGGCAGGCATGATGCCATCCACCAAAGGCAGTCTGTAACATCGGATAACAACATGAACACAATTGCCGTAATTGATTATGGTATGGGCAACCTGCACTCGGCTGCTAAGGCTCTAGAGCACGTTGCGCCCAACGCACGTGTAGTGGTAACCAACGACCCGCAGGTCATTGCCGACAGCGATCGCGTGGTACTGCCAGGCGTAGGAGCCATCCGAGATTGCATTGCTGAAATGAAAGCCTGCGGCGTGGATAACATTGTGGCTGACACCCTAGGTCAAAAGCCCATGATGGGTATCTGCGTTGGTATGCAAGCGTTAATGGAATTTTCTACGGAAAATGGCGGCGCCGATTGCCTTGGTCATTTACCCGGTAAGGTAACTTTTTTTGCTGATGAAGAGCCGGTTCAGGCGCAGCATTTGAAGGTGCCTCACATGGGTTGGAATCAGGTTGCCCAGCTTGATCATCCTATGTGGGCAGGCATTGAAAACCATAGCCGCTTCTATTTCGTACACAGTTATTTTGTCCGTACGCCACAACGAGAGTTGGTAGTGGGTACCTGCAATTATGGCGTGGAGTTTGACGTAGCCCTTAGCCAAGAAAACTTGTTTGCCGTGCAGTTCCATCCGGAAAAAAGTCATACGGCAGGCCTGCAGTTGTTAAAGAATTTTGTAGAATGGGACGGTAAGCTGTAATGGGTTTGGCCAAGCGTATTATTCCTTGTTTGGATGTCGAAAATGGGCGCGTGGTAAAGGGCGTGCAGTTTGTTGATATTCGTGATGCCGGTGACCCTGTGGAAGTGGCAATACGCTATAACGAACAGGGTGCTGATGAAATTACCTTCCTTGATATTACCGCTAGTCATGAAGGTCGTGATACCACTGTGCATACGGTGGAGCGCATGGCCAGTGAGGTGTTTATTCCACTAACAGTGGGCGGTGGTATTCGTACCTGCGAAGACATTCGTCGCATGCTCAATGCTGGGGCTGATAAGGTCAGCATTAACTCTGCCGCGGTGTACCACCCAGAGTTTGTGGCAGAGGCCGCCGGGCGCTTTGGCTCGCAATGCATTGTGGTGGCCATCGATGCCAAGTCCGTGAGTCAGCCAGGCGCAGCGCCACGATGGGAGATCTTTACCCATGGTGGTCGTAAACCTACGGGCATAGATGCCGTTGAGTGGGCCGTAAAGATGACTGAGCTAGGTGCTGGTGAAATTCTGCTTACCAGCATGGATCAGGATGGCGTGAAAAACGGCTATGACCTGGGTGTCACCCGGGCTATCAGTGATGCTGTGAATGTGCCGGTAATCGCTTCCGGCGGGGTAGGCAATTTGGATCACCTGGTTGACGGTGTTATCAAGGGCGGTGCCGATGCCGTGTTGGCCGCCAGTATCTTCCACTTTAACGAGTACAGCGTGCCCGAAGCCAAGCAATATATGGCAGAGCGTGGCATTGAAATGCGACTTTAATGGGAATGCATGGCAATTTGCTGGGCATCTTCTGACTGCTCCCTGCTTTGTCCCTGATAGCTGTATAACAAGGCTGAGGCGGATACCAGGCTAATACCCATTTCATCCAGTTTGGGTAGATGGGTTTGCAAAAACGCCATGGAAGCAGGGTAGGTGTGGCCAATCAAAATCACCGCGCCATGGTGCTTGGCAATGTTTACGGCCTGCTGAAATTGCTTCTGCAGTGCGGCCGGGCTGAGGTCATTATCTAAAAAGACATCTCTAGACTGACTAGCTATGTGCTTAAGTCGAGCCTGTTGCAGGGCCTGGCTTTTGGCGCTGGTGCGGCTATCAATAAAATACAGATTCTGTTCGGCTGCCACCTCCATGGTCCAGGACATGGGTTGGCTTAATTCCGTTAAGGCACTGCCCATGTGGTTGTTAAGTCCTTCTACATGGGGGATGCTAGCGAGGCCCTCTTTGAGGGTGGCTTTAAAGGTTGCTTCGTCCATGCTGCTGGTTAAACCACCTGGCCCCAAGCGTTTGCCGGCATGGTTTTCCATGGGGGCATGCAGCATGATTTCTTTACCAAGTTGATGGCCGGCATGGGCAAGGCGGGGGCCAAATGGGGTATGTGGCATAATGGCTAAGGTTACAGGGCCAGGTAAATGCACCGCTGCCAAACCATTTTTTAGGTTATCGCCCAAGTCATCAATTATCACCACCATGGCAGGTTGCTGCTGCTCATCGGCATGGGTTTCGGTGGTTAGATTAACCAGGCCTAAGCAGACCAGTAAGCAGATTTTGCAGGTGCTATTGAGATGCGTAAAAAGTGTTTGCATGGGTGTATTAAAGCTGCCGCTGAAGCCTTGCTAGGGCTGTTGCTAAGGTATTATCTGTGCCTGCTTCGCTGTCGCTAGCCATATTTAGCTTAATGTTTGGGCTAATACCTTGGTTATTGAGGTTTTTACCTTTGGGCGTGTAATAGTGAGCCGTGGTTAGCTTGATGCTGCGTTTCTCATCCAAGGCAATCAGTGACTGCACAGAGCCCTTGCCAAAGCTCTGCTCGCCAATCAGTTTGGCGCGGCCATTGTCTTGCAGTGCTGCGGCAACAATTTCGGCAGCCGAAGCCGAGCCCCGGTTAATCATGGCCAGGGTGGGAAGTTGCTCACTGGGATCAAGTGCATTGGCTTCATAGATAAAGTTGTTATATTCTTGCCGGCCTTTGGTGGTCACGATGATGCCCTTGGTAAGAAAGGCATCCGCCACAGCCACGCCGCTGTCAATGAGTCCGCCGGGATTGTTGCGTAGGTCAAGCAGCCAGGCCTTGGCGCCACGATTACGCAGTTCTTGCATCTGCTTGATTAGGTCGGCGGGGGTATTTTCTTGGAACTGGCTAATGCGTATGTAGCCGATATTGCCTGATTTTAATTCACTGCGCACACTGTTGAGTTGAATGCGCTGGCGCTGAATGGTGTAACTATACTCTTTACCATTGCGTAGTAGGCGTATATTGAGGCTCGAACCCTTAGGGCCGCTGATTAGTTGGCTTACTTCCGTGCTATCTAGGCCTTTAACATGGCGGTTGTTGATATGACTAATGAGATCGCCAGCCTTGATACCGGCTTTGGCCGCCGGGCTATGGTCTAGTGGGGTGATAACCAGTATGTGGTGGCCAGCGGGTTCAATTTCGATACCAATACCCACATACGAGCCGCTGGTGGCTTCTTCTAGGGCTTGGGTGGCCGCCTCGTCTAGGTATTCTGAATAGGGGTCAAGTTTTAATAAAAGGCCCTTCAGAGCAAGCTGTAGTAGTTGCTCATCGGTATAGCCCTGCACGTGTTCTGTGCGTACCCGTTCGTAAACACTAACAAAGTCGCTAATGGCAGCTAAAGGCACCGTGGGGGTGTGCTGGTCTGCGTGAGCATGAGACAGGCTTAACAAAGCTAAGCTGCAAGCAACAGCGTAGTTGGTTAGTGTGCGTAAAGCCTGGGTCATGTAGATTCCTTCCTAATGGTTGTTGGTTATCGGCTTAACCAGCGGGCTGGATTTTGTGGTTGGCCATCTTGGCGTATGGAAAAGTATAGTGCTTCATGTTGCTGACCGCCAGATTTACCACTACTAGCAATCAGTTCGCCTGCCGTTACCTTATCACCAACTTCGCGATAAAGGGATTGGTTTTGGCCATAGAGGGTTAAATAGCCGGCGCCGTGATCAATTATCATGAGTAGACCGTAGCCTTTTAACCAGTTGGCAAACACCACCTGCCCACTGTGCACTGCTTGCACATCACTGCCGGCTTTGGCTTTGATCAGCCAGCCGTGTTCACTTAAGGGGTAGGCGTGCTGCTGGGTGCCAAAACGATTTAGCACCTTACCCTGTACGGGCCAGTTTAGGCGCCCCTTTTGTGTGTCAAAGGGTTGGCCTTGAGCCTGGGTTTGGGCTTTTTTAAGGGCTATTTCCAGCTGCTCTAATAGGTCTTGCACCTGCACTTTGGCAGCTTGGCTGGTGGCTAGCTTTTGGCTTTTCGATTGTTGCTGTTGGGCTAGCGCGCTGGCTGCCTGTTGTTGGTCTTTGCGGGCCTGTTTGAGCTGCGCCTGACGTTGTTCAAGTTGATGGATTTCCTGTTGCAAAGCAAGTTCGGTGTCGGCCTGCTGTTGTTGCACAAGGTTGAGGGTTTCTAAGCTATTGCGATAGGCGGCAAGTTGCTCTGCCTGGGCTTGGTGCAGGTAACGAAAATAAGCCATCATACGGCTGGCATCACTGGCGTCTGTAAGGCTGAACAACAGCCCGCTTTGTTGCCGCTGTTGGGTCTGATACTGGTGACGTAGGTGTTGCGCTAAGGCTTGTTCTTGTTCAAACAGGTTGTCTTGCAGCTGGCTGGCCTGCTCTTGTAGGGTGGCGTTCTTGGCTTTCAGTTGCGCAAGCTTGGCCTGGCTTTGTTTTAGTTGCAGGCTCAAAGAACCAATCTGCTTCTCACTACGGGCCAGCTGCTGGTTGAGTTTGGAAGACTGTTGCTGCGCATTGCTAAGCCAGCTTTCCAGCTGCTTGATGTCGCCCTGCAGGTTGTCCATGCGCGCTTGCAATTGGGCCTGGTCGCTGTTGCTTGCAGCGGGCTGGGCAAGACTCCATATGGCCAGCAGGCAGGCAGCTCTGCAAAGCTTATGCAAACCTTGTTTGCCACCTGCCATAATGTGTTTAGGCGCCGCCCAAGAGCGATTTGCCAGTCATTTCTGCTGGTATATCCAAACCCATTATATGTAGCAAGGTGGGGGCAATATCGGCCAACACACCTTGCTGCAGTGGCAAGGCTTTGGGTGCTTGCGCGATGTGCACCAAGGGTACTGGCCAGGCTGTGTGGGCCGTGTGTGGTTGGCCGGTAGTGGGGTTTTGCATTAACTCCACGTTGCCGTGATCGGCGGTAATTAAGGCTTCACCGCCGACTTGGTTAAGGGCTGTTAGCACTCGTGCCAAGCAGCCATCAACGGCTTCCACGGCCGCCACGGCGGCGTCAAACTTGCCAGTGTGGCCTACCATATCGGCGTTGGCGAAGTTGCAAACAATCAGGTTATAGGTGCCTGATTCAATGGCAGCAACCAACTTGTCAGTGACTTCAGGGGCGCTCATTTCTGGTTGTAGGTCATAGGTGGCGACATTGGGTGAGGCAATCAGTTCGCGGGTTTCGCCGTCATACAGCGCTTCCTGGCCACCGCTAAAGAAGAAGGTAACGTGAGCGTATTTTTCCGTTTCGGCGATACGTAGCTGTTGCATGCCTTGCTGGGCCACGACTTCACCTAAATCATTGCTAATGCTTTGCGGTGGGAAGGCGCAGGCACATACCTTACCAAGGTCGGCACTGTATTGCGTTAGCATGACATAGTCGCTCAATTGCACTGGGCTGCCTAGGTCAAAACCAGCAAAGCCAGGTTCCACAAAGGCGCGGGTCATTTGGCGGGCGCGGTCCGGGCGGAAGTTCATGCAGATGACACAGTCGCTATCCTCAATAGTTGCCGCTGCGCCCTTGTGTAAAATGACACTGGGGGCAACAAATTCATCATTTTCGTCGCGTTCATAGGCGGCGGCTAAGGCCGCTGCAGCTGAATCATAGGTGTGCGCAGAGGTACCGTTGCGCATGGCTTGGTAGGCGCCTTCGACGCGTTCCCAGCGCTGGTCACGGTCCATGGCAAAATAACGCCCAGCGACACTGCCAAAGCGGCCGCCTACTTCGTCTAAACAGGCTTGGGCGGCACTGATAAAGGGTGCCGCAGAGCGTGGTGGCGTATCGCGGCCGTCTAACCAGGCATGCAATACAATGTCGTTGGCACCGCGTTGCTTGGCCATCTGGCAAACGGCGTGAATGTGATCCTGGTGACTATGTACGCCACCATCGGATAAAAGCCCACAAATATGCACGCTGCCATTGTTGGCAATGGCTTTGTCCATGGCTGCGACTAGGGCGTCATTGGCAAAAAAATCGCCATCCACAATGGCTTTGCCAATGCGCGTAAAGTTCTGGTAAACAATGCGCCCGGCACCAATGTTCATGTGGCCTACTTCGGAATTGCCCATTTGCCCATCGGGCAGACCCACGTCGGCACCAGCTGTGCCCACTAAAGTGTGGGAATAGGTATTGAGAAGTTTATCCCAAGTGGGGGTGTTAGCGGTTTTGATGGCATTGGAAGCGGAGCTTTCGCTCTGTCCCCAGCCGTCCAGAATGATAAGCGCTGTGGTGGCCTTAGAGGCGGCCGGAGAGCCATTTATGTCAGTCATTAGTGCTTTTGCGGAGTCAGTTTTAACTTGGTTTTCACTAGGCCGTGGAAACAGCCTGCTTGAGGCTTGATATTTTACCATTGTGCCCCCAATTAAGCCATGTTGACAGGGTAAACAAGGCTAATAACTACTAGCGAGTTTGTGTATAATGCCCGCTGGTTTTTATTGTTGGTGTTAAAGGTCAATAGTCCCTTTGGCAACCTTTGAGGTAATTATGGATCGTATAATTGAATTTTCTATCAATCACTGGGATATGGTATTGGCTTTGTTGGCCACTATCGCCATGTTGATTTTCACCGAGCGTCGTAAAGCAGCGCCATCGGTTTCGCCACAACAGGCCACCGTGATGGGTAACAAGGATGACAGTTTGATGCTGGATATCCGCAGTGCCGCCGATTTTAAAACTGGCCGCGTGTTGGGTGCGGTGAACATTCCTTTTGCTGAAATGACCAAGCGTAAGGGTGAGCTAGAAAAATACAAAGACAAGCCGGTCGTGATTATCTGTAAAACGGGGCAAACCGCCGCCAGTGCGGCTAACTTGCTCCGCAAGGATGGCTTCTCTGATGTCTACCGCATGACTGGCGGTATGATGGAATGGACCAATCAAGGTCTGCCAGTAAGTAAAAAATAAGCCGTTTTTAGGAGGCTTTTGTCATGCCAGTCAAGGTAACAGTATACAGTTCTGATCTCTGTGGTTTCTGCTTTCGAGCCAAACGTTTGTTGCACAGCAAAGAGGTGGCTTTTGAAGAAATTAATGTTGATGGCAACATGGATGTACGACGTCAAATGATGAGCCTTACCGGTGGCCGCACCGTGCCACAAATCATTATCAACGAGCAACCAGTAGGTGGTTGTGATGAACTCTATGCCCTAGAACGGGCTGGCAAGTTAGACGCATTGCTAAGCTAATGCGCGCGTAACAATAAATAGGAAACAACATGTCCGAACAAGAAACTGGCGCCGCTGCACAGGGCGCTGAACAACAAGAAGCTCCACAAATTCTGATTCAACGCGTCTACCTGAAAGATATGTCTTTTGAATCACCTAATTCTCCAGCCTCTTTTTCCGCTGAGTGGAAGCCAGAAATTGGCGTAGAACTAAACAGCAAGGCGCGTAAGCTAGGTGACACGGCCTACGAAGTAGTATTGAACCTGACGGTTACCGCTAAGTCTGGCGACAATGCGGCCTATCTGGCCGAAGTGCAGCAAGCTGGCTTGTTCCACATTGCTAATGTGCCAGAAGAAGCCTTAGGGCAGGTATTGGGTGCCTTCTGTCCCAATATTCTGTTCCCCTATGCCCGTGAAGCCGTGGATAACCTGGTATCACGTGGTAGCTTTCCAACACTGATGTTGGCGCCAGTCAACTTTGATGCCTTGTACGCGCAAAACATGGCTCAGCAAGCTGCGGCCGCCGCCGAAAATGGCGCAGCAGCAGAAGACACCACGCACTAATTGCTGTTTTTCGCTTATTAAAAAGGGACCTGATGGTCCCTTTTTTTGTGGGCCTTATTGGGCACCTTTAAAATCCAACTGGCGCCAGGCCTCATACACTACAATGGCAGCACAGTTAGACAGGTTCAAACTGCGACTGCTGCTTTTCATGGGCAGGCGTAAGCGCTCATCACTTCTAGCCCTAATGTGCTCGGGTAGGCCGCGGCTTTCTGGGCCAAATAGCAACACATCACCGGCTTGATAATGCAACTTGCTATAGCAGTCGCTGCCTTTGGTGGTAAGCGCCAGAATGCGCTTTGGTTCAACCTGGGCTACAAAGGCGTCAAAGTTCTCATGCACTTGCATGTTGGCCCATTCGTGGTAATCCAAGCCAGCTCGGCGCATGGCCTTGTCTTGTAGATTAAATCCTAAGGGTTTGATGAGGTGTAGTTGAAAACCGGTATTGGCACATAAGCGAATAATGTTGCCAGTGTTAGGCGGAATTTCCGGTTCAAAAAGAGCGACGTGGAGCATGGCTTATGATGGGCAAGGGTGGCAAAAATGGGAGTATACCACTACTCCCAGCTACTGGCTTCCTCTAGGCGTTCAAAGCTGACTGGTTGGTGGCTGGCGGTTAGTTGGCTAATGCGCTGCGGGCAGCCTAGATCATCAAACTCGATCAATCCAATGCCGGCACCATTCAATAAGCGTTGGCCCGAACGGCGGTGGTCGGGTTTGCGTGGCGTGATGCGCATATTGCGGCGGCGGGTAAACCAGTTTAACGGTGAACGTGGGGCAAACAACCAGCGATTAAGAAAATCGAAGCTGGCCAGCAGCCGTTCAGGAAAGGTGTTGCGAATGCCGCTACTGCACACCTGCCACACATGGGGGCGTTCTTCGTGCCCGCGTACGGCCACGTCGTAGACAAAGGAATAGTGTACATCACCGGATAGCACCGTGAAGTTCTCAGGGGTTTCCGGGTGGCGGAAAATATCCAGAATGCCTTTGGCGGTGCCCGGGTGTGACATCCAGTTTTCCGCGTCTACGGTAAGGGGCTTGCCGAACCAGGTAAATATACGTTGGATAACCTCAATCAGTTTGACCCCAAAAATAGGGGCAGCCGAGGCGAGCATGACAGACTGCTGACCTTTTAATAGATTTTGCAATTCCTGCAGGGCTTCCCAATCAAGTAAGCCAGATGGGTTGTTGGGGTCTTGTTCAGAGCGCCAGCGTCGTGTGCGCGTGTCGAGCACCACCAGGGCGGGCTCCGTAGCCCATTGAAAGTCCCAGCCTTGAAATTGCAATAGTTCTTCTAAGCAGGCGTCAAAGGCTGGGCTGCCCGGCTGTTGCACCACCTTTTGAATTTCATTAAGCATGGGGTTGGTGAATTTCTCTGGCGCGTTACCCCAGCCTTGGTTGAGGCAATAGGCGAGTAAACCATTGCCTACCATGCGCTTGGACAAGGGATGGTTGTAAACGGCTTGTTCCCAGCTTAGATTTAAATTCCAGTCATCAGAAATATCATGGTCATCAAAGATCATGGCGCAGGGCAGGTGGGCCATGGTGCGGGCCGCCTGAGGCAATATTTCAACGAATTCAGCCATGTTGGCCTGTTCCTTGTTATAGCGCTGCTGAAGTTTGCTGTTTAAATTTGGCGGTGGTGATAAGTGCACTAGCTGCCATGGGGTAGGCGACCATACCAGCAGATACATAAGCAGGTATTCGCCTAAGCTGATTAGATGATTATGGGCGTGCACGCTGGTAAAAATGGGCTTCTTGGCACCCTGAAAAAGGGCTTCAATAATGCCTTCATTGGCTTGCGTATGAGGTAGCAGGTCTGCTCTATGGTAGTAGCTAAGAGGATGCTCGTAGAGTTGTTCGGCGGTGCCTATTTGGCAGTGCTCTAGGCCTGGCAAGCGTTCGGCAAATACCCCAAGTCTGTTGCTAAGTTGGTGGATGGCCTGCAGTGTTGGTGTGGCCACATCATCGGCATAGATTTGATCCCCTGATAACAGTAACAAAGACGGCCAGGGTGGTTGCTGGCTGGCCGATGCTTGCTGCAGTTGTTGCAGTAGTTGGTCAGCTTCTACCAGGCCGTCAGTGCCCTCATGATGGGGCTTACGACAAGAACCATGCAGAATGCTGGCTACCTTGGGCTTAATTTGCAGGCGTGGTAATGGCTGGTCTGGATAGATGAGGTGTGGGGCTGTGTGCCTTAGGCTAAGCCACTCCCCCTGTTCCTGTAGCTGTAGGTCATAACCAATGAAGGTGTCGCTAGGCAAAGCCTGTGGCAGGTCGATATGCAGTAGTACTAGATACAGGTGCTCGCCCAATTGGATGCGCCTTAATGCTGGTAAAGCTTGTGTGTATTGTTGCTGCCAGAGGGGTTGTCCAGGGATATGCAGTTCCAATCTCACTGCGCAGGGTGTACTGGTGGCCAGCCAGAAATTAATTTCATGGTTGCTGGTTTTGCGCAGAATGGGGCCGGCTAGCAGGGTAGGTAAGGTCTCGTTCATGCCCCTAGTGTAGCCTAATTTACATTGTCGTTGCGAGGCGCCTAGCGCCGCGGCAATCTCCAGCGGGCGAAGTGCCATGCTGATGGAGGTTGCTTCACTGCGTTCGCAATGACGAGGGGTGGTTCGCAATGACGAGGGGTGGTTCGCCATGGCGCCGCGGCGGGTGGTTATTCTTCGCCCATATCCAGTTCTTTGAGTTTGCGGGTTAGTGTGTTTCGGCCCCAGCCCAGTAACTCCGCCGCTTCGCGTTTGCGGCCACCGGTATGGGTTAAAGCTACCTTGATCATGGTGCGTTCAAATTCCGGTAAGGCCTCGTCCAGAATACCTGGGTTACCGGCTTGTAATTGTTGCCGGGCCCAGCGGCTTAATAGGTCTTGCCACTGCTGGGCTGCCGGTGGGTGGTCATGATTCTGTAATTCTGGTGGCAGGTCGCTTATCAGAATGGTGCTGCCGGCACCCATAACGCTGAACCAGCGGCACAGGTTTTCTAGTTGGCGTACGTCGCCTGGCCAGTCCAGTTGTTGCAAGTAGGCAGCCGTATCTGGGGCCAGCAGTTTTGCCTCTACCCCCAGTTCCTTGGCGGTACGCGTCAAAAAGTGTTCAGCGAGTGTGGGGATGTCTTCACTGCGCCGATTAAGATTGGGC
>JAERSU010000261.1 GCA_016845445.1 Oceanospirillaceae bacterium | reverse complement strand
GCCATTACCGATGTGCCATTTGATGATATGGCTGATTATTATGCCGCCTACCGACGTTTTGGCGAAATCCTCGATGACACCCAAATGGAAGTCTATTTCCGCTTGAACCCCGGTGAGTGCTTCATCTTCGACAATACTCGGGTATTGCATGCCCGCAAAGCCTTTGCCGGTTCTGGTTCGCGCTGGCTGCAAGGCTGCTATGCCGATAAAGACGCCCTCTGGTCGCGAGTCATAGCAGACCAACGTGAGGGAGTATAGGTATGATTCAGACACTAGTAGATCGTAACAACATCGTTGATTTTATCGGTGAAATATTTGCCCGTCGCGGTGGCGAAGAATACCTCGGTGAACCTGTAACTATGGCCGAACACATGTTACAGGGGGCAACCATAGCCGCAGAAAATGGCAAATCAGATGAAGTCATTGCTGGTGTACTGCTCCATGATATCGGCCACTTTATCGGTGAGTTCGGTACCTTTAGTATGGATGATACGGAAGATCGCTATCATGAGATCAGTGGTGCCGAGATTCTGCAGGATTATTTCCCTGCCGTCGTAGTAGAAAGTGTACGCCATCACGTAGCGGCGAAACGTTATCTGTGCGCTACCAAACCTACGTACTTTAGTAAATTATCACCAGCTTCCGTGCATTCCCTAAATTTACAAGGAGGGCCTATGGATGAGCAGGAAGTAGCTGAATTTGCGAATAATCCTTATCTGCATGAGATTATTCAGGTGCGCTATCTGGATGAGGCGGGTAAGGAAGCGGACATGCAAACTAAAGACTATGATTATTTTAAGCCTTTACTGCAGCGACTTGTAGACAGGCACACTGGGGTCTGACCCTTTAGGGTCAGACCCCGATGGGACATGCTATATGTACGATTACATTGTAGTGGGTGCCGGTTCCGCCGGTTGTGTATTGGCCAACCGACTTACGGCCTGCGGTAAATACAAGGTATTGCTCCTAGAAGCAGGGGGCACTGACAAGCGTTTCTTTGTGCAAATGCCCATTGGTTACGGCAAAACTTATTACCAAAAAGCCGTTAACTGGATGTACCAAGCAGAGCCAAGTGAAGGCACTCAAAACCGGCCTAGTTATTGGCCGCGGGGCAAACTGCTTGGCGGTTCCAGTTCGATTAATGCCATGGTATTTGTACGAGGAAATCGTCAGGATTTTGATGATTGGGCAGCCCAAGGCAATCCCGGTTGGGCTTATGAAGATGTGTTGCCTTATTTCAAACGCATGGAATCCTGGCAACTTGGCGAGTCACCCTATCGTGGGGTAGGTGGCCCTGTCAATGTCAGTAATGTTGCTCATCAGTTGCACCCCTTGTGCGACAACTTCATACATGCCGGCCAGCAATGTGGCCTTGATTTTAATTCTGACATGAATGCCGGGAGCCAAGAAGGCGTCGGCTTCTATCAGTTGACTACCCATAAAGGTTGTCGTATGTCCGCCTCAAGGGCCTATCTGAAACCAGCAAGGGCGCGCGCTAATCTTACTGTAATCAAGCATGCACAGGTGACCAAACTCTTGTTAGATGGTGACCGGGTCGTTGGTCTATCCTATTTACATAAAGGCAGAATCAAGCAAGTTCATGCGCAGCGCGAAGTAATCCTCAGTGCTGGCAGTGTGAATACTCCGCAAATTCTCATGCATTCAGGCATCGGTCCTAAACAAGTACTCAATGATGCGGGTGTGGCGCTACAACACGAGCGCCCAGCTGTAGGCCAAAATCTGCAGGATCACTTGGGTATGGATTATTTATACACCAGTAAGGTGCCTACCCTTAATGAGCAGCTAAGGCCTTGGTATGGCAAACTGTGGCAGGGGTTAGTCTATGTGTTAACTCGCCAAGGACCGTTGAGCTTGAGTGTTAATCAAGCTGGTGGCTTTATGCATACCCGGGATGGCTTACTTTACCCTAATATTCAGTTGTATTTTTCCCCCGTGAGCTATACGCGGGCTCCCGTTGGTCAACGTCCTTTGATGAATCCAGATCCATTCCCGGCCTTTTTATTGGGCTTATCAAATACGCGCCCCAGGTCACGAGGGCAAATACGTATAGCCAATACTGATCCTTTGGCGGCGCCTATTATTGAGCCTAATTATTTAAGTCACGACGATGATGTGCAGGATCTGTTGGAAGGGGTGAAGTATTTACGTAAGTTGGCAGCGACAGAGGCACTGCAAGCGGTTATTGATACGGAGTTTAGACCCGGACCAGAGTGCCAGACCGATGAGCAATTAATTGATGATATACGCGGCTATGCTTGGACCGTATTTCATCCTACCAGTACCTGTCGTATGGGCCAAGATAAGCAAACCAGCGTGGTCAACCATGAGTTAAAGGTACATGGACTAAAAGGCTTACGTATTGCCGATGCCAGCGTGTTTCCACAGCTAATCTGTGGCAATACCAATGCGGCCTGCATGATGGTTGGTGAAAAAGCTGCAGACATGATTCTGCAAGAAGAGGCATAGACGATGAAAATCATTAGTATTGAAACCTTCACCAATGAATACATGGGCTTTGTACGTGTGCGCACCGACGAAGGGGATGAGGGTTGGGGGCAAACTTGCACCTACAATGCCGATATCACCGCACAGGTGGTACATAAGCAGGTCGCGCCTCACGTCTTGGGCTGGTCTGCCGACAATATAGCTGACCTAAATCGCGAAGTCATGGAGCGGGAACATAAGTTTCCCGGCACCTATCAGATGCGGGCCCTGTCAGGCTTAGATACGGCCTTGTGGGATATTCATGGCAAGCGAGCCGGTAAGAGTGTTGCCGCTTTACTGGGTAGCAGTAAAGATCGGGTGCCTGTCTATGCCTCCAGCATGCAGCGAAATATTACCCCAGAGGCCGAAGCTGAGCGCCTGCTAGCCTTAAAAGAGCAACATGGTTATCACTCCTTTAAATTTAGAATAGGACGAGAATGCGGCCATGATCTGGACCAGTGGCCGGGGCGTACGGAGGCTATCGTGGCCGAGGTGCGCAATCGCTTAGGTGATGAGGTAAATCTGTTGGTGGACGCCAATAGTGCCTACACAGCGCCTAAAGCTATTGAAGTTGGGCGTATGTTACAGGATTTTGGAGTCTCTCATTTTGAGGAGCCCTGTCCATATTGGCAACCCGATTGGACTCGCCAAGTCAAAGAAGCTTTGGGTATTGATGTTAGTGGCGGCGAGCAAGACAACGACATGCGAATCTGGCGGCATATGATCGATACGGGGGTAGTGGATATCGTGCAGCCAGATGTGTGTTATATGGGTGGGGTAACGCGTACGCTGGAAGTGGCTAAAATGGCCGCTGAGGCGAATTTACCCGTAACCTTGCATTGCGCCAATCTTTCCCTTGTAACCTTGTTCTCTGCCCATTTAATGGCGGCCTTGCCCAATGCGGGCAAGTATCTAGAGTACGCTATTGAAGGACTGGATTACTATCCTTGGCAAGACCGTCTGTTTAGCCCGGGCTTTACCATTGAAACAGGTAATTTGTTGTTATCTGATGCACCTGGTTGGGGTATCACGCCCGATGAGGAATGGCTGCGACTTAATGACTACCGGGTGAGTTACATGGGAGATCGGTTTTAGTGCCACAAGCGCCCATACTCTTGGTGCTTGATATCCAAGCCAGCCAATTGCGCCATATGCCAAGCCAGCACCAGATTACTAGATAATACCGGTTTGCCAATTTTGGCTTCTATTTCGTTAACCACATTCAATGTGCGCAAATTAGTACAGGACATAAAAATCCCATCGCAGTCGGCATGCTGAGCTAGTTCTGTTGCCGCGGCAATGATGGAGGCGTCGGCAATTCGGACGACATTTTCTTCACAGGCTTCATTAAAAGTGCCAAATACAGGGGTCGCTATGCCGGCTTCGTTGACCTTGGTACGTAGGTGCTCGGACACCTCGATGGCGTAGGGTGTTAAAAAGGCTAAACGTTTGATGCCTAAATGCTGGCAGGCGGCGATTAGGGCGCGCAAGGGATTACTAACCACAGTGGTTGTACAGCCCTTTTGAACTAACGATTCCACCTTGTCTGAACCAATGACCGAAGAAGCTGAGGTACAGCCGTAACCAACGGCGTCATAGCTAATGGCTTCTGGCAGTAGGGCTGCGCATGAAGTTAACTCACCGCTCATTTGGGCTAAGGTGTCTTTGCTAATGAGCGGTGCGCTAGGTACTCGAGAGACGTACAGGCTTACTTGATCGGCTGGCAACAAACGATGAAAATCGTGCTCGATGGTTTCATCAGTTTGTAGCACCAATAAACCTAGGCGGCCATGCTGATCTAGATTGTCTTGTTTTTGGTAGGTGAAAATCTTACTCATGCTGATGCTCAGTGGTACTAAAGAATAGGTAAGTCAGTCGCTGCGGCAGGGCTAAGCGCTTGTAGCCCGTTGGCAGCAACAACATAGTTATCTTCATGCACTATGACACCACCATCCGTTAATACGATACTGGGCTCTAAGGTGATGACCATGCCCTCTTGCAGGATGGTGTGATCGGTAGCGATTAATGAAGGCAGTTCGGTTAATTGCGTACCTAGCCCGTGGCCTAGGCGGCCCGTGTCACCAATGCCTTTACCGCCTGTGAGCACCTCGTCCATGGCTTTGAAAACATCGCTAGCCTTGGCCCCCGGTTTACCTGCTTCAATGCCTGCTTGGGTAGCCCTCATTAATGTGTGCCAGGCCTCCTGTACCTGCTTGTCGCCATGGCCAATGGCAAAGTTGCGACAATAGTCACAGAAATAACCATCGTAGATTAAGCCGGTATCCAGCATGAGAATGTCACCTTCGCGTAATGGTGTGTCACCGGCCGGAGAGATTACGTCCGTATAGCCTAACTCGCCCACGCCGATAGATAGGTAGGGAACCCAGTCGGCACCTTCATCAAGGCACAACATTTGGAATTCACGCCATACCTTCGATAGCGGCACGCCAGCCTTAGCAATCTCTCCCATACGTTCAAAAGCACGGGCGGCGATTTGGCAGGCGTGGCGGATTTTCGCAACTTCTTCTGGTGATTTCACCATGCGTAAGTCGCGCACGATGTTTGCGTCACAGAGTAGTTTGCTAATACCTAAATTGGCGAGTAGTTGGTGGTAATAGTTTTGCGGCATACGTAGCCAGGATTGCATCCCGGAAGGCGTCGCAATACGACCATCGGGGGCTATTTGTTGCAACGCTTGACTGAGTAAAGTGACGCCATCATCTTGCATATCTGGTGCTCGCCAAGTGCGAACATCATCTATCCAGGTGCTACGCATGAGAGCACCACCTATAGAGGGTATGACGGCCACCGGTTTGCCTGCAGCAGGAATGATTAGATACCAAGGGCGGCAGGGGCTTTCCCAAAAGCGCGTTAGGTAGCCGGTAAAATAGCGCACATCGGCTTCGTTAGTTAGCAGAATGGCTGAAAATTGGTGTTCTGCCATTAGCGCTTGGGCCTTTGCAGTTCGTTGTTCAAATTCGCTGTTATTAAAGCCGCGCATGGAAATATCTCTCTGTGTACTGTTTTTTTAATCTGGCTGCCTTCTAATCGTCGGCAAGTTGCTTATTTTTTGGCATATTCAACTCAAGAATATGGGTTTCAATACCATCTAAGGTGACCTGATTATTATCGCGCCAGTAGTCCTGTATGCCCTCGGGACCGCGCTTCTCAGCCCAGTCCATGAGTTTGCTACGGTCTTCTTCGTAGTTCATTAGAGGCACACCAAAGCCGCAAGAGGTTTGCACGATGTCGACCTGCATATCAAAGATTTGCCTGGCGCTCATAGCGGCCGGAAACAATTCATTTAACTCAGCCCACTGGCTGTCATTACGGTGCACCACCTTCGCTGTACCAAATAAGCGCAGGATTAATGGGTTACCGTTAAAGGCACAAAACATAATGGTCATGCGCGGTAACTCTTGAATGTGACCAGCACTTTCATTGGCGCTACCGGTGAGGTTTAACCAGACCACTCGATTAGGCCCCATGACGCGTAAGAAGTCCATGCCTTTGGGCGACACGTTTATGTGACTATCGGCAGTGGCGGTGCCAACAAAGAAGATTTTCTGTGCATCAATAAACGACTGATGAGTAGGAGAGATAGAATCGAAGCGCGTGCCCATGAAGTAACTCCAGTAATGGATATTGCTTCGAGTATAGCAATGGATTAGCTGGGAAAGCCATCCTCTTTCACAGCCTTAACACCGGTCTCATACCAGGCGGCTTTTTCAGCATAAAAGATATGGTCTTGTGGCATGGTTACTGAAGCTGTATTTAAGGCACCAGCAGGCACCACGAGCTTGCCACTGGCTAAGGATAGGTAGGGTACAGGAGAACCGCAGTTGCCGCAGTAAGCATTGCTGATGGCCCGGTCAGGCACGTCGTAACGTTGTACGTGTTGTGCGCCAGTTAACCACTGGAAGTTATCTGCTTGAGTAAATAGGTGGGCAACGTGGGCAGTGCCAGAGGCTTTTTGACATTGTTGACAGTGGCATAGGTGAAACTCATCAAACTTGTCTTCTACAGCAAAGGTAACTTCACCACACAGGCAACTGCCATCTATCAACGTCATATTAGTTAACCGGGGTTATTTTTTAAGGGCTTGGTCCAACCATTGGTCAAATTGTGCTTTGGGTAATGCACCACTGAGTTGTTCAACCATCTTACCATGCTTAAACACCATGAGGGTGGGGATGGAGCGGATTTGATATTGGGCACCAAGCATTTGTTCAGCCTCAGTGTCCACCTTCACAAAACGTACCTTGCCGTCACGTTCTGTTGCAGTTTGCTCAAACACGGGTGCAAAGCTGCGACAGGGGCCGCACCAGGGTGCCCAAAAGTCGATGACAACTGGTTTATCAGCGGCCATTAGAGCGCTAAGGTTGCCAACATTGCCAGCAACGGGTTTACCGTCGAATAGTGATTTTTTACAGGCACCACATGTGGCCTTGTCTTGTACACGTTCAGAGGGAACACGATTTTTTTTGTTGCAGTGGGGGCAACGGGAAGTGATGGTGGTCATAGTGACTTATCCATATTAAATTCAATAAGTCTAATATAAGGATTCTGGCTGGAATTTCAAGGGGTAATTGTTGATCGGCCTAAGGCCGGGGTACCCAAGACACTCCGTGCGGTCGCGGGGCAGACCCTCAGACTTCAGGTCTGACCCCTATATTTTAAGAGTAGGTGCAGTGGTAGGCTGTCTGCTGCTCTACTTTTACATCAAAGCTAGAGTTGGCGGCCACATTAAAGCTTTGGCCATTGGTAAATTCTTGCCAGTCGTCACTAGCTGGTAGTTTGACAATCAGCTTACCATCTACCACGGTCATGACTTCATTCTGGCTAGTGCCAAAGGTGTATTCACCAACGGCCATAACACCAACAGTGGCAGGTAACTCGCTACCGTCAAAGGCGATGGATAGGACTTGATCGTCAAAGTATTTGTTGACTTGGAACATGCTTGATTCTCGATGGGTAAAAATCCCTATTATAGGTTAGCCAAAACGATTACGCAGCTCATTCTTGAGGGTTTTTCCGGCAACATTGCGAGGCATTGCCTCGATGATGTGGAGGGCGTCGAGTTTTTGGTAGCGAGCAGCCACGCGCTCATTCACCCAGGACTTAATGTCCTCAGCATTGGCATCATCTCTGGCAACGATCACCGCGACAGGTGTTTCGCCCCATTTATCATGGTCTACACCGATCACCGCATCTTCAATGACTTGCGGGTGGGTTACTAATATCTCTTCAATGTCTTTGGGGTATACGTTAACGCCGCCAGATATGATCAGGTCTTTTTTGCGATCGGCCAAATATAAAAAGCCCTCATTGTCCTGATAACCTAGGTCGCCTGTAAATAGCCAGCCATCGCGAAAAGTCTCAGCAGTCAATTTCGGGTTGCCGTAATAGCCTGGTGACATAAGTGGCCCATTACCAACAATTTCGCCTATTTCGCCGTTACCAAGGTCGCGACCTTGATCATCAACGATGCGCATTTGGGAGCCTGTTAATGGACACCCCACTGAACCGGCTTTTTTGTCTAGGTCGCCATTATCAAGAATGGTGGCAAAGCCTTCCGTTAAGCCATAGAGTTCATGGAAACAACCGGGCTGTAAGCTTTCTAGTTGCTCCCTATAACGCTGATGTAAGGGTGCTCCTAGAACTAATAGTACCTCTAGGCTGGCTAAACGTTGGGGGGAAAAGTCAGGATGCTCTAATAAAGCAATGAGCTGACTCGGTACCATCATGGTATGGGTGACCTTATGCTGCTCTATCAACTGCATGGCATTATCTGCTGCAAAAGCCTCTGCCAAAACAAAATGAGCACCTTGCAAGAAGCAGGGCAACATAGTGACAAAGGCGCCATTAAATACAATGGCACCTGTGTGCATCACCACACTGTTTTGTTGAATGCGAAAAGCCGTGGCAAAGCCATAGCCATACATGGCCCGCACCTGATGGCTGTGCATAATGCCTTTGGGCTGGCCGGTGGTACCACTGCTATAAACAATATTGAATAGACTATCTACGCTAACCTGAGCAATAGGGCCAAGTTTGGGGGGCAGGTCATAGGCTTGTTGGAGCTGGCTTAGACTATAGATGGGGGTATGATCTGCTGCCAAGGTCTGTAAATCCTGATAACGTTGGTCAGTGCAAATCAGCAAGCTAGCATCGGCATTGGTATGGAGATTGAATACAGCCTGGTCTTGCAGTAACGGACTTAGGGGCACAATGGCCGCACCTAGATGAGTCGCCGCCCAAATGAGCCCCACGTGTTCCACACTATTAGGTAATAAGGTAGTAACCTTGTCACCTGTACCGATGCCAAGGCCTTGTAGGTGGCTAGCTAGCTGCTCACATAGGTAAGCAAATTCAGCATAATTATAATCTTGCTCGTTAAAACTTAAGGCCGGTTTATGTGGCCGTTGCTGGGCATGCTGCTGAATGAGGTTCTGAAAGCTATGAGCCATATAGTCACCAATTATGCCTGTTGTAAGAACCCTTTTAACACATTGGCGGTGTTGTAACCAATGTCTTCCACGGCATAGCCGCCTTCCATGATAAACACCGTCGGTAAGCCTAAACTTGCCAGTTGTTGGCCCATTTGCAAGTATTCTTCGGTTTTGATTTTGAAGAAGCTAATGGGGTCATGTTCAAAGGTGTCCAAGCCCAAGGATACCACCAAAACGTCAGCACCATAGCTGCGGAAGGCCACTAAGCTTTCATCGAGCTTTGTAGCCCAAGTAGAATAGGGGGTGCCTGGAGGTAATGGATGGTTAAGGTTGTAACCTATGCCTTCGCCTTCGCCGATTTCTTCGGCGTGGCCAAGGAAGTGGGGGAAGGCATCAAAAGGGTCGCCATGGATTGAACTGAAGAATACATCGTCACGATCATAAAAAATGGCTTGTGTACCATTGCCATGGTGGAAGTCGACATCCATTAAAGCCACCTTTTGATAACCATTATCCAGTAAATACTGGGCGGCAACGGCAGCATTGTTGATAAAACAATAGCCACCATACTGATCTTTAGAGGCATGGTGGCCAGGTGGGCGAGCTTGGGCAAAGGCACAAGCTTCACCTTGCACAATATAATCCGTGGCCGTTAGGGCAATGTCCGCCGCTAGCCAGGCTGACTGGGCGGTATTCGCTGATATGGCGGTCTCAGCAGCGAGGGCGTAGTAACCAATTTTACCGTCGATGTTTTTGGGGATGTGGGTACTGGGCATGGAACGTGAAGGCCAGACGCTTGGCATAGCTTCACCTTGCATACCAGCCGCCTGCCATTGTTGCCAGCAGTTATCAAGAAATTCTAAATAATCGTGGCTGTGGATCTTTTCGACATGGCTGCGCGGGAAGGCTCGTGGTGCAACCACGTCACCAAGTTGGTATTGCTGCAGCGCCTGGGATACATAGTCCATACGCGAAGCACATTCGTAGGGTGTCACCAGTTGGCCGCCAGACAGTTCTGTTTTGGTATTGTGATTGACGTGATCGGGTGAAAATACGATTTTCATGCTTGCCTCATGCGCTGTTTTTATGTCTACTCACATGGTAGGCCAGTCGCTAGCGACTGGCAATAAGCTAGTCGTCGTAACTGAAAAATGCTTACTTAGAGCACCAGGTTAAGTCAGGTTGACCTACCGGTAAACCCCGGGCTGTTTCAAAACCATAGGCGATCTGTAACAATAACTGGTCACTACTAGCAGGCCCTGTTAGAAGCATGCCATTAGGCATGCCGTCGTTGGTAAAACCACAAGGTACACAAACGGATGGTAAGCCGAGTAAGGGAGCGAGGTAGAGTGGCGACCAGTCAGTGCTGCCTTCTCCTAGGTAGTCGTCTACACCAAAGGCAAGACCTGCATGGACAGGCGTGGCCAGCACACTATGGCGACTAAAATAATCCCGTACGGCAACACGTAGGTGTTCTCGTCGCAAAAGCATAGTTTGAATTTCTAGGGCGCTGGTGTTACGCATAAAATCGGCATAGTCGTTATGACTAGCTTTGCTTTCGCCGGCTAAGGCCGCCGTTTGTACCTTATCTGGTAAGCATGCGAAGAAGCGCCAAGCATTGAATTGGCGATACAGGTCGCGATAGTTCGCTCCTAGCTGTATGGGCTCATCACTCAGACTAAACCCTGCCTGTTCCAATATGGCCGCTTGGCAAGCAAAACTATCAGCCACGTCAGCATGAACATGCATATGGGCAAAATCAGGTTGCCAGCCAATGGGTAAACAGGTTTTTGCTGGCGTTAGGCGTTGCCAGTCGACTTCCGCTTCCTTGGGGTAGGTAACCGCTGACAAAGGGCTAGGCCCCTGTACGGCTTGCATGAATAAAGCGGCGTCGGTAACGCAGCGGGCAAAGATGCCAGCTGTACTGGTATCACCATCGGCGGCCTGGCCCGGTAATCCAGGTATCAAACCCGATGTAGGGCGGTAACCTACGCAGCTACTCCAGCATGCCGGGGAGCGTACCGAACCGCCAATATCACTGCCATCGGCCAAACTCACCATGCCACCCAGTAAAGCTGCAATACCACCGCCACCACTGCCGCTGGTGGTTTTGGTGTTATCCCAGGGGTTGTGCGTTAAGCCAAAGATCTCATTGTTAGTAATGCCTCCAGAGGCGCAGTCAGGGGTATTACTTTTACCTAGAATTACTGCTCCTGCCAGCTTTTCCCGAGCCACCAGAATGTCATCTTCAATTGGCAAATGGTGTCTAAATAAAGGATTGCCAAAGGTGGTGCGTAGCCCTTTAGTATTGAACACATCTTTTACTGCTAAAGGCAAGCCATGCAGCAGGCCTTTGGGTTTACCCGTGGCATGCAGGTGTTGGTCAAGTTGCTTTGCCGTTGCTAATGCCTGATCAAAATCTAAGGTTACAAGGGCGTTAAGAGCAGGGTTAATCTTGTGGATTTGATCTATGTAGGCACACGTTAGCTCTAGGGCACTAAGCTTGTTATGTAGAATGAGTTCACGTTGCTTGTGGGCCGGTGTATAGAGCAGTTCGTTCATGATTTAGTTTTTATAATTACTGTTGTTGGCGCCTAGCTGTGTAGGTTGCTGGAGGCAGCTATGGGCTTTCCTTGGGTTGTTATGGTTGCCATTGTAGCCACAGGCGAACCGATATTAAAGGTGAAAATTGGTCTTTATGTGAGACAAAATCGACATTGTAAATAACTGCAAATTGGCACCTTTTGCCATTGTAATGTCGTTTTGGTGTGCTAACTTTAAGCGCAATTGTTGTTAGCGTTTTGAGTTTGCCTATGAAATCGTGGCTTGCACCCATTGTTATTGGAATAAGTTTACTGGTTAGTGCCGCACCTGTGTGGGCAGATAGTGCAGCCAGCCTTAATGCTAAGCGGGTGGTGTTAGTGCATGGTTGGGCGCGCAATAGTCTGTCCATGTGGCGTTTGGCATCAAGCATGGAGGAGGCCGGATATGAAGTGGTTAGCCTTAACTACCGCTCCCTTAATCGTGATATTGATGATGTGCAGAGGCAGGTACAGGAGCAAATTATTGATTGTTGTAATGATGGTGTTGCGACCCACTATGTGGGCTACTCGCTTGGCGGCTTGTTGATTCGTGGTTTCTTTGCAGACGCTGATAATCAATCGTTGGCTGAATCTCGCGGGCGGGTGGTGATGATTGGTACACCTAATAATGGTACTCAGGTGGTAGATCGCTTTGCAGATCAGGCCTGGTTTAAGCTATTTGGTGATACTTCACAGGTGTTAGGTACGCATGCCAATAGTTTTCCTTTGGCGTTGCCGGTCCCTGATTTTCGCGCGGGCATCATTGCCGGAACTGAGAGCTATGCCGCGTTAACCGATGAAATTATTGGCGAGGCCAATGACGGCATGGTGCCGGTGCAATCTACCAAGCTGCCTAATATGGCGGACTTCATTTCTGTTTATGCTAACCACTCTATGTTGCGCTATAGCTCGACGGTAGCACAGCAGAACATTCATTTTTTGCGCCATGGTAGGTTTGATCACGGTACGGTGTTGGCCTCTTGCAGTGGGCCGGCGCAGTGTAATCCATCTCGCATGTGAACCCAGTGGCAGGCCCCCGAGTCTGCCACCAATC
>JAERSU010000260.1 GCA_016845445.1 Oceanospirillaceae bacterium | reverse complement strand
ATCAAGGCATGGGCTGCACCAAGTACACAGAGCGATATTATTTCGTATAGCATAAAGTCGGGCTTTTTTTAGTCGTACTGAACCGTTATTCGTTGGTTCAAGTATGCCGCTATGGATGTATTCATTTCCAATAAGTGCGCTCTGATAAAGCCATTCTATGCCCTCGTCTACGGCAATAATCATACAGTCAGGATCGGCTAAACAAGGGGTTAGTTTTTTTAATAACAATGAAGAGGCAAACGCCGAACGACAGGGTGAGAGGATGAAGACCATGCTGGGCTTATGATCACGTGTGCCAATGTGTTCCGTGGCGATGTCAGATTGGCAGTTTGACCTTTTTGGTAAGCCATCGCTTGAATAGATAGTGATGTCAAAACTCAGATTTTCATCTGAGTCTGCGGCAAGACTGAAGGGCTCCAAAATAGACGATAACTCGAACATTGAAAACCCGTGGTCAATTATAAAATCAAGGTGGTATTTATTTTTATCTCTCATTCTTAGATGCTAAGTGAGGAATAAATCGTCTTCAATATAAAAATTGTGAAAGGTTTAACATGCTATTTATATCGTTGATGTTTGAACAAGTTGAATAGTTGCCAATGCCTTCTATCTAATTGTTTTTCATATATATATTGTTGATACGTTGGCTGCTTTGTTGTTGCATTTCATAACAAATTTTGTGCCCTTGTATGACAGCTGTTCCCTGTTTATATCCTCCAATGGTGAGATCTGAGTATGTACTTTTACCCATCATGGGCAGGCTTTGAGTGATTTACTTCGGGCATTTGTTTCTACTCCTTGTCTAACAACAAATCTAACTTAGCAGCACAAATAAAGTCTCTGCGGGTGAGGCCACCAACATCGTGTGAGGTGTAGTCAATTTGGCAGTAGCCCCAACCAAATTGCACATCAGCATGGTGGAATGTCAGGTCAGAGACATACATACTGAGGTTGGCACAATAGGCCGCTTTGGCAAAGCCCTTGAAAGTGAGACGACGGTGAATCTTTTGGCCACTTTCGTGCATGCTCCAGTTAGGAATATGGGCCATCAATTGCTGGGCTTCCTGGGCATCCATGGGGCGAGTATCAGCCCCACAAGGTGGGCAGGTTTCATTGGCTAGGTCGAGCTGTGGTTGCATAACGAACCTCCTCAAGTTCTCTTCATCATTGGCAGCTTAGCATAAATGCTGCCGCGATTAGCCTTCTCACTGACTACCCTAACGATATTCAAATGCTTGATGAAGGTCATCATGGTGTTCTTCATTGTATGGGATGGTAAGCGTACAAATGCAACTTGGAGGGCATTGGCAGCATTGTCCGCCTATATATATAACCGCATGGCTGATTAAATGAACAACCAAACACGACGTCAATTACTTAAATCGGCAGCCGGTGTTGCTGTGGTGGCAACGACGGGATTGGGCCTCCCTTCCTTGGTAAGCGCCAATGAGGTCGCTATTAAGCCCAAACCACTGACTATTCCACCACAGTTACTGCCTAACAAAATCAATGGCTTAAGTACTTATGATCTTGTCATGCAAAATGGTGAAACGGAAATTGTTGATGGTTACCTAACCAAGACCAGTGGCATTAATGCTAGTTTCCTTGGTCCCAGCCTCTATATGCGTAGGGGCGAACGAGCTGAGGTAATCATTGATCTCAAGGCCAGTGAGACAGTGCAGTTGGTCAATGTGGCCCTAGGCCGTGGCAATATAATGATGGGGGAAAACAACAATGCCCCAGCATTTAGTTTTCTAGAATTAAGACCAGCACAAAGCTTGAGTGCAGCACCGTCATTGCCCAACAAGTTAACGGCTATTGATTGGTTAGATGAAGCCCAAGCCGTCAGCGAAAGAACCTTTAAGCTAGAAATGCAAATGGGCATGATGGCCATGATGAGTTCATCCAGCCACAGCCATAGCATTAATGGCAAGGTCATGGATCTGCAGCGCATTGATGAGCGTGTAAAGAAGGGTACAACAGAAATTTGGCGCCTAGAAAATGTTTCCATGATGGCTCACCCTTTTCACATGCATGACGTGCAATTTCAGATTATCGACCGTGATGGTGCACCACCTGCCGCCAACGAACGTGGGCGCAAAGACGTGGTGTTGGTCAATGCCGGTGAAACGGTGCGCATTATCATGCACTTTGAAGACTACGCCGATGAACACTATCCCTACATGTATCATTGTCACATTTTAGAACATGAAGACGCTGGCATGATGGGGCAGTTTTTGGTAGTTGATTAGTGAAGGGCCTGCTGCAGTCCGGCTATTTTGCTATGCTTGCTTATCGCAAAGTAATTTACTGGAGAGAATGTCGTGTTTGCCAAACAAGCCTTGACCTATGAGGCCATACCGTTACCAGACCGAATAGAACTTAGTGATGAGCAGATGGCCAAGGCCGTCAAAGAATACCTAGGGTTTATGCGTAAACGTCACACGGTGCGTGATTTTAGTGATAGGCCGGTTGCCAAAAGTGTCATTGATGATTGCATTAGGGTAGCGGGCTCAGCGCCCAGTGGTGCCAATCACCAGCCATGGCATTTTGTCGCTATTCAAGATGCGCACATGAAACAGCGTATCCGTGTTGCCGCAGAAAAAGAGGAACAGAAGTTCTACGCAGGTGGCGGTGGCGATGAGTGGATTAAAGCTCTGGAGCCAATCGGTACCAATGCCCAAAAGCCGCATTTGCAAATAGCCCCCTGGCTTATCGTAATATTTGCCCAGCGCTATGGTGAATTTGACGATGGCAGCCGCTACAAAAACTACTATGTTCCCGATAGTGTTGGCATAGCCACGGGTTTTTTAATTTCCGCTTTGCATCATGCAGGCCTGGTGAGTTTGACGCATACGCCTAACCCCATGGGTTTTCTTAATGACATGTTAGGCCGGCCCAAATCGGAGAAGCCGGTCATGATATTGACCGTGGGGCACCCGGCCGACGACGCTGTGGTACCCAGTGTGGCTAAAATGAAAAAACCGCTGGCAGACATTCTGACTCACTTTTAGGAATGTGTGGTTAAGCCTTGCTAGCCGATTGTATAGCCTGCAAATAAGCTTCACGTAGATGGCTTGTAATGGGCCCCATTTTACCGTCGGCAATGGTTTTACCATCCACCTGGATAACGGGCTGAATATAGCTTGAGGCACCAGTGGCAAAGGCCTCATCGGCGGCGTATACCTCGGCCAGGGTATAGTGTCGTTCAACTACCTCTAAATCTAATTCTGCCGCCACCCTAAGCATGGTTTTGCGGGTCACCCCTGGGAGTAGTTCACGATTTAGCTGGCGTGCATAGATCTGCTGGTTTTTGATGATAAAGAAGGACATGGCGCCGGCTTCGGTAACATAACCCTGTTGATCTACCATGAGGGCTTCGTCGGCCTGTTGCTCACGTGCATGTTGTTTGGCTAGTACCTGACCTAACAAGTTGGAGGTTTTGATATCTCTTCTGGCCCAGCGCAAGTCTTCTGTTGATGCCATGGTCAGTGGCACAGCGGGTGCGGCGGCAAAGCCACCGTGCAGTGGCTGGGTAAAGGCAAACATGTTGGCAGTTAGGCCTTCTGGGTAGAGGTAGTCTCGGTCATGCTCGCCACGGGTGATGTGTAAATAGAGAAAACACTCTTGTTGTTGGTTGCGCTCAAGTAGTTGCAACAAAATGCTATGTAGCTCTTCGACACGGTAGGGCATGGTCATTTGCAGCTCTGCTAAAGAGCGCTGTAGGCGGGCCATATGGTGCTGGAAATCACTGATCTGGCCGTTGAGTACACCAAAGCCTTCATACACGGCATCGGCAAATAATAGGCCTCGATCAAAGATAGAAATCTTGGCGTCTTGTTCGGCAACAAATGCGCCGTTTAACCAAATTGTACGTGTCATGCTCTGTTCCTAGTTAGTCGGTTAACAACAAGCCGGCTCTGGCAGGGCAGGGTTGCCCATTGTGCAAGGCCAACTGGCCATTCACCCATACGTGATGAATGCCCTTGCTAGCTACTTCAGGATGGCTAAATGCCGCCATATCGGCAATCTCATCTGCATCAAAAAGCACCAGGTCTGCGGCATAGCCTAGGCGGATGAAACCGCGTTTGTGCAGACCAAATTGGCTGGCAGATAGCCCTGTCATTTTATGCACGGCCTGCGGCAATGATAGTAGTTTTTGTTCGCGTACGTAATGGCCCAATACGCGCGCAAAGGTGCCCCACAAGCGTGGATGGGGATTGGGGGTGCCAGGTAGGCCATCGGAGCCAATCATGGCGGCAGGATGGCACAGAATGCGCTGTAGATCATCTTCATGCATATCAAAATAGATGGCACCAGCTGGTTGCAAGTGTTCACAGGCTTGCTCTCTAGACATGTCCCATTGCTTAGCAATGTCATCGAGCATAAGGCCATTCATTGCTGGGTGGGTATCAGACCAGGTCACCATGATGTCATCGGCAGAATCTAAGAATCGCTGACTTAAACTGGTGGAGGAGGCGGTATAAGGGTAGACATCCAAGGCGACCTTTTGCTGCTGGCTGGCCTTGTCGACCAAGGCCAGTGTCTGTTTACTTTTACCAAAGTTATGTTTGCCTGCGCACTTGTGATGAGATAATACCAGAGCAGCCTTGGCTTCATCGGCTGTATGCAAGGCTTCGCCAACGGCGGCAATGACTTCATCCCCTTCGTCTCTCACGTGGGTGGTATACACTTTATTGGGATAACGGGCTACCACCTTAGCAAGCTTGATG
>JAERSU010000259.1 GCA_016845445.1 Oceanospirillaceae bacterium | reverse complement strand
TTGTTGGTGTCCTCAATTGCAGCACAGTCATTCATATTTTATTTGGCGAAAACCACGCTGCCTAAGCCTAGGGTGAAGCTATGAAACTAATCAATTTTTTAAACAGCCACCCCAAATTGCTACAATTTGGCGCCCTATTACTTGTGTTTGCTGCTTTTATGCAAATGACTGGCGACTATGGCAACCTCATATCCGTTCGTGATGACTTTGCTAATGCCGTTGCCAATGGTGATATCCCAGCCACTGTAGGCTTTACTGAATCTATCAGCATGCTCTCCAGTGGCCAACTGCCTCCCCAACTAATTCGAATTCCTGAGATATCATTTTATAATTTTGTTGTGGATTTGGCTTTTGGCAACTGGTTCATGACCATTATGGTGTTTTTGATGTTAACCACCTATCAATACATCAAGACTGCCAACGCCGAAAATGCGTTTAGTTGGCTACAACAGCGTTGGCGTCAGCTTTCCTATAACGGTCTAGTGAGTCTGCTAGCAGGTTTGTGTTTACTGCCCACCTTACTCAACTGGTTGTTTGGTACTCCTACTAGCACGTCTTTTTGGGCTATTCCCAAATTAATCAATGATTTTGCTGAACACTTGATGTTTGATTGGTTTCTGGTGGATGTTTACGATCCTGATATTGAAGAATATGAAGAATCCGCTTTAATTAAAGAGTTAACCCGCAGTTTCTCCCGTGCCTTGCTATTCATGATTGAGTTTGTCAGAGAAATACTCGTTGGTGGTGTCAAAACCATTGTTGCATTTACCAGTTGGGACTGGCTTGAAGAAAACAAATGGGCGTATTGGCCTGCCTTACCATGGACCGTCATTGCTGCTGGTGCCTTTATTTTAGGCTACAGCCTTAAAGGCCTAGGGTTATCTCTATTGGCCGGTCTTTCCACTATCTACATCGCTGTATTTGGGCAGTGGTATCCAGCCATGGAGACCCTATCTTTAGTATTGATTGCCGCGCCAGTATCGGTACTCCTCGGCATGTTGTTAGGGGTGTTGGCATTTAAGAACAAGGCTGTTGAATCTACTTTATTACCTGTGCTCAATATTGCGCAAACCATGCCACACTTTTCTTACCTGGTACCTGTGGTTGTATTCTTTGGCATTGGCGATCACGCTGGTGCCATTGCCACGGTTATCTTTGCTACGCCACCCATGATCAGGTTGACGCTTTTGGGATTAAAAAAGGTATCACCAGAGGTTCTTGAAGCGGGATTAATGAGCGGTTGCAGCAATTTCCAACTGTTATTCAAAGTACTCATCCCTACGGCTAGACGAGATATGCTTCTTGGGGTTAACCAGGTCATCATGCAGTGCTTGGCCATGTCTGTTATCGCCTCCTACATTGGGGCTAAAGGCCTAGGTTTTAACCTACTATTAGCGTTAAACCAACTGCGTATTGGTCAAGCTCTAGAACTTGGCGTTTGTATCGTACTCATTGCCGTTGTGCTGGACCGTTTGTCACTTGCCTGGGCCGATAAGCAAAAAGATTATTTTTCTGACTTATCGTTTACCCAGCGCCATCGCTCTAGTCTCTTGTTTGCCGTCATGCTAGTGCTGGGTTCCTTGTTAGCTCTATTTGGCAAATGGTTGTTTGGCGATGGTTTGAATTACTTCTATCTCATTCCGCACAACAAAGGCATAACCACAGAACCACTCTGGCAAGCGGGCGTAGATTGGATCATTGATGCTTGGTTTTATAGCCTAAAGAGCTTCAATGAAGTACTCATCACACAAGTGCTTATTCCCATGAAGACGGCATACTTGAGCATGCCAGTGATTGCCACCTTGACTTTATTTATGGGGATTGCCTACCTTGTTGGTGGCCTTAGATCAGCACTAACAGTGGCAGCCTTCTTGTTGTTTATTGCTTTAACCGAGTGGTGGGATCGTGCCTTAATCACCATGTACATGGTGACGTTTGGTGTCATAGTTTCGGTCATTATTGGTACCACCATTGGCACCCTATGTGCGCAAAACAACCTTGCCTCCAGAGTAATTCTATTGGTATGCGACACCTTCCAGACCTTCCCATCATTTATTTATTTAATCCCTGTTATCATGTTGTTTGGCATTACCGATACGTCGGTACTGATTGCGGTAATTATCTATGCCACCATTCCCGCCACCCGCTATACCGTAGAGGGCTTGCGCAACGTGCCAGAAGCATTAATAGAAGCAGGCTTAATGTCAGGTGCTAACCGATGGCAACGACTAATCAATATCGAGTTTCCGCTGGCCTTCCCCCACATTCTGTTGGGAATAAATCAAACAGTTATCTTTTCCCTGTTCATGGTGATAATTGGTGCTATGATTGGCACTGATGATCTGGGGCAATTCATCTTAAAAGCCCTGTCGGATAAACACGGAATAGGCAACGGGCTCATGCTTGGCTTATGTGTCGCTTTCATTGGCCTTGCCGTAGATCACGTGATTAATACCTGGGCCAAGCAACGTAAACAAGCTTTAGGGATACAATAACATCGAGGTCTACTATGTCATTCCAACACATACTAGTCGTAGAAGACGAGCCCGTTACACGGACCAAACTGCTCGGTTATTTTGAAGCCGAAGGATACAAGGTAACGGCTGTTGGGTCAGCCAAGGAAATGGAAAAGGTACTTGATCAAGAGGATATCCATCTCATTCTCTTGGATATTAATCTACCAGACAATAATGGGCTGTTACTGACCAGAGAGCTACGTAGCCGTAGCTCAATTGGCATTATTCTGGTTACCGGCAAGTCCGATGATATTGACAAAATAGTGGGCTTAGAAGTCGGCGCCGATGATTATGTCACCAAGCCTTTCAATCCCCGTGAGCTACTTGCTCGTGTGCGTAATATATTAACGCGAGTAAGCGCCAATAATGGCGTCGAAAACTATGGTAAGGCAGTCTATAAATTCGATGGACTAACCTTTGATGCGCCTCGCCGCCTAGTGGTGACTCGTGATGGAGAAACCATCAAGCTTACTCGAGCTGAATACGAGCTACTTATGGTGTTTATGGTTCACCCTAATCAAGTACTTAACCGCGACCGCTTAATGAACAAGGTCACCCACCGCAGCTGGGACCCTAGCGATAGGACTATTGACGTGTTGGTCATGCGTTTACGCAAAAAACTAGAACGCAACTACAAGTCACCGGCTCTGTTTTGCACCGTTCATGGAGAAGGCTATCTATTCTCTGGAATCAACCGCTAGGTTCTGCTTTTGCCAGTTCAGCAAAGCTTTTTCTGAGGCACTTAGGACGCCGTCTAAATCCTCCATAATCAGGCTAACACTGTCTTTTTGAGAGTGTTTAGCCTGTCTTTCCAATTGATTTGCAAGACTGTGTAGGGCTTCAAGCCCAAGACTTCCAGCGGCGTTCTTTAAACTATGGGCGTGATCAGCAAGCGCTGAAAGTTTATGTTGCTGCCAAGCTAATTTTAGCCCACCAATGATTTCCCTACTTGATGTCTGATACAAGGCAATCATGTCACCCATACGAGCGTTACCAAGGGCACTTAGATCCGCCTGTAGGACAGTTTCATTAAGTAGTTCTGACACACCTTCACTGGGCAATGACACAGGCTTTTCCTCGGTAGTTTTAATATCTTGCAACAGCAACATAAATCGCTGTAAATCAAACGGCTTGCCAATAAAACCGTCCATACCAGCGCGTAGGAACTCTTCAATTTCTTGGGGAAAGATATGTGCAGACATGGCAATTATGGGGATGTACTTTTGCCGGCTTTGGTGGACCTTGCGCATTTCCATGGCCGTTTCCACACCATCCATACCTGGCATACTTATATCCATTAAAATGACATCAAAATCTTCTTCAGCGTAGGTTAAGGCATCATAACCATCCACGGCACATTGCACCGTGTGACCCATTTGCTGTAGATAACCTTCGGTCACAATTCGACCAATCTTGTTGTCTTCAACCAGCAATATATGCCTTTGCTCATCGTTATCCGTTTGACTAACAGTGTGGGTAGTGGAGATGCCATCATAATCTACCTTTTCTGCTGTTACTTCAAACCAAAAACTACTACCTTGGGTATAATCGTCAGCCACCCGGCTTTCCACCCCCACACTACCCTGCATGGCATTGGCTAATTTATCACATATGGACAGCCCTAATCCTGTGCCACCATAACGTCGGGAAGTAGAGGCATCATATTGGGTAAAAGGCTGAAATAGTCTTGCACGACTTTCAGTGGGAATGCCTAGGCCTGTATCTTCTACTTGAAAGCGCACCACCTGATTATCGCCCTTGGTAACTAGCTCTACAGAACAATCAACAAATCCAGAAGGGGTAAACTTAATGGCATTACTAATGAGATTAAACAAAATCTGATGGACCTTGCCTTTATCCAACAGGAAGTAGCTATGCTCTAGTTGCGCGGGAATGTGAAACAACAGATCAATGCCTTTATCATCAGCAACGGGCTGCATCAGCGCCTTGAGAGTAGCCGCGATTTGTTTAACGCCACAGGGGCTTTTCTCAATGACAATTTCATCTGCTTCCACCTTAGCAAAATCCAAAATGCCATTTAGAATCGACAACAAGGCCTCGGCTGCCTCTAAACTATACTCAACATATTGATGTTGCTGCTCATTAACATCTGTCTGACCTAAGAGACGGAGGGTTCCTAAAATGCCTCCTAATGGCGTACGAATTTCATGACTCATGGTGGCTAAAAACGCTGTTTTGGCTTGGTTAGCTTGTTCCGCTTCTTCTCTAGCTCGCGAATGGTCATCAACGCTGCGCTCTAAACGTTGATTAACTGACTGTAACTGCAGAGTACGTTCATTGATTTGTTGCTCTAATTCTCTCTGATGGTTGCGCAACCTACGCTCAACTATTTCTTGTTGTTGTTCTAGTTCCATACGCACGCTAGCATTGTTTTTAAATATCTCAACGGTGCGGGACAAACGACCAATTTCATCGTCGCGAAAGTAATTGGCCTCTGCAGTCAGATCACCTTTTGCTACCGACATCAGAGCATTGTTAACACTATCAAGAGGTCTAAAGAGGCTACGTCTTAGGTATATCCACAAGAAGGCAATACCCACGATCACCATACCAATAGATACAAAGAAGATGAGATTGCGCCATAAGGCAACGGCAGTGCGCGCTTCTTCCGTGGTTTCAATTAGTCCTTCGCTGACAGACGAACTAATTAGCAGCACCTGCTTATTAAAGCCTTCAATGTGACTTTTCGCTCCTGTAGCTAAACTTTGTTGATTATCAGTTGCTAGCAGCATTTGCGTTTTCAAATCGAATAAACTATAGCCATTGGCAGACAATAAGTTAGTCTTAAAGGCCTGCAAAAACTCATTTGCCTGCCGACGTCGCCCCGGATCATTTATTTCTCCTACACGGCGCTGCAACACATCAAGATCGATCAGCGTCTGCTTTTTTATGGCGGCCACTTCTTGATACAAATTACTGCTATTCAAGCGAAACAGTAAGGTGTTTAGAGAGGTTGCCCGTTTGCGTAATTCATACATACGTTCCATATAATCTAGGTCAATATCAATTAACCGATCGAAGGTAGCATAAAGTTGGTTTTTATCCGTCTCAACTAGGTCATATAAACCAGAAGTGATGGCGGAAGTTGTGGTATTAGCGTTGGCGACCAAAGAAGTACTAATCGACTCAATTTCAGTCATCGCCCTGGTCGCTTTATTCACATGCTTGTTATAGAGTTGGGCGGCATTTACCTTGGCTGTCATCCAACTCAATTGTTGGCGTAAGTCCTCGTCAATGAGTTGCACCATGACTAATAACTCAGCGGTATTACCAGAAGCGTATTTGGCATTTTGGAACTGATCAGCGACATCTATAAATATACGCAATTGCCGGTCAATGGTGTCTGCCAAGGCATCTACCTCAGCTAAAGTTGAGGCCTTGGAAATTGACGGCACCGTATTGACCAGACTACTATAGGCCAAACTAAGACTGTGTGACGTTACGATCGCTGGAATGGTGTCATCAATCACGGAGTTTTGCTTGTTCGCGACTTGCACAAAACCAAACACCCCCATGACCGCCACAACTAAAACCAAGCTCATTGCAGATGTCATGATGAGCAACAGCTTGCCACCAACTCCTAGTTTTACCGCCATAGGCACTTATATCAGGTAAATTATAAATCCAATAAACAGTACCATAGTATGACACCACTGCGAATACCACCAGCTTATAACCTAACTCAAATGCCAATAGCACGACATGTTGCATGGCTATTAGGCTGTCTATTTATCACCTTCTCTTGCGTTATTTATAGTGCTCCAGTCTCTCACCAGATGAACACTTGGCAACATCCTTTTGACTATTCAAGTGAAACCATTAGTGTGCACCACACATCGATTAATAATGCCAACAAGAGCTGGCACCTTTGTGCTTTGTACCCCCATTTAAAAGACCCCTATTGGTTAGGTGTTAACTATGGCATGGTAAAAGAAGCCCAACGACTAGGTATTAAACTTACCATTTACGAAGCCGGTGGTTATCCACAGATACAAAATCAACTACGCCAGATTAGTCAGTGCGTCAATAATCAGGCAGACGCCATCATTATTGGTGCGGTGTCCTTTTCTGGTCTTGAACAGACCGTTAAACAGGCAGCAAAACGCACCCCCATTATTGCCGCAGTGAACGACATGTCCAATCCAGGAATCAGTGCCAAAGTGGGCGTTTCCTGGTACACCATGGGCAAAAAGGTAGGCCAGTATTTGGCCGACCAACACCCCCAAGGATCAGAGCCAGTTAATATCGCCTGGTTCCCAGGGCCAACTGGAGCTGGTTGGGTGAATTTCATTGACGGGGGTTTCCGCAAAGGAATCGAAAATAGCAGTGTTAATATTGTCAGTATTAAATGGGGGGATACGGGTAAAGAGATCCAACGTAACCTCTTACAGGAGGTGCTCAACAGCAATATTGATATTGACTACATAGTGGGCACCGCCCTAACTGCCGAAGCCGCTGTCGGTGAACTACTAAATAAAGGGCTGCGGGGCAAAATTCAAATTGTCTCCACCTATATGACGCAAAATGTGTTACGCGGCATCAAGCGAGGCCATATTCTAGCAGCACCCAACGATGCGCCTGTTTTACAGGGCCAGTTGGCCGTTGAACAAGCAGTCAGATTGCTGCAACAAAACCTCACCCACACCCATATTGGTCCGGATATACAACTCATCAATGTCGATAACGTAGCTGACTTTAACCCCGATAGCGTACTCCCCCCTCCAACCTATTGGCCAACATTTATTGTGCCCACTAAAGAGTAAAAATTTATTACATAAATTAACGATTCTTCACATCTTTGTATCCATTTAAATCAAACGCGACACTCTCTTTTTGCTGTTATAAAAAGCCGTTATTTTCTGCCTTTAAATAGTTTAATTTACCTTTGCAGTTCTTTTTTAATAACAACAATGAGGGTAAACCTAAATGGACAGCAATTTGAATGCACTCACGACGGTATTCACCGAGTTTTATTACTGGGTCACAATACCTTTAATGTTTTTTATTCACGTCGGCTTCTGTATGTATGAGGTAGGCGCCAGCCGGCGTCGCAACCATATACACACGTTAATGAAAAACTCCATGATCATTCCTTTGGTAACGATCACTTTTTTCTTCTTTGGATGGTGGATTTACTGGGCCTTCCCCAACTTCCCCATGTCCATCGATTGGGCTGCTGGAGCCGCCAATACAGCCTGGTCGGAAACCATGGCAACCAATCTTCAAGACCGCATCTCCGGTGTCTTCTGGGCAGCCTTCCTGCTGTTCTCTTGGACTGCGGCTTCCATCGTATCCGGTTCGGTCATTGAACGAATCAATTCCTCCGCTTTCTGGATCTTGGCGGTAGTAATTGGTTCTGTAGCTTGGGTCATTGATGCTTCATGGGGCTGGCATTATGCCGGTTGGATGGTGCAATACTTAGGTTACCATGATGCTTACGCGTCCGGGGTCATTCATGCTATCGCCGGCGGATTTGCCCTTGGTGTATTGGTGGTACTAGGCCCAAGACTGGGTAAGTTCGCCGCAGATGGCACACCCAGAGACATACGACCACACAATCCGTGGATGGTATGCGTCGGCTTGTTCATTATTTACGCCGGATTCTGGGGCTTCTACGTAGCCTGTAACATCCCGCTAATCGACCCTGCTGGTATCGATGGTGAAATCACAGGTACGACCTGGACCGCCACCACCATTTACCTGACACCAACAACATTGGGGGCGATCACCTTTAACTTTCTCATGAGTCTTTCCGGCGGCATGCTTATGGCCTTCACGCTATCTAAAGGAGATGCCTTCTGGACCTATTCTGGCGGTTTGGCCGGCATAATTACCGCCTCTGCAGGTAACGACATCTACCACCCAATGCAGGCCATGATCATTGGTGGCATCGGTGTATTTATTGCTTACAAGATGCACTTCTATGTAGAACGTCGCTTTAAGATAGATGACGCTGTTGGTGCTGTTGCTGTACACGGTTACGCTGGCTTTGTTGGTCTGATCATTTGTGGCTTTGTCTTGTGGGGTCACCCAAGTTCACCCTATGCTGGATACGCCGAAATTACGCCCTGGGGCCAAGCCATTGGCGCGGTCATTATGTTTGGTGTACTGGGCTTCCTGCCAGGCTGGATCGTTGCTAAGGTGCTTAATGGTATGGGTATCCTACGCATTCCCAAGGAAGTGGAACTACTGGGTCTTGATTTTGCCGATCAGCAAGAACAAGAAGCCGCTCAACAAGATGTACGTGCTGCGGTACGTGACTTAATGAAATAACGCGAGGATTAACTTATGTCAACAACAGGTATCACTAGTTGGAATGTAGACCTAGCCGACATTGGCGCCATCTACCCATTTGCAGGTTATGAAGTTTTAATGGTCGCTGTAGGCGTCGTTGCCTGGCTGGCTTGGCACCGCTGGTGTCATCGCTGGGAAAAAGACTATCACGATAAAGTTATCGTGGAATATAACAAGCGCCAACAGCAATCATCGGACGTGGATGGTTAGCTGCATGGACATAAAACCGGGCATAACCCGGTTTTAATCCTCATCAAAAAACCCGTATCGTGATACGGGTTTTTATTTGCCTTAATTTTGATTGTCCAACTACACCATTGCATGACACCCATGTCACTGCGGCAGATCCGGCCCCCTGAGCGTAGTGAATGCTTTGGGTCTAACGTCCACCCTTGGACATAAAAAAAACCAGCTCTTGGAGCTGGTTAAACGCGTGACAGGGATCACACTGACTCAAACTTAACTGGTCTTTTGATTGACTTGCGGATAAGAAATAACTGACAGGTATTGAACTGGCAAATCAATTAGCTTCTCTGGTCCATGAGGTGCATCGGCATCGAAAAATAAAGAGTCCCCCGGTTCCATCAAATAAGTCTTATCGCCATGGCGGTATTCAACAGCTCCCTGCAACATATATAAATACTCCACTCCATCATGTTGAAAGGCAGGAAATTCATCCCCTGCATCTGACAAGGTGATCATATAGGGTTCAGAAACCACACCACTGGTATTGGTAGACAGATAGCCCAACAACTTATACTGGTGCCCAGCGCGAGTCCCCCGCCGTTCCATCTCAACACCTGTACCACTTTTCACCTGCACGACAGAACGTTCTTCCTCAAACTTACGCATCAAGTAAGTCAAGGGCACCCCTAGAGCTTGAGCTAAGGCTTGCAGAGTCGTTAATGACGGTGAAATAACGCCATTTTCTATCTTCGACAGCATGCCAACTGATATACCACAACTTACTGATAGGTCTGCAACGGTGATGCCAATCGACTGGCGTAAGGTTCGAACCTCACGACCAATCGACACTTCCAGCTTGCGTTCCTTTTCTCCCCTTGTGGAATGAGGATTTTGCTTCAAACGCACTGCACTAGTATCGGTCATGGTTATATTACCTATTGCACAACTACCGCATGGGTAAATAGTTATGCTTGCATAAAAACTATTCCGGCGCTGTACCTAGGGTGGTCTCGCCTCCATCATCAAATTGTAACAAATAATCCACGGCCGTTTGTCGGTAGTTATCTAAGCCTTTGTACTCGGATAGCTGCGGAGGCAGGGTTTTTAATACTCGGTGAAAACGCTTTGCCCATTTTGGTACCGTGCTGATATCGCGCATGCTTAACAAGTAACAGCGAATAGGGAACAAAATGGCATTGGAGCGAGGCAAACGCCATAGGGTCTGTAGTTCAATTCTAAGGAACAACTTGTCAGCAACATTGTCTGCTGTCACTTGGGTATTCTCTACCCCCCATTGATGGTAGTTTTCAGGACTAGTATCTAGGCGAGGATTTACGGTCATGGTCCAATTTAATCGACGCGCTGGATTACCCTGTTGAATGGACATTAGATATTTTAGTGCACGTTTAAATATACCCTTCTCATGGGCTAATGGTACAGGGGCGTGCCATTCCATAAAGTTCATACCAATGTCAAAGTCCAAAGACCAATCCGCCTGCGTCGTTACCATGCCAGCGTCCATCCACAGGTTGTCGTCACGTTCATCAAGTATGGCAAAATCGCCTTGTACCTGACGGGTTATGTATTCCATGGGGCCATATGGTAAGGTTGATTCATCGCCAAAAACAAACTTTTGGTCGATGTCTAAAGGCCGATTTATCCAGTGCCAATTATTGCCATCCCTAGTGAGAACAAACCACTCTGGGTAGCTTTCTGACAAGTTCTCCATCAGCAACTCTAGCGTATCCCAACCGGCCAATGTCATATGGGGCAAGCTCTGGCAGCGCATAGGATCTTCTTCCAATACCAGTGCGCGATCACGCATTTCAGCAACATAATGTTCATCCACATCAAACGGCTTTTCAAAGGCTGTGCCCTTCTCGCCTGCTTCATGGAGCTCCATGTTAACTGAATACATGTATTCATCTTGATCAAAAGGAAAAGGTGCTCTTAACACCGTTTCAGGTGAGTTTTTGAAGGTAAAATCATCTCGAAACGTCTCGTCCCGAAATACCGTGCTCGTTGGTGCCATACCCATGTTAATTTCCTTCTTTTATTATCGTTCTATAACTAAATTGCTACCGCAAAAACGTGAAACACAAGGCATTATTTTGTTACCTGCTGCTTTTTCTTCGTCATCTAACCAATAATCGCCATGCAAAATTTTCCCCTCTGCTTCAACCACAGTGGTTTCACATTGGCCACATGCCCCTCCTCGGCATAAGTAAGGTGCGTCCACACCGGCTTCTTCCATAGCTTCAAGCAACGACTGATCCTTGCCTACCTGAATGGACTTATTACTCTTGCTTAAATACGCTGTAAATGGCTCTCCTGGTGGCGCCTTGGCAAAATGCTCAAAATGTATGTGACCTTTAGGCCAACCATTCTCTGCTGCTTTAGCTAGAACGAGCTCAATCATTGGCTCAGGGCCACAAACATAAAGGTGAGTACCTGCTGGCTGCCTACTTAACAAATCGTCAAAATCGATATTTTCACCGATATAAGCGTGCAAACGCCTGCCTATGCTGGCACGTAATTCATCCACATATGACGCAAGCTCCGTCGTCCTAGCTCCATAATGCAATTCAAAATCGCCGCCCGTGGCCAACAATTGTGCCGTTTGAGCTATAAAAGGCGTAATGCCTATACCACCGGCAATCATCAAGTGTTTGGTACTTCGATTATTGATGGGAAAAAGATTCGCTGGAGCACTTATACGCATGGACATACCTGGCCTAACTTCGCGGTGCATATACAAAGAACCACCCCGGCCTTCGTCATCACGACGGATACTGATTTGGTAATCTGAGGTATCTAACGGTGAACTCATTAAAGAATAAGGTGATTTTCGTACATGCTCGCCATCCGACATTTCGACTATGATATGCGATCCACCAGAAAAGGCAGGTAACGCAAGGCCATCAGGACGCGAAAAGTGAAAACGTTTCACTAGTTCATTCACTTCCACCACCTGAGTAACAACAACGTCAATCATATTGTTTGCACTCATACAAAGGCCTCCACAGTTTCTGGTATATCATCAGGATATTCGGCGTTAATATTAACGCCTTGAAAAGCCGCCAAGCGTCGCGAATAATGATCGCGTACTAATAAAAGCAAACCACAATGAGAACACACCGTCGGCTGCGTGATGACATCGGGAGTTATACCTTTACAATGCACACACTGCACCCGGCGTGCTAGTGAACCACGCTGTTCAGTCTGCACGCTACGATGATCATAACCCGCTTCAATCACTAACATTGTGCTTACATTTAATAACTGCTCACTTCCTGCCAAATAGATTTGAGTACCCATTTTCGCACGGTTCAAGGAATTGCTAATGCGCCCTCGGGCAGCATCAATAGAGGCGCCTAAGTAGAATTTTGAGCACTGAAGGGCCTCTATAGCATCACTATGATCTGAAGCACTGTTAGGTTGAGAATTGATATAAATGATTTCGCAGTTTGTCCAAAAATCACTCGACAGATGTTGAGCTAATTCAACAATTGCCGCACCACCATGGTCATCAGCGATAAACAAATGGTAATTAGATTCAACTGGAGCAAGGCTACCGTAAACTGGTCGACTCGCGATGGTTTCCGAACTCATAGAATTTCCTTTTATTGTTATTAGTTACCTCAAAGCACCCTATTACTGATGTCGCGTTCACAACCTAGCTCACTAATGATCTAGGTTGTGAAACTTTGCACCATACTAGCCTTTCGCTGTGCGACGCTTCTTGTCTTTGTCATAGAATGGCATTTCCGCTGCCACACAATCGATCAGACCAGTGCTGTTTTGCACCTGTAGCTTGGTACCAGGAGTAGCACAGTCCACGGGCATACGAGCGATCGCTACGTTATGTTTATTCAGAGACGAGTACATGCCAATGGTAGCCACACCGACCTGCTTACCGTCTTGCAGCAGTGCTGCGCCTTCTTCCGCAGGCTCGGTGCCCTGTAGCTGAAGGCCATAGATCTTGAAACGCTCTTTACCTTGCAAACGGTAGTGTTCCTCTGCACCGCGGAAGCCAACCTTGCCGGGACTAACGGTAAAATCGAGGCCCAATTCCCAAAGGGTATCGCCGGTTTTGTCGTTCTCGAATGGGTACATTTCTGAGTTGTCATAGGGGAAGAACAACAGGTAACTTTCCGCACGCAACCAGTCCAAGGTGGTGAAACGAGTTGGGATGATGCCCATCTCGGCACCTTCGGCAACGATCTTGTCCCAAATTTCAACGGCGTCCTGGCCGCGACAGAAGATTTCGTAACCACGCTCGCCGGTATAACCAGTACGAGAAATCATCACTGGGTGGCCAAATAGGCGCGTTGACACATGGGCAAAGTAGTTGAGATTGCGAATGCCATCAACGTGCTTTTCTAGGAAATCAACGGCCAGTGGACCCTGCAAGGAAATGTCGTGCAGGTTGTCATCAAACTGAATGGAAACGTCACGTCCTAACGCTGCGCGAGTCAGCTGTTCGTGACCAGCACCAGAACCATGCACAACCATGAAGCTGTTAGGCGCCATGCGATAGATCACACAGTCATCTATAAACTTACCTTCATCGTTCAACATGCAGGCGTAGGAAGAGCGCCCGGGGGAGATTTTCTCTACGTCTCGAGTAGTGGCACGATCCACCACGTGAGATGCGTGGGCACCGGTAATGTATACCTTTTTAAGCCCCGATACATCCATCACACCGGCCTTGGTACGAATGGCCAAATATTCCTCTTCTTGGTCCTTGTCATAGGTCCACGCAGTACCCATGCCACTCCAATCTTCGAGGTTAGAGCCCATATCACGATGTCTTTGGGCCAATGCTGAAAAACGCCAACTTGCGGTCATTTTAAATTCTCCTTGTTTTATAATGGTTGCCAACAACAATGGTGCGTTAGCAGTCTAGAGTATGGTCACGCTCCCACTGGGTGAGATGACGCGCATAGCTATTCCAGTCATACAGCTTTAATTTCATATACGCCTGACTAAATTCATCGCCCAAGGCTTGTTTTAACACCTCGTCTTGATCGAAGTTGCGGATGGCATCTAACAGGTTAAGCGGCAAGGTTTTCACCTCACCTGCCAGCTCTGGATGGGCATACATATCATTGTCCAAACGGTCACCTGGATCGATTTGGCCATTAATACCATTTAGCCCTGCCGCTAATACCACAGCCATCAACAGGTAAGGATTGGCAGAATTGTCAGCCAAACGGAATTCAAACCGATTATCGTCTGGAATACGAATCATGTGAGTACGGTTGTTACCACCATAGGTAATGGTATTCGGCGCCCAGGTAGCACCCGACAAGGTCGGTGCAGCATTGATGCGCTTATAGGAATTCACCGTGGGGTTAGTAATGGCGGCAAGGGCTTCACCATGTTGTAATAGGCCACCAATAAAGTGATAAGCAAGCTGTGACAATCCTAACTCACCATCGACATCATGAAATTGGTTTTCTTTGCCTGACTGGTCCCACATGGAAATATGCACGTGGCAACCATTACCGGTTAGCTCAGTGAATGGCTTGGGCATAAAGGTGGCACGTAGACCATGAATTTCTGCTACTTCTTTGACCATGAACTTAAAGAAAGCCAATTGGTCAGCCATAGTCAGGGCATCGGTAAAGTCCCAGTTCATTTCAAACTGGCCATTGGCGTCCTCATGGTCGTTTTGATATGGTCCCCACCCAAGTTCGGTCATGTAATCGCAAATCTCCGAGATAACATCATAACGGCGCATGACCGCAGACTGGTCATAGCAAGGTTTTTCTTGAATATCTCGGTCATCAGAGATGCCTGTGCCATCGGCGGAGATCAAGTGAAACTCTGGCTCCACACCCGCTTTCATTAACAGGCCCTTCTCGCCTGCCTGAGCCATGAGCTTCTTGAGTACATTTCTTGGGCCTTGCTCCACCGGCTGACCATCCATCCATGGATCACCCGCTACCCAAGCAACCTCTGGCTTCCAGGGTAGCTGAATAAGCGATGATGTATCCGGCATGACAATCATGTCTGGATGTGCAGGTGTCAGGTCGAGCCAAGCGGCAAAGCCGGCAAAACCCGCACCGCTTTTTTGCATGCCTGCCGCGGCAGCGGCTGGCACTAGTTTCGCGCGTTGATTACCGAACAAATCGGTAAAATTAAATAAGAAATACTTAACGCCTTTTTCTTTCGCATAGTCAGAAAGATTAATCTCTGTTGCCATCCCCGGTGTCCTCCAAGGTTGTTATATTTATTGCTTTAATCTGTGTTACTTGTCTTGGCCGGGAATCCAACTGGTGCCTGCCAGTGGCACACCGGCCATGGCTGCTGACTCTACGGTGAGCGCGCACAGATCTTCGGGTTCCAAGTTATGCACATGATTCTTGCCACAGGCACGGGCAATGGTTTGCGCCTCCAAGGTCATTACCTTGAGATAATTTGCCAACCTACGGCCTGCTTTTACCGGATCAAGACGGCTGCGCAGTTCTGGGTCCTGCGTAGTGATACCAGCGGGATCCTGACCTAGATGCCAAGCATCGTAAGCACCCGCGGTAGAACCCAGTTTTTGGTACTCTTCTTCTAACGCTGGGTCGTTGTCACCCAAGGCGATAAGCGCCGCCGAGCCAACGGATACAGCATCAGCACCTAGGGCTAGGGCTTTGGCAACGTCTGCGCCGTTGCGAATACCGCCAGATACAATCAGTTGCACCTTACGATGCATATCCAAGTCCTGCAGGGCTTGCACAGCAGGCTTGATACAGGCCAAGGTTGGTTGCCCCACATGCTCAATAAACACGTTTTGGGTGGCGGCTGTACCACCTTGCATACCATCCAGTACGATCACGTCAGCACCCGCCTTTACCGCTAGGGCCACATCGTAGTATGGACGGGCACCGCCTACTTTGATGAAAATAGGCTTTTCCCAATTGGTGATTTCACGCAATTCTAAAATCTTGATTTCAAGATCGTCTGGGCCAGTCCAGTCTGGGTGACGACAGGCTGAACGCTGGTCAATGCCTTTCGGCAACGAACGCATCTGTGCCACACGGTCGGTAATCTTTTGGCCCAATAACATACCGCCACCGCCAGGCTTAGCACCTTGACCAACCACGATTTCAATGGCATCAGCCTTGCGTAAATCGTCTGGGTTCATACCGTAACGGGAAGGCAGGTACTGATAGACGAGGGTCTTGGAATGACCACGTTCTTCAAAGGTCATCCCGCCATCACCGGTAGTGGTAGAGGTACCGGCAATATTGGCGCCGCGGCCAAGGGCTTCTTTGGCTTGGCCAGACAAGGAACCAAAACTCATACCAGCAATGGTGATGGGTATTTTCAGATGAATTGGCTTGCTGGCAAAACGATTACCAAGCACCACTTCCGTACCACACCGTTCGCGGTAACCTTCCAACGGGTAGCGCGACATGGATGCGCCTAAAAACAACAGGTCATCAAAATGTGGGACTGCGCGCTTAGCGCCACCGCCACGAATGTCATATAAACCGGTTGCCGCTGCACGACGAATTTCTGAATTAGTATCGTTATCCAGCGTGGCTGAGTAACGGGGATTAGCTTGTGGGGTTTTGTGATCCATAATTAATACTCGTCGGCTTTGTCAATATCAAAGTTATACAGCTGTCTAGCAGAGCCATAACGCTTAAAATCATTAGCGGCTTTATCGATACCAGCCCGTTGCGATAAATCCGTTAAGATGGCCAAGTTTTCCGGGGTCATATCCTTCTCAATGCAATCTGCACCTAAACTTTCCACCTTACCGGCGACAAATATTTAGGCCTCATACAATGAATCACCAAGTGCTTCACCGGCATCGCCACAGACTACGAGGTTGCCCAGCTGCCCCATAAAGGCACTCATGTGGCCCACCGAACCACCAACCACAATATCCACACCTTTCATGGAGATACCGCAACGTGACGAGGCATCACCTTCAATCACCAACAAGCCACCGTGAGCCGTAGCCCCTGCTGCTTGGCTGGCGTTGCCCTTCACCCGTACACTGCCGCTCATCATGTTTTCGGCACAGCCCACACCCGTGTGTCCATTGATAGTGACGTTGGCGTGCTGATTCATGCCGGCCGTATAAAAACCGGTGTGACCATCGATAGTGACATTAATAGGGGTTGTCAGGCCGCAAGCGATGGCGTGCTGCCCCATGGGCGAAGTAATAGTCCAATCGTTGGCATCTGTTTCAAACTGCAGACTTTGGTTGATCTTGCGCAGACCATCTGTCTGTAAATCTAAGGTGTTCAATGGGTGCCTCCTGTTGTCTCTCTGCCCCAGCTATAAACCGTAGCTGGCTTGGGTTCCCAGATACGGGCATTTTCGGCACCCGGTAACACGGCGATGGCGCGATATTCTGTTGCCATGGCGACCCAGTCGTCGGTTTCAGCCATGACGGCATGCTTACAGGCAATAGGGTCACGCACCACGGCAAAGCCATCGCGAGTGCCGATACAGAAGGTGAAAAAGCCATC
>JAERSU010000258.1 GCA_016845445.1 Oceanospirillaceae bacterium | reverse complement strand
CCTATAATTATTGGTTATGGCCTATTTGGATAAAACATGCCATAACTTGATAGCGCAGAAATTCTGCGAGGGCGAATTATATAGGAAATTATTTGGGAAAGGAAGGGGGATTTCTATCTCTGCAGTGGATCCAATAGCTGGGGTCAAGCCTTCGCTACGCTCAGAAATGACCCCAAGAGTGCCGCCGCAGGTTAGCTAGTGCTCCGTAGCAGATTATCAGTGTCTGCGGACGGGGTCTGATCTGAGCCTAGCGAGGGTCTGACCCCTGCTAGCGGGACCACTGTATAGCCGATTAACTCAAACCACCTGGTTTAACAGGAATATCATACTGTGGGCGGTCGACCTTGTCCTGATTCTCTTGCAGGCCAAATCGCTCATCTAGCGTGCCATGATCAGAGGTTTCTGGCTTAGGCGCATAATCCATTGGTGGACGCACCATAACTTGCTCTTGCAGCTGTTCGGCAACCACATTTTGCTGATTACTGTGACCAAGAGCCATCAGCGCCTCTGCGGTAGTCGGATCGTCACACAAGACATTAGCGCCTTTACTCAACTCGGCATGCACCTTACGATAGCTATCCGTCATTTCGTTCACCGCCGCTGCAGTATCAGCAAAATGCAAAGCCACTTTTTCTTTATACTCGGCCAATTCTTCTTGGGCCGCGGCAAGCTGCTCAGTCAGTTGATTTTGCATCTTCATGTCAGAATTATTATTGCGACCCACGACAAATCCGATAGCCAATCCTAACAATAAGATTACCAACCAAAAAATCCAGTCACTGCTTAACAATTCCACGTCATAACTCCTTACTGCATACTGACCCAATGCCAGCGCTACATGAAGCTTTATTGTAATGAAAAAAAACAATTAAACCAGCGCCTTGGGAAAGAATATGGCAGAGAATCCATATTTTTTAATTATATCCATCATCGGCACCATAAGTAGCCATGAAAAAGCCTCCAACTGATGCTAGAATGCGGCTCATTATTGGAGATACCGTGAACCCTCACGTTAGCAGCAAAGACTATGGATACACCACTTTCCCGCTATCAGGCCGATCAGGCACGCCCAGAGTTTAGTCATGACTCAGCCCAAGCTGAGGCCATCAACCACCTGCAACGCTTGTTCGATGAGCTTATACAGCCAGCCCCAAAAGCGTCCAAATTCGGCCGCTTGCTAGGCCGCAAGCAAGCCCAACAACGCCCCCAAGGGTTGTATTTCTGGGGCGGCGTTGGCCGTGGTAAAACCTACCTGATGGATATTTTTTATGAGTGCCTACCCATGGCTGACAAGCATCGCACTCACTTTCATCGATTTATGCGCGATGTACACCAGCGTCTTGATAGCTATAAGGGCAGTAAAAACCCCCTGCTAAAGGTGGCTGATGATTTAGCCAGCCAAGCCCAGGTAATCTGCTTCGATGAGTTTTTTGTCACCGACATTACCGATGCCATGATTCTTGGCAGCTTGCTAGAAGCCCTCATGGCCCGCAATGTGGTGCTGGTTGCCACCTCCAACATTGTGCCAAGCCGGCTCTATGAAAATGGCCTGCAACGCCAACGCTTTTTGCCCGCCATTGCTTTACTAGAAGAGCGCACGGTCATTGTTAACGTTGACGGCGGCACCGATTACCGCTTGCGCAGCCTTGAACAAGCCGAGCTGTATCATTATCCCCTAGACCCGGAAGCAGACGTCAGCCTCAACAACAGCTTTGATGCCCTCTCTCCGGTGACCAATGAATGCCAAGTCAATGGCGACCTGGAAATCAACGGCCGCCAATTTCACTATCGCAAGTCCTGCGAAGATGTTATCTGGTTTGATTTTAACGAACTCTGTGACAAGCCCCGTTCACAGAATGATTACCTAGAAATAGCCAGCGAATACCATGCTCTACTGGTGAGCAATGTGCCGCAGTTGAGCCGCAATACCGATGATCAGGCACGCCGCTTCGTCAACCTGGTGGACGTCTGCTATGACGCCAACGTCAAGATGATCATGTCAGCCGAAGTAGCCCTACTAGACATATATACCGGCGGCGGTTTGGACTTTGTCTTCCAACGCACCCTCAGCCGCCTACAAGAAATGCAATCCCACGAATACCTAGCCCGCGGGCACATCGCCTCCTAATCCCTGCCACCCTCTAGCAGCGTGGCACCGTCTTTGGCTTGCGAGCACTGTTTTGGCTTTGTGGTACCGTCTTTGACTTTCGAGCAATGTTCTGGTCCGGTGGCACCGTCTTTGGCCTTCGAGCACGGCCGCCGGGCGATGAACCTTTCTTAAAGCTACTGGCGTCGGCATTTCCAAGACTCAATATCGCACTACGTAGCCTTCAGTCAATGCTAACGTCAACTAGCTCGTTAAATGCATAGCTTGTGCGAGTTGTCGGCAACTACGTAGTTCGTCAGCCTATCTTGGAGATGTACCAGCGAGCAGTGACTAGCTGTGGGGTGCCGGATGGGCATACTGTTTTTAAGCTATAGCGCCGGGTTTCCCCGCGAGGTTAAAAAGAGTATGCCCATTCGGCGGCCGTGCTCGGCAGTTGACGACGGTGCCACAAAACCAAAACAGTGCTCGAGGGCCAAAGACGGCACCACGGACTAGCAGGTCGCGCTCAGTGCTGGACGACGGTGCCACAGACTAGCAGGCTGTGCTCGGTAGCTGACGACGGTGCCACGGAGTTTAAGCAGGGCTGTCGATGTCGACAAATTCGCAGTGGATACCCAGTTCGGATTGTAGATGCAAGGCCAAGGCTTGGGCGCCACCGCGTTCGGTGGCATGATGGCCAGCGGCGAAATAGTGGATGCCATTTTCGCGGGCACTGTGCACCGTGGATTCGGAGATTTCGCCAGAGATATAGGCATCTAAACCTAAGGCTGCGGCCTTGTCGATATAGCCCTGGGCACCGCCTGTGCACCAACCAATACGCTTGATAGGCCTATCATCAGGCGCCACGTGTAGCACTTGACGGCCAAGTTTTTGTTGCACATGGCTGGTTATAGCAGCAGCACTCATGGCCTTGGGTAACTCAGCCCACAACCCCAGCCCAGTAGGGCCATCACCTTCTATAAAACCTTGCCATTGCCAGCCAAGTAAATCACCCAATTGGGCGTTGTTGCCCAATTGCCCATGGCAATCCAATGGCAGATGATAAGCCCAGAGATTGATATCATTGAGCAACAAGCTTTTTATACGCCGCTGTTTCATGCCCACAATCACTTCGGGCTCACTTTTCCAAAAATAGCCATGATGCACGATGATGCCCTGTGCTTGGCGCTCAATAGCGGCGTCAATTAATGCCTGGCTGGCAGTGACACCTAGCACCAGCTTGTCAATGTGCTGCGCGCCCTCTACCTGCAAACCATTGGGACAATAGTCTTTAAATAAATGGGGTTGCAGCAGGTTTTGCAGATAGGTATGCAATTCGTGACGGGCAATAGACATGTGTTTATCTCTTGGCATTAACGGTAGCGATGATAGAGGCAAAATCCAGAGGCTAAATTTTGCCAAGCCGATCCCGAAAGTTTAAACTAATAGGCCTACAACACCAACCGTATTGCAACCTTTTACCTATGAGCAGCACAACCTCCCGCTTCACCATGATGATTGCCCTAGGTATAACCGTCGGGCTCTTGCTCGCCCTGGGGATCAACAACAAAGATTCAGCCCTGGCGCAATGGTTGCAGCAGATCACTTCTCCGGTTAATACCAGCAGCCAATCTGTCCAGCAAGATGGGTATGCTGACATGGTTGCCAAGGCCTTGCCGGCAGTGGTGAGTGTGTACCGCATTGAGCGTGACAATGAGGCCAACCTAGCCCTACTCAACGACCCCCATTACCAGCAATTTATCAGTGGTGAACTGGTTGCCGATAAAGGCATGCCCGTGGGTCTGGGTTCCGGCGTTATCATCAGTGAACAAGGGCACATCCTTACCAATCACCACGTTATTGCCGGTGCTGACAGCCTTGAAATCGACCTCTATGATGGCCGCACTACCACCGCCACACTCATAGGTACGGACCCAGCCACTGACTTGGCATTATTGAAAATTCAGCTGCCCAACCTGCAAGCAGCTAGTGTCAGCACCGACAACAACAGCCGAGCCGGTGACATAGTGCTAGCCATCGGCAACCCCCACGGCTTGGGCACATCGGTGTCCATGGGCATCATCAGCGGCCTCGAACGCAACCAGATTGGCTTAAACACCTACGAGAACTTTATTCAAATTGATGCCCCTATTAACCAAGGCAACTCCGGCGGTGCGCTCATTAACACGCGCGGCCAGCTAATTGGTATCAACACCGCTACCAGCTCCTCCAGCCAGGGACTGGGCTTGGCCATTCCAACTAGCACGGTCACCAGCGTGGTCGACAATTTATTGCAGTACGGCAGTGTTATTCGCGGTTGGCTTGGTGTTGAAATGGACCTTGTTATGGAAAAAGGCATCGGCTATCGAGACCAGACCGAAGTGCTGCAAGTCAGTGGCGTCTACGTCAATAGTCCGGCCCACCAAGCGGGACTATTGCCTGGTGATATTATCATTCAACTTGATGACTTTAGTACCGATCGTATTCGCCAAGCCATGGATTATGTAGCCCAATTAAAACCTGGCACTCAATTGCAGATTATCTACCTGCGCCAAGGTCAAACTCACACCACTAGCGCCACCCTTGGCCTCCGCCCCACTAGCCAGTAATACCATGACTGACAACAAAACTGACACGCTATTTGCCAATCCCATCACCCCTACACCCTTTGAATTTAATGCCCAGGTGGCCGATGTTTTTGACAACATGATCCAGCGCTCCGTACCAGGTTACAGCTTTTTATTGGACGTTATAGGGGTGCTAGCCCAGCGTTACGGCCAAGCACACAGCCAATGCTATGACTTAGGCTGCTCCCTAGGCACCACAACCCTACGATTACGGCAAAATTTACCGGCTAGCTGCCATGTCGTTGGCATAGATAATTCGGCCGCCATGGTGAGCCGCTGTGAGCACAACATGTGCCGCGATAACAGCCAAGCAAGCTACCAAATACTGCAGCAAAATATTCAGGATACCAACATAGAAAACGCTTCCATTGTGATCCTCAACTTTACCCTGCAATTTATCCCAGATGCCGAACGCCAAGCCATTTTGCAGAGTATTTATAACGGCATGCAAACCGGTGGTGTACTACTTTTAGCTGAGAAAATCCGCTTCCCTGAGGCCCAACAGCAAAGCTTGCAAACAGAGCTATACCACGACTTTAAGCGCTTTCAGGGCTACAGTGATTTAGAGGTGGCGCAAAAACGCGCCGCCTTGGAAAACGTGCTCATTTCCAATACCCTAGAGCAACACCAACAGCGTCTCACAAAGGCTGGTTTTGCGCATATAGAAACCTGCATGCAGTGCTTTAACTTCTGCGCTCTGCTAGCCTTTAAATAATTCTCTTAGCCCAGCATTATGACCATATCCTTAGATGCCTTTTTTGCCGCCACCAAAGACTCCTTTTTGGCTGATTTTCACGCGCCTTTAGCTGCTGCCCTGCAACAACATTACTATGGCAAGCCCCACGGCCGTACAGCCGAATGGGATACGGCTCTCGCGGCTTTACCCACTGGCAACATCGAAGCGGTGGATTTTAGCCAGTCGCGCATGAGCATCCCTAAGCCCGACGATTGGCACCTAGATGCAGTGGAGCTAAAGCGCAATTTGATGGCCTTTAAGCCCTGGCGCAAAGGCCCATGGCACCACCTGGGCATCGACATAGATACGGAATGGCGCTCTGACTGGAAATGGCAACGCATAGCACCCCACATAAGCGACCTAACAGGTCGCAATGTGTTGGATATCGGCACCGGCAACGGCTATTTTCTCTACCGCATGCTAGGCGCCGGCGCCAACCTAGCCATTGGCGTCGACCCCACGCGTATCTTCTTGTATCAATTTGCCGTAGCTCAGCAACTGCTGCCCGCAAATGGGGCTCACCTGCTTCCCTTGCGCAGCGAACACCTGCCAGCCTTTAAGGCCTTTGATACAGTATTCTGCCTAGGCGTACTCTACCATCGCCGCTCCCCAGTGGATCACATTCAAGAGCTCATGAGCTACCTGCGTCCCGGCGGTGAACTGGTATTGGAAACCCTAGTAGTGCCCGGCGATGAATACACCATGCTGGTACCCCAAGACCGCTATGCCAAAATGGCCAACGTGTGGTTCTTACCCAGCACAGCAGCCTTAGAAAATCTCTTGCGCCGGGTAGGTTTCCAAGACGTACGCACTGTCGATGTCAACAAGACCTCCCTAGACGAGCAGCAGGCCACGGAATGGATGACCTTCCACTCCCTAGAACAGTTCCTTGACCCTGACAACCCCGATTTAACCGCCGAAGGCTACCCTGCCCCACTGCGTGCCACCCTGGTTGCCACCAAACCAGAATAACCACTGCTATCCAAACTAGTGGCACCGTCTTTGGCTACCGAGCACTGTTTTTGCTCCGTGGCACCGTCGTCTGGCACCTCGCACGGCCGCCGAATGGGTATACTCTTTTTAACCTCGCGGGGAAACCCGGCGCTATAGCTTAAACACAGTATACCCATCCGACACCCCACAGCTAGCCACTGCCCGCTGGTACATCTCCAAGATAGGCTGACGAGCCCTGTAGTCAACAACAACCCGCGCAAGTGTTGCTTAGGGCGAGCTAGTCGATTCTGGCACAGACCGAGAGCTACAGGGTTCGCCAATGAGTCTTGGAGATGTTGACGCCGGTGGCTTCAAGAAAGGGACGTCGGGTGAGGAACCTTTTCTTGAGCTATAGCGCCGGGTCTCCCCGCGAGGTCAAGAAAAGATTCATCGCCCGGCGGCCGTGCTCGAAAGTCAAAGACGGTACCACAGACTAGCAGGCCATGCTCGGTAGCTGACGACGGTGCCACGGACTAGCAGGTCGTGCTCGAGGGCCAAAGACGGTGCCACGGACTAGCAGGCTGTGCTAGGCGTAGACTAGGGATATCGCTACGCTCAGGTGTCAGACCCGAGGTCAGACACCGGTAGAATGCGGTATTCGGCAGAGCGGGCGTGGGCTTCTAGGCCTTCGCCACGGGCTAGGACGGAGGCTACCTTGCCCATTTCACTGGCACCTTCAGGGGAGAACATGATCAGTGAAGAACGTTTCTGGAAGTCGTATACGCCTAAGGGAGAAGAGAAGCGTGCCGTACCTGACGTTGGCAACACGTGATTGGGTCCAGCACAGTAGTCGCCTAAGGCTTCGGCGGTATGACGGCCCATAAAGATAGCCCCTGCATGGCGAATTTTTGGCAGGATGGCTTCCGGATCTGCAACGGATAGTTCCAAGTGTTCCGGAGCAATACGATTGGCAATGTCAATAGCCTCATCCATGTTGGAAACCTTGATCAAAGCGCCGCGATTTTGCAGAGATGTTTGGGCAATTTCTTGGCGATCTAAGGTAGGCAGCAACTTTTTCAAGCTGGCTTCAACTTGATCGAGGTATTCTTCGTCTTCACACAACAAGATAGATTGCGCTTGTTCATCGTGTTCGGCTTGGGAGAACAAATCCATGGCCACCCAATCCGGATCCGTTTTACCATCACACAGCACCAGAATTTCTGATGGGCCGGCGATCATGTCGATACCACAAACACCAAACACGGCCCGCTTGGCAGTGGCCACATAGATGTTACCAGGGCCAACAATCTTATCCACCTTAGGTACAAGCTGAGTACCATAGGCCAAGGCCGCCACAGCCTGAGCCCCGCCAATGGCAAACACGCGGTCTACACCGGCCACAGCAGCGGCGGCAAGTACTAGGGGGTTTACCTGACCTTGTGGCATAGGCACGGCCATCACCACCTCTGTTACCCCGGCCACCTTGGCTGGAATAGCGTTCATCAACACCGAGGATGGGTAGCTGGCTTTGCCACCTGGCACATAGATGCCAACCCGGTCCATAGGGGTCACTTTTTGCCCCAGCAAGGTGCCATCCGCTTCCATATAGCGCCAGGAATCTTGTACCTGTTTTTCGTGGTATTGACGTACCCGCTGAGCCGCGGTCATCAAGGCCTGACGTTGTTCGTCGGTAATGGTTTGCAGGGCTTTTTGCAGTTGCTCTTGACTAACTTCCAGTTCTGCTACGCTTTTAAATGCGGCGCGATCTAGTTGCTTAGTAAGCTGCAGCAGGGCCGTGTCACCCTGCTGTTTTACACGTTCAATAATGTCGTTTACGGTCTGCTGTACACGTGGGTCAGAGACACTTTCCCAAGCCAATAAGGCATCCATGCGAGCATTGAATTCTGGGCTACTGGCATCCAGTCGATTCACTTTCAACATGGCATTAGGCCCCCTGCTTAGCTGCCACAGCCTTGGCCAACAAATCGACAATCGGGCTAATGCGGGCATGCTTTAATTTCATAGACGCTTCACCAACTACCAGGCGGCTACTAATATCGGCAATCTTTTCCAATGGTTCAAGACCGTTGGCACGTAGGGTATTACCGGTATCAACAATATCCACGATTTGATCTGCCAAACCTAAAATGGGCGCTAATTCCATGGCCCCATAGAGCTTGATAATATCAACCTGTTGGCCCTGTTCGGAGTAGTATTGCTTGGTCAAGTTGACAAACTTGGAAGCCACCCGCAAACGTCGCCCAGCAGGCTTGGAACCTACCGGCGCACAGGTCATTAGCTTGCATTTGGAAATCTCCAAATCCAGTGGCTCGTAAAGGCCAGCACCGCCATGCTCCATCAGCACGTCCTTACCCGCCACACCCATATCAGCAGCACCATAGGCAACATAGGTGGGCACATCCGTAGCGCGAATTACCAGCAAGCGCACATCAGCTTGGTTGGTTTCAAATACCAGCTTACGGCTGGTATAAATATCTTCGGTCGGTTCGATCCCGGCAGCAGCAAACAGTGGCAGGGTCTCTTTTAAAATACGGCCCTTTGACAGGGCAATGGTCAAACGATTAGGCATGGCCTTAAGGAATTCCTATACAACTCGTTTAATACGGGCACCCAGAGCACCCATTTTTTCTTCAATACAATCGTAACCACGATCGATATGGTAAATACGATCGATGACTGTTTCACCTTCGGCAACCAAGGCAGCAATCACCAAGCTGGCAGAGGCCCGCAAGTCGGTTGCCATTACCGGAGCTGCCTGCAAACATTCAATGCCCTCATGAATGACCGTATTGCCTTCAATGTTTACCTTGGCGCCCATGCGAGCCATTTCATCAATATGCATAAAACGGTTTTCAAAGATGGTCTCGGTAATACGCCCGCTGCCCTGCGCCACGGCATTCAGAGCAGAAAACTGTGCCTGCATATCCGTTGGGAAAGCTGGATAGGGGGCCGTTTTGATATTCACAGCCTGCGGTCGTTGACCATGCATATCCAATTTAATCCAGTCATCACCTGTGTCTATTTTGGCACCGGCTTCTTCCAGTTTAACTAGTACGGCTTCCAGAATATCGGGGCGTGTGTCTTTCACGGTAATCTTGCCACCGGTTACCGCTGCGGCTACCAGATAGGTGCCCGTTTCAATACGATCAGGTAGCACGTGATAGGTACAGCCGTGCAGGCGCTCAACACCTTCCACACGAATGGTATCGGTACCGTGACCGGTAATCTTAGCGCCCATGGCAATCAAACATTCAGCCAGATCCACCACTTCGGGTTCTTTCGCGGCGTTATCAATGATGGTTTCGCCATCCGCCAAGGCTGCTGCCATGAGAATATTTTCCGTACCCGTCACTGTCACCGTATCAAAAAAGATGTGGGCACCGTGCAAACGATCGGCAACGGCATGAATATAACCATCTTCAACGGTCACTGTCGCACCCATGGCTTGCAAACCCTTGATGTGCAAATCAACGGGGCGGCTACCAATGGCACAACCGCCAGGTAGGGATACGCGTGCTTCGCCATAACGTGCCACTAGCGGACCTAACACCAAAATCGACGCACGCATGGTTTTAACCAGCTCATAGGGTGCCACGCAGCTATTAATCGTGCGCGGATCAATTTCCACACTTAGCTTGTCACCAACCAACATGGACACGCCCATCCGCCCGAGCAATTCAATCATGGTAGTCACGTCGTGCAAATGGGGCAGATTCTTGATGGTGACTGGTTCGCTCGCCAATAGGCCCGATGCCAAAATGGGCAATGCAGAGTTCTTTGCACCTGCGATACGCACGCTACCAGATAAGCGCTTACCACCAACAATACTTAATTTGTCCATGTGTTTTCCTATTTATGCGGACTTACCTACTGGCGCCTTTAGCAAAAGGCTTAGCCGTTCAGCTTTTGCCATTGGTCTGGAGTGTATGCCTTGATCGTCAAGGCATGGATGGTACCATCAGCGATATGCTGGGTCAGGCAACCATACACCAACTGTTGCTTTTTTACTGGCGTAAGGCCGGCAAACATCTCGCCAACAACGGTTACCGCGAAGTTACAACCTTCGCCACTAGGGTAGACTTCTGCGCCAGGTAATTGGGCTTCAATTTCCTGTTTAACTTGTGCTGCGTCCATAATAATTCTTTGCTCAAATGGCCAAATTCAAAGGAGCGGAATTATAGCAAAATTCTACCCACTTTCGCCACGCATAGCGGCCTTAAAGCCAACAATATTCGCCAATTCCTAGCAACCACTGCCATTATTGGGGGTCACTCACCCAACCAGCAATCACCGCATCTATATCGTTACCCTGTTGACCCATGGCACTGGCAAACTGATTACGGAAAGCCAAGCCTATATTGACGCCATCAAGGATTACATTAACCACTTTCCAGGCACCAGTCTTGGAAGACATGGTGTAGTGAATATCATAAACACTGCTGCCGGCAAAGACCTTCACCCAAACCTTTTCTCGCTGCGCACGCCCATCATCACCAGGGCTTGGCTGCAATTCATATTGGCGTACATCAAAGGTCAACACCGCATTGGCGTAGGTATTTTCTAAGGATGTTTGAAAGACCTCGGCAAAGGCCTGTTTTTGGGCGTTATCGGCGCGCCGATAAAACTTCGCCATAACCCCCTTGGCGATGGCTTCATAATCCACCACAGGCTGCAACACCGCGGCAATGCGTTGCTTGGCCAGGCTCTCATCCTTACCACGTACCTCTTGAATGACGCCAAGGGTAGACTCGGTGGCAGCCACCACAACCTTGCTTGCCCCCTGCCATTCGTTCGCCCAAAGCTGGGTTGATAGCAGGCTTGACAGCACACCTACAGTTATCCACAGCCCTCTATACCAAGACTTTAACAACACCTTAATCTCCACCTAGATTCAACAACACCTGGCCAATCAATTCTTCTAACACCAAGGCGGATTGCGTATCTTCAATGACCCCACCTTCAGTCAGCACATCTTCTTCGGCACCTATGCTTAGGCCAATGTATTTTTCTCCCAGTAAACCCGCCGTAAGAATACTGGCACTGGTATCGATGGATAAATAGTCCACGTCGCCAGCAATGGCCATGTCAACCTTGGCCATGAGAGTTTGCGGATCCACGGCCACCGCGGTAACCTCCCCGACTATCACCCCGGCGACGGTTACCCGCGCCTTGGCAGACAGGCCCGCCGCATTGTCAAACAAAGCCGAAATGCGATAGCTATCACTGCTGCCATTTAAATGACTGCCACTAACCTGAATAGCCAAGGCCAGCAAGGCTGCCACACCTGCAACCAAGAGCCCGCCGACGCTAATTTCCAGCCATTTTTTTGCCATTACAGGCCTCCAAACATTAATGCGGTCAAGATGAAATCAAAACCCAAAATAACCAATGACGAATATACCACCGTACGGGTAGTTGCTTCACTTATACCTTGGGATGTGGGCACACAGGTATAACCCTGATACAAGGCAATCCAGGTAACCAATATGGCAAACACCACGGCTTTGATAAGGCCGTTGCCAACGTCATCTACAAAACTGACTGCTGCCTGCATATTGCCCCAATAAGCGCCGCTATGAACGCCTAACCATTCCACTGCAACAATATGGCCACCATAAATACCTACCAGATTAAAAATAATCACCAAAATAGGCAGGGCTATAATACCGGCGAGAAAACGCGGCGCCACAATACGATGCAAAGGATCAACACCAAACATTTCCAAACTGGCCAACTGCTCTGTGGCTTTCATCAAGCCCAGCTCAGCGGTTAACGCAGAACCGGCTCGACCAGCAAACAGAAGGGCAGCAACCACAGGGGCTAGTTCTCGCACAAGGGTCAGGGCAACCATCTGCCCAACCGCCTGCTCAGAGCCATAATCCACCAGCAGGGTATAGCCCTGTAGACCTAGCACCATACCGATAAAGGCCGCGGAAACCAGAATAATCACCAGCGACTGCACGCCCACAACATAGAGCTGCTGGGTAAGGCGTTGTAGACCTTTCGGCCCAGGCATGCCCCACAGGGCCTGCCCCAACATAAACCAGGCTCCGCCTAAGGCGGCGATGCGCTGCAAGGTTTGCTGGCCGATTGTTTGTAACCAATTCATCATGCTATCTATGGTACCAACTTTTGTTTCGCGGCGGCGGTTTTTAACTCATCAGTCAAGGCGGCAGCTGGATAGTGAAAGGGAATCGCCCCATCTGCCTGACCGTGCATAAACTGCCGCACCATGGGATCATCACTATGCAACAACTGCTCTGGCGAACCCTGTGCCAACAAGCTTCCGCGGCCTAACAGGATCACCTCATCGGCAATGGCGCAAGCTTCTGCCACATCGTGTGAAACCAGTATACTGGTCAATTGCAGGTCGTCGTTTAAGCGCTTAATTAACCTTTGTAAAACCGCCATAGCGATGGGATCCTGGCCCGCAAATGGCTCATCATAAAGGATCAATTCTGGCCCTGTAGCGATGGCACGCGCTAGCGCCACGCGCCTTGCCATGCCACCTGACAGTTCAGCTGGCATAAGGTGTTTAGCACCACGTAGACCAACGGCTTCTAGTTTTAACAACACCTCGTCATGGAGGGTATCTTCGGCCATGGCATTGCGTTCCCGCAAGGGAAAAGCAACGTTTTCGAAGACATCCAGATCAGTAAACAAAGCGCCACTTTGAAACAACACCCCCATACGACCACGCAGGCGCGTTAATTGTTCCCGCGTCAAATCCTTAAGATTCTCACCCAGCACTTTCACACTACCGGCCCGCGGCTCTAACTGGCCACCAATTAGGCGCAACAAGGTGGTCTTGCCGCAGCCACTAGGTCCCATTATGGCGGTCACCTTGCCTGCTTGAATAGACAGATTCAAGTCCTTGAAAATAAAGCGGTCTGCTCGCTTAAAGGACAAATCGACAATGTCGACAACGTTGCTCATAACTACCTTTAAATGGCACAAATTACATGCCTGCAAGTTTAGCATTAATGCATCGGTATGTGGTATTCTTGCGGCTTTCCTAATCGCTGATTTACAGTTTCTTTATGCTTTTAGCTGCCCTTGCTGTCCTAGTAGGCTTAGGCTTACTCATTTGGAGCGCTGATCGATTCGTCGATGGCGCTGCTGCCACGGCCCATCACCTTGGCATGTCCCCCATGCTTATCGGCCTCACAGTCATCGCCTTTGGCACCTCGGCACCGGAAATTTTAGTGTCCGCCATGGCCGCTTGGAATCAGGCGCCAGGCTTGGCCATCGGCAATGCCATCGGCTCTAACATTGCCAATATTGCTTTGGTACTGGGTGCCACCGCCTTAATAGCCCCTTTGCCCATCCGCGGCTCCCTAGTTCGAACGGAACTACCTATACTAGCTGTGGCCACCGTTGGTGCCGGCATCTTATTGCTTGACCAGCACCTTGGTCGCCTGGATGGTGCCTTACTGCTGATCGGTCTGGTCGTTTGCCTATACCTGTTTAAACGCTATCAAGATCAGCACAAAAACCGCCCCGCCCAAGACATCCCGGACATGTCCTTCAACAAGAGCCTGTTTTGGTTACTGCTAGGCCTGGTAATTTTGGCCGTCGGTTCCCGCATCCTCGTCTGGGGTGCCACGGACATTGCCAAAGCTTTAGGGGTAAGTGATCTGGTCATCGGCCTGACCATTGTGGCCATTGGCACCAGCCTGCCCGAACTAGCCGCCTCCATTGCCAGTGCCCGCAAAGGCCAGCACGCCATGGCCATCGGCAATATCATTGGTTCCAACATTTTCAATTTATTGGCGGTGATGGCTCTACCAGGCCTCATTTACCCGGCGGCCATAGAAGCCACTGCCCTATGGCGCGATTTTGGCTTGATGCTAGCGCTCACCTTCATGCTATTTGGTATGGGCTATATGGCTAGAAAAGGCGGTGACATTAACCGCAGTATGGGCTTCTTACTACTATTGGT
>JAERSU010000257.1 GCA_016845445.1 Oceanospirillaceae bacterium | reverse complement strand
GTAAAAGACGATGGCCATGCTTTTCGCAAAGGTGTAAAGGCCCAAGCAGGAATAGAATACTAATGACACAGCAAGTAGCCCACTGCCCGGCTTTGTTTCTGGCCGCCCCGGCCTCTGGTCAGGGTAAAACCACCATTACCGCCGCCCTTGCCCGTTATCACCGCGACCATGGCCGCAAGGTACGGGTATTTAAAATGGGGCCAGACTATCTCGACCCGCAAATTCTAGAACAAGCCTCAGGTCAGCCTGTGACCCAGTTAGATCTTTGGATGGCGGGCGCTGACTACTGTCGGCAACAATTCTTTCTAGCGGCCAAAGATGCCGATCTAATCTTGGTGGAAGGGGCCATGGGCATGTTCGATGGCGAACCCTCCAGCGCTGATCTAGCCGCCACCTTTGGCATTCCTATCGCCCTAGTCATGGATGTCAAAGGCATGGCACAAACAGCCGCCGCTGTCGCCCTAGGTCTAGCCAACTACCGCGATGATGTGGCGGTGATTGGCCTGATTGCCAACAACTGTGGCACCGAACGCCACGCACAGCTAGTGCGAGATGCCCTCGATGGGCGCATGCCTTTGCTGGCCAATCTTGCCCGTGACGAGGAAGTGGCCTTACCAGAGCGCCATCTGGGCCTTGTACAAGCCGAAGAAGTGGCCGACGAGCTAGAACAAAAATTCAACCTTGGCAAAGCCTGGTTAGGCGAACAGGCAATCTGTGAACTCCCAGCACCGGTGGCCTTTACCGCCCAAGACATTGCTGCTCCGGAACCGTTATTGGCCGGCAAAACCATCGCCATAGCGAAAGACCAGGCCTTTAGCTTTATCTATAGTGCCAACACCCGCTTGTTAGAAGCCATGGGTGCCGAACTGGTGTATTTCTCCCCTATGCACGATGCGCAGTTACCGCCTGCCGATGCCATGTGGTTGCCCGGCGGTTATCCAGAACTACACGCCCAGGCATTAGCCAATAACCAAACTATGCGCCAACAAATTCAGGCCTTTCATGGGGCAGGCAAAGCTATCTTAGCTGAGTGCGGCGGCTTCCTTTATTGTCTGGAAAGTCTGACTGATTTACAGGAAGACACCTGGCCTATGAGCGCCATATTAGCTGGCCAGGGCGCCATGCGCGGCAAACGTGGCTGCCAGGGCATGCAGGCTGCACCACTACCAGAGGGCACCATTAGAGCCCACGCACACCACCGTTCTCGCAGCCAAAATACCCCCGAGCCCATCGCTCATGGCCGCCGTCAGCGCCACCCAGCCCCGGGAGAAGCCATCTATCGCGAGCAAGGCCTTACCGCCAGCTACCTGCACCTGTTCTTCCCTTCTAACCCCAGCTCCATTGCCAAGGTATTTGGCGCTTAATAGCGCTGGGGTAGTTAGTTATGTGGCCTGAATCCAGCGAACAAAGTAAGCCATTGCGCAGCGGTCTAACCACCGGCACTTGCGCCACGGCCTGCTGTGTGGCGGCCGCCCATTTATTGCTGCATGATCAGTTTAAACAGCAAGTGAGCGTCACCTTGCCTAACAAAAACGGCAAAGCGGGTAAGGTCGTCGAGTTGGACATTATTCGCCTAGAGCGTGACCAGAACCTTGCCTACGCCAGCACCATTAAAGACGCCGGCGACGATCCTGATGTCACCCATGGTGCTACCGTATGGACCAACGTCAATCTCACCCAACAAGCGGGCATCACATTTAAAGCAGGCACCGGTGTGGGCACTGTCACCCGCAGTGGGCTACCACTGGAAGTGGGCGAACCTGCCATCAACCCAGTACCGCGACAAATGATTAGCAACAACTTGCAAGCCCTTGCCCAGCGCTTAGGCTATGAAGGCGGGTTTGAAGTCTGTGTGGGTGTAGAGAACGGCGAACACATCGCCAAGAAAACCATGAATGGCCGTTTGGGCATCATCGGCGGATTATCCATTCTTGGTACCAGTGGTATCGTGCGCCCCTTCTCCTGCAGTGCTTGGATAGCTTCCATACACCAAGGCCTAGATGTGGCTCACGCCAATAACTGCCAGCACGTTGCCGCCAGCACCGGCAATGCCAGTGAAGCCTACGTGCAGCAGCGCTACAACCTGCAGGATATGCAACTTATCGAAATGGGTGATTTTGCTGGTGCGGTACTAAAACATCTCAACAAGGCACCGGTAGGCAAACTCACCTTGTGTGCTGGTTTTGGCAAACTCACCAAGCTAGCTAATGGCCACCTGGACCTGCACTCCAGCCGCTCCAGTATCGATTTTCAACAACTTGCTAACCTGGCCGCCAACCTCGGTGCCGATAGGGATCTACAGCATGCAGTAGGGTCCGCCAATACCTCCTTAGAAGCCTTGCAGTTTTGCCAAGCGCAAAACATCGATCTTGCCCAAGCCGTATGCCAGCAGGCCCAACGTCAGGCTCTGCTGCTGGTGCCTAAGCATGTCACTGTTGATGTCATTGCCGTTAATCGTCAAGGCCAGTGGCTGGGCGAATGCATAGGGGCGGCAGCATGAACATATTAATCCTTGGTGGCACCGCCGATGGGCGTAGACTCACCGCGCTTTTGCACCAGCGATATAATAGTCATTGCGAGGAGCGCAGCGACGTGACAACCTCCTTCAGGCAAGGTGCCGACCCAGGGAGATTGCCACGCGACGCTCGCAATGACGGGGGTTCGAATATCAGCAGCGACGGTGGTTTAAAGCTAATTTACAGTGTGGCGGGTCTAGTACGCCAACCTCAGGTGCCCGCCACCGTAATTAGTGGCGGCTTCACCCAATTCGGTGGTATGGCTGCCTACTGCAAGACCCAGGCTATTAGTGCCATCATTGATGCTACCCACCCATATGCCACCCAAATAGGCGCGACAGCTCGCCGCACGGCAACACAAATGAAGCTTGGATACTGGCGTTTCTTACGTCCAGCATGGCAAGCCAAAACAACGGACAAGTGGCACAATTTTGCTCAACGCCAGGAATTAATCCTGGCTATGGCGGCCTATCAACGCATTCTACTCACCCTTGGACAGGTTAGCAGCGAAGAGCTGCAGCAACTTAGCCAAGTCGAGCAGGTTTGGTTGCGCACCGCTGTGCAGCCAGCATTTGATTTGCCTGCCAATGTGCACTGGATCAAGGCCATCGGGCCTTTTGATTTGGCCCACGAACATGCCCTGCTGCAAGATAAAGGCATTCAGGCAATGGCCAGCAAAAACAGTGGTGGTGATGCCACCAGCGCCAAGTTACAGGCAGCTAGCCAACTAAATATTCCGGTCTATATGCTCGATCGCCCTGCTGCCAGGGGCGACGAATATGATCAGTTTGAAACACTACTATGCCAGTTACAAAACTGGCAGCAACAAGGTAATAAACTATGAGTGATAAACCAGCCATTCTTTTTGTCGGCCACGGCTCCCGCGATGTGGAAGCCGTAGAAGAATTCTACCAACTAGCTGAATGCTTTCGCGAGCGTTTTCCAGAGCGCATGATTGAAACCGGTTTTCTGGAATTTGTGCGTCCTATCATTGCCGATGCGGTAGAAAAACTTATTGCTCAGGGCGCCACCAAAATTCACGCCATTCCCGGCATGCTGATGATCGGTGCCCACGCCAAGAACGACATTCCTAGCGAGTTAAACAACCTCAAATTAAAGCATGGCATACCCATTGAATATGGCGCAGAGCTAGGCATCGATCCGAAGATGCTACAAGCAGCCAAAGACCGCATCGAACAAGCCGAAGCAGGCATTGCTGGCTATGCTGCCGCCAAAGATCGCCGCGATACCTTGTTAATCGTGGTGGGCCGTGGCGCTACCGATCCTGATGCCAACTCCAACATCAGCAAGATCACCCGTTTCCTAGAAGAAGGCATGGGCTTTGGTTGGTCGGCTACGGCCTACAGCGGCGTTGCCGACCCCCTGGTACCCGCTTGTTTGGAAAAAACCAAAGGTTTGGGCTTTAAGCGCGTCATTGTATTTCCATACTTCCTCTTCACCGGCCGCCTGGTTAAGCGTATCTATGCTGCGGCGGACGAGTTCGCAGCCGCCAACCCTGACATCGACGTCGTTAAAGCACCTTATTTAAATGCGCACGAAAAGGTCATCGACACCTTTGTCGAGCGCTTGGAGCAGATCTCCACCGGCAACGCCAACATGAACTGTCAACTGTGCCAATACCGTGAACAAATCATTGGTGTTGAGCACAAGGTCGGGCAGCCACAAGAAGGTCATCACCACCATGTACAAGGCATTGGTACCGATGCTGACCATGGCCACGATCACCATCACCATGATCACGACCATCACCATCATCATCACCATCACCATGGTGAGCAGCATGGCCATCACCACCACGATGATTAATGGGCTAAACCATGTACGACTACAATCCTAGTCCGCAAGGCATCGAGCAAGAGAGCTTTCGCCAGATTCGTGCGTGCACCAATCTGGCTGATTTTGATCGCGATGCTCAACAGGCCGTTATGCGGGTAGTACACAGCCTTGGTGATCCAAGTGTGGCACAGCACATGCGTGTTAGCCCTGGCGCTTGTGCCGCCGGTCGCGCAGCGCTGGCAAAGAACTGCGCCATACTCTGCGATGTAGAGATGGTCAAACAAGGCATCACCAAGCGCATGATTGAACGCGAGCCTTTGTGCTACCTCAACCATGCTGAAGTGCCTAGCCTTGCCAAGGCCGCAGGCGAAACTCGCTCCATGGCCGCACTGCAGTTATGGGGGGATGATCTGGCCGGCAGCATTGTGGTAATCGGCAATGCCCCTACGGCCCTGTTCCGCTTATTAGAGATGATCCGTCAAGGGGCCCCCAAGCCCGCCTTGATTGTCGGTATTCCCGTCGGTTTTGTCGGCGCTGCCGAATCCAAGCAGAGCCTTTGGGACGAGTGCCAAGAACTAGGTCTTGAATGCATTACCCTCTTAGGGCGCCAAGGTGGAAGCGCTGCCGCTTCATCTGTGGTGAATGCCTTATTACGCTGCAACCGCGGTGAGTATTACTAATGATCAGTGTAATTGGTTTAGGCATTAGTCAGCCTCCTCTACTTAGTGCTCAAGCACAGACGCTGCTAGCTGAAGCACAGGTGGTCTATGGCTCTGCACGTCAACTAGCCAGCATTGCCCATCTGTTAGACCATGCCTGCCAACAGCATGAACTGCCTAAATTAGGCCAGCTTAAAGCTGAATTACAAGCTGCCAAGCAAGCAGTGGTATTAGCCTCTGGTGACCCCTTGTTGTACGGCATTGGTAAATACCTCCAGCAACAGTTGCCAAATCAAGTGCACTGCTACACGGGTGTATCCAGCCTACAGGGCGCCTGTCAGCTAACAGGATTATCGCTACAGGATGCCCAACTGGTCAGCCTACATGGCCGCCCAACGTCAAGCATACGCCGACACTTGCAGGCCAATCGAAGTTTGTTGGTACTCACCGACCAACACAGTCAACCGCAACACCTAGCGCAGATTCTCAACGAGGTTAAGCTAGCTGATTCGCGTCTACATGTGTGTGAGCGCCTCGGTTATGACGATCAACAAAACCGCCAATTCAGTGTGGCCGAATTATTGCACTGCGAACTGCAGTTTGACCCACTACATGTCACGGTCATTGAGACCCGTGGCCAAGGCGGTGTCATCCCCAACTTCCCTGGCATCGCCGATGAGCTGTTTGTTACCGACGGCGAGACCGGCCGTGGTTTGTTGACCAAACGAGAAGTTCGCTTAGCTATTTTATCTTTGCTGCAAGCCGGGCCTGGCCAGATTGGCTGGGATATTGGCGCCGGCTGTGGCGGCGTAGCCGTGGAATGGGCCTTGTGGAATCCCCAAGGTGAAGTACACGCCATTGAACATCACCAGCAACGCTTTGGCTGCCTGCAGGCCAACCGAGAAAAGTTTGGCGTAGGGCAAAATCTACACCTATTGCAGGCCCGTGCACCGCAAGCCTTGGCTAATCTACCAGCACCTAACAAGGTATTTATCGGTGGCAGTGGCGGTGCCATGAATGACATTTTAGAGCAAGCCTGGCAAGCCCTGAAGCCGGGTGGCCGGCTACTGGCTAGTGCCGTTACCGAGCAAAGCAAGTTCAATCTTATGCAATTTGGCCCGGCCCATGAAGTGGACATAGCCGAACTTCTGCAGGTCAGCATCAGCCGTGCGGATAAGCTTGCTGGCCAGGATTTACTGCGCCCTAATTTACCTATAACCCTGATCTGCTGGGACAAACCCTATGTCTGACATGCCTATCTATACAGCAACAGCCGGCACCTTTTATGGTGCTGGTGTTGGCCCTGGTGATCCATTACTCGTCACCATGAAAACTCATCAGCTCATTCAAAGCGCCGATGTTGTCAGTTATATCGCCAATACCGATGGTCACTCACAAGCTCGCGATATTGCCCGCTATAGCCTCGCCCAGCGCAGTACGCCTGTAGAAGAAGTGGCCGTACCCATGCCCATGAGCACTGATCGCATCCTGGCCAATGCGGCCTACGACCAGGCGGCTGAGCAGCTGCGCCAGCACCTACAAGCGGGCCAATCAGTGGTGTTTCTCTGCGAAGGCGACCCACTGTTCTTTGGTTCCTTTAGCTACCTACTGCAGCGCTTAAGTGATGATTTCAACTGTTTGGTTGTACCGGGCATTTCCTCCGTTAACGCTTCAGCCTCTGCCTTACAACAACCCCTGACCCTGTTGCAGGAGTCCTTTGTGGTCGTTAGTGGCCGCCATACTGATGAGCAACTGCGCTCTGCCCTAGAACAACATGACAGTGTCGTGATTATGAAAGCCGGCCGGGCCCGCCCCCGTATACTAGCCATGCTGCACGCCACCGGCCGCTGGCAAGATGGCAATTACCTCGAATACATCGGCCGCGACAACCAGCGCATTATTAATGATTTGGACAACCTAGCCGATGAGCCGGGCCCTTATTTTTCCCTGTTTGTCATACTGCGCCAGGAGCGTCCAGCATGATCCGTATCTTTGCTCTTACCGACGCCGGCGCTAGCCTCGGCCAGCGCCTCCAAAGCCTCTTACAAACGGCTGAGCAGCCGGTAAGTTTTCAATTACGCCCCCAGCCCTTTACCGAGACGGTACAAACGGCCTTTGAACATGGCGAACGCTTAATATTGATTTGCGCTACGGGCATAGCCGTACGCACCCTGGCCCCCGTGCTGCAAGACAAGTACCGCGATCCCGCGGTGCTGGTATTAGATGAACAAGGTGAATTTGTCATCCCGTTGATTTCTGGTCACGAAGGAGGCGCCAATGAATGGGGCCGTCAGGTCAGTGACAAGCTTGATGCCACCCTGGTGATGACCACCGCCAAACCCTATTTGCAGCCTGTCTACACCGTTGGCATGGGATGCGAACGTGGCTGTGAGCAAGCTCATTTACAGGCCTTTCTGGAACAGTGCCTAGCCGAACAGGGCCTTAGCATGGCTGACATAGCCACCATCAACAGCATCGACATCAAAGCGGATGAAGTAGGACTCATTGAGCTTGCCAAAGCCAATGGCAAACTCTACCAAACCTTTACTGCCGAGGCCCTAGCGGGCGTTAACGAACAACTGGCCACGCCATCTGAATACGTCTACCAAACCGTAGGCGTCTATGGCGTAGCTGAATCAGCCGCCCTCTGGGCTGCCCAACAAGCCACCCAGTCCAGCGCAGAATTGCTTATGGCCAAACAAAAAACCACAAAAGCTACCTGTGCCATCGCCCGCGCCTACCCACCAGGCAGTGGTAGCACAGGGCAAATAGATTAACACAGTCTGTCCCATTGGGGTCTGACCCCAATGGGACAGACTATAAACATGAATGAGAAAGAAACATGACAAAACTATTCGTTGTCAGCACCGGTCCAGGCGATAGCCAGCTGGTCGCCCCTAAAGCCCACGCTGCCATTGCCGCCAGTACAGATCTGGTTGCCTATGGCCTATACCTGCAAATATTGGGTGATGTGTGCGATGGCAAAACCCATCACGACCTGCCTCTAGGTGAAGAAATTGGCCGTGCTCGTTTGGCCTTGGATATTGCTGCTAGTGGTAAAACCACGGCCTTGATTTCCAGCGGTGACATCGGCATCTATGCCATGGCCACACTGGTATTTGAACTGCTAGACATGCAACTTGAAGGCAAGGAAAAGCACCCAGAATGGCTCGATATTGAGATCCAAGTGATCCCCGGTATCTCAGCCATGCAAGCCGGTGCCAGCCGTGTCGGGGCTCTTTTAGGCCACGATTTCTGTACCATCTCTTTGTCTGACCTGCTAACGCCTTGGGAAACCATCCTTAAACGTATCGAAAAAGCCGGCGAAGGCGATTTTGTCGTGTCCTTCTACAACCCGGTTTCGAAGAAGCGTGACTGGCAACTCAACAAGGCTCGCGACATTCTATTAGAGCACCGCCCAGCCTCCACGCCGGTATTGCTAGGCCGCCAATTGACGCGACCTGACGAAAGCATTCGCATCATTCGCCTCGATGAACTGGATGCCAAGGACGTTGACATGTTTACCTTAGTGTCCGTGGGTAACAGCGAGTCTCGCCACATTGTTAACGGTAGCAAAGAGTGGGTTTACACCCCGCGTGGCTACCAAAAGAAACTATAAGAATTCAAATGTAAACACACCTGGCACTTTGGGGTCAGACCCCAAAGTGCTAGGTTCAAGGATATTAATATGACCGTTTATTTTATCGGTGCAGGTCCCGGTGATCCGGAATTGATGACCATCAAGGGCCAACGTTTACTCGACGAGGCGCCCGTGGTGCTGTTTGCTGGTTCCCTAATTCCAGAAGAAAACATGGCCACCGCCCGTTCTCGTGGCGCTCTGGTGGTGGATACGGCCTCCTTAGCACTGGATGCCATTGTTGATTACATGGTAGCAGCCCATGACAAGGGTCAGGATGTGGCCCGTCTACACTCTGGCGACCCTATGTTATACGGTGCTATCGGTGAGCAGATCCGTAAACTAGAAGACCTTGGCATTGATTACCAGATCATCCCTGGGGTCATGGCCACCTCGGCATCCGCCGCCTGGTTGGGCAAAGAACTCACTCTATCTGGCATCTCCCAGACCGTGATTTTGACTCGCTACGAAGGCAAAACTCCCTTCCCAGAGCGTGAACGCTTGCCGGCCCTGGCGGCCACTGGCGCTACCCTAGCCATTCATTTAGGTGTGACGCGTATTCACAAGATCGTCGATGACTTAATTCCATTCTATGGTAAAGATTGCCCAGTGGCTGTGTGTTATCGCACCAGCTGGCCTGATCAGGACAAGGTGGTCGGCACCTTAGGTGACATAGTGGAAAAAGTCCGCGAAAGGAAATTTACCCGTACGTCCCTAGTGATTGTCGGCCATGTATTGGACGCCGATAACTTTGATGATTCTTACCTTTACGATGAAGGTCAGGCTCATATATATCGCAAGAAAGACCATAGTAAAAAATAATATTGCCAGCAGGATATAAGTCCTACCCATGGCTAAACGTCGAGCCAAAGCCCGACCTACATAGGATAAACAGTATGCAATTGAACAAAATCCCGGCAACCGTAGTAACCGGTTTCCTTGGCAGCGGCAAAACCACCCTGCTATCCAACGTGATGCGCCAAGCGCAAGGCAAACGCATCGCGGTAATTGTCAATGAATTTGGCGAACTGGATATCGACGCAGACCTCATCCGCAGCTGTCCATTAGATTGCGAAGATGGCGAAGAAAATCAAGCCGCTAGCACCCAGCAAGGCATTTATGAACTCGCTAACGGTTGCATCTGTTGCACCGTAGAAGAAGAGTTTTTGCCGGTCATGCAAGAGCTGGTAAAACGCCGTGATGACATTGACCATATTCTCATTGAAACCAGTGGTCTTGCGCTACCCAAGCCCCTCGTACAAGCCTTCAATTGGCCAGACATCAAACAGCACTGCACCGTTGATGCCGTCATCACGGTGATTGATGGTCCTGCCGTGGCGGCTGGCCGCTTTGCCCATGACGAGGGCCAGGTGCAAGCACAGCGTGAAGCCGATGACAGCTTGGATCACGACCCTGATCTAGCAGAGTTACTCGACGACCAGCTTAGTGCCGCTGATCTAGTACTGGTGTCTAAAAGCGACCTACTCAACGCCGAAGAACGTGTCAAGGTCGAAGGCGTGGTCAACAACAAGGTAGCAGATGCGGTAAAAACCGCCTATATCGGCCAGGGCGCCGATGGACAGAGCGATGCCAACATTGAACTGGTTATGGGCTTGGAAGCCGCGGCCGAAGAGCGCATCGAGAGCGTGCATACCCATCACGATCATCACCACGATCATGGCCATGATCACGACCATGCCCACGACCACTTTGATTCCTATGTGATTAAGCTTGGTGAAGTGGACGGTGACAAGTTGGAAAAGATCCTGCAGGATCTACTTGCCCAATACAACATCTATCGCTGCAAGGGCTTTGCCGCCCTGCCTGGCAAGCCCATGCGTCAAGTATTACAGGCTGTCGGCCAGCGACTGGAAAGCCACTTTGACCGTCTCTGGCAGATGGATGAAGATCGAGCGACAGCCCTGGTGTTTATTGGTAAAGGTATTAGTGAGGCAACGCTCACCGATGCATTAAAAGGCGCAGAAGTATAATTACGACCATCGGGGCCTGACCCTAAAGGGTCGGACCCCAGTGTGATAGAGATAAAACAATGCATCTACTAGCAGCCCAGCCGGGCGGTTTTGTTGAAGAGGAAGGCATCATCGATCTGGGGCAGGACCCAGGGCGCATGGTGGTGCTTGCCGCTGCCGAAACCACTCTGGCTATGCTTGCCGATGCCGCCGAACAACTTGGTGATGAACTGCCTAGTCTGCGTTTGGCTAATTGGAGTCACCTACTCAAACCAGCGGCTTATGATCTCTACGAAGACAAGGTGCTAGAACAAGCTGAACTTGTCATGGTGTCACTCTTGGGTGGCGCCAGCTATTGGCAATACGGCTTTGAACGATTGCAGGCCTGGCAGCAAGCCAAGCCTGGCCGACAACTCCTCTTGGTGCCAGGTGACGATGCCCCAGACCCGCAACTACTGGCTGCCAGCAGCGTCGATGAAGCTAGCTATCTGCGGCTTTGGGCCTACCTGCGTAATGGTGGTGTGGGCAATGGTGTCAGCTTGCTGCGCTATTGCCATCAACAGTTACTTGATGACTTACCTGCTAGCTGGCACGAGCCCTATACATTGCCACAGGCCATGCTCTATGTACCTGGGCAGAGCCAGGCTAGTCTCAGTGATTGGCGTCAGCAAGCCAGTTTGCAAGGCATTGCTAACACAGCTGCGAGTGTGGTATTGCTGTTTTATCGCAGCCACTTACAAAGTGGTAATACGGGCATGTTTGATGGCATGCTCAAAGCCCTGCAAACGGCCGGACTGAACCCTATTGCCTTGGCCATCACCTCATTAAAAGACCCTGCGGCTAAAGAGCTGATTAATCACACCATTGCACAAGTTGATGCCAAGTTGGTAATTAGTAGCCTGGGGTTTGCCAACAACCGCGTCGACGCTCCCACACTAAGTTCAGAGCCTAGCCATTATCAACTGCCCTTAGAGCGCCAGATCCCAGTGCTTCAGCTAGTACTGAGCTCCACCACGCGGGACGCCTGGCAAGAATTCAGCCAAGGTTTGCGCTCTCGCGATATCGCTATGCAGGTGGTGTTACCGGAAATGGATGGCCATGTGCTGACCCGAGCCATTAGCTTCCGCTGCATGGACGAGCGCCTAGAACGTACTCAAATAAGCCTAACCCGCTATGTGTTGGAACCAGAACGAGCCAAGTTTGTTGCGCAACTTGCTAGCCGTTATTGTGGCCTGCAAGCCAAAACCAATGGCCACAAGCGCATCGCCGTTATCATGGCCAACTACCCCACCAAAGATGGCCGTATTGGCAATGGTGTGGGTTTGGACACACCGGCATCTGCTGTGAATATTCTGCGTGCCATGGAACAGGCTGGTTACCCCATTACCGACCTCCCTGCCGATGGTACAGCACTGATTCAAATGTTGTTGGAATCAGTGACTAACAACCCCAATACCTTGCATCATCTACCCTGTTGGCAGAGCCTGGCCGTGGATGAATACATGCACTATTTTGACCAATTACCGGAAGCCAACCAGAAACAAATTTGGGATCGATGGGGCGCGCCGGAAGAGGACCCCAAATATCGCCAAGGGCGGCTCATGATTGCAGGCACACGCCTAGGAGAAACCTTTGTCGGCATCCAGCCCGCCCGTGGTTACAACATGGACCTCGCTGCCAACTACCATGACCCTGACCTGGTGCCACCACACAGTTATTTGGCCTTCTACTTTTGGCTGCGTCACTGCTACCAAGTGGAGGCCATGATTCATGTGGGCAAACACGGCAACCTTGAATGGCTACCGGGCAAGGGGGTGGCCTTGTCGGCAGCATGTTATCCGGATCTGGTATTAGGTCCCATGCCCCATTTTTACCCGTTTATCGTTAACGACCCAGGAGAAGGTGCACAAGCCAAACGGCGGACCCAGGCGGTGATTATAGATCACCTAATGCCGCCCATGGCCCGTGCCGAAGCCTACGGTGATATGGCTGAACTGGAACTTTTGGTGGACGAGCTGTATCAGGCGGGTGGCTTGGATAACAAGCGGGAGCAATGGTTACGGGAACAGATTGTCGCCAAACTAGCGGCCAGCCATTTACAGGAAGAACTTGGCCTAGCCAAAGACGCTGACGAAGACAGCTTGTTAGCCCAGTTGGATGCCTACCTATGTGACATCAAAGAATCTCAGATCCGCAATGGTTTGCATATTTTGGGCGAGTTACCCGGTACCGCTGAGCTAGCCGAAACCCTCGTTGCCCTACTCCGTTTACCTCGAGGCGAACAACCCCATGAGCAGGGTATTTTGCACAATCTTCGGGATGATTTAGGTCTGCAGGATTATGACCCATTAGCAACCGAAGTGAGCCCTTGGCAGGGCCCTACACCCAGCCTTCTGCAAACCCTTTCCAGTGCCCCATGGCGCACCAGTATGGACACCCGAGAACGCTTAGAATTAAAAGCGTTGCAGATAGTAAGTGATTACTTACTTGGTGATAGCGATATCACCGCACTGAGCCATAGCTTACCCGCCACCAGCCAGCAAATGCACTATGCTCAAAGCGTACTCTATAAAGCCTTAGAGGCCAGTGCGAATAACGAGATTCAAGCCTTAATCAATGGTTTGGGAGGCCAGGCCGTACCACCAGGGCCCAGTGGTGCCCCAACTCGCGGTCGCCTAGACACCCTACCAACTGGGCGCAACTTCTTTTCCCTCGACAATCGTTCTGTTCCTTCGCCTGCAGCCTGGGCATTAGGGCAACTATCGGCTCGCTCTTTGATCGAAAGACATCTACAAGAACACGGTGATTTTCCTAAGCAATTAGGCCTTTCTGTGTGGGGCACTGCTACCATGCGTACCGGTGGCGATGACATTGCCCAAGCCTTTGCCTTGATGGGCATAAAACCTATTTGGGCACCTGGCTCACAACGGGTGGTGGATTTCGAGATCATCCCCGCCATGCAATTGGGCCGCCCTCGCGTGGATGTCACCCTGCGGGTTTCCGGCTTCTTTCGCGATGCCTTCCCGAATGTCATGAAACTCTACGATGCGGCTGTGCTGGTCTTGGCCAAGTTAGACGAACCTGGCACCAGCAATACCATCCGCAGCAATATTGAAGCCCGCCAAGAGCAACTGCTAGCCACAGGGCTGGATGCCCAACAGGCCCAACGCCAAGCAGCCTACCGTGTTTACGGCAGCAAGCCTGGAGCCTATGGCGCCGGCCTGCAGGGCTTAATCGACGAGCGTTGCTGGAATGAACGTAGCGATCTGGCCGAAGCCTACGTTAATTGGGGAGGTTATGCCTATGGCAATTGGTCTGGCAATGCCCAAGATAAGGACGCACCAGCTGACGGTATCCCTGCCCATGGCGAATTTAGTCAGCGATTAGGCCAGCTAGAGGCGGTGGTGCAAAATCAGGACAACCGTGAGCACGACCTGCTAGACAGTGACGACTATTACCAATTCCAAGGTGGCATGACCAATGCCGTAACGCAACTTAAAGGTGCAGCACCAGCGGTGTATCACAGTGATCACAGCAACCCCACGGCGCCGAAAACACGCACCCTAAAAGAAGAGCTCAATCGTGTCTTGCGGGCACGGGTACTAAATCCAAAATGGATCGCTGCCATGCAACGCCATGGTTACAAGGGCGCCTTTGAAATGGCTGCTAGCGTTGACTACCTATTTGCCTACGATGCCACCACCGATTTAATCGATGATTACCAATATGACCAGGTCACTGAGGCGCTCATTCTTGAGCCTCAGAATCAAGCCTTTCTGCGCCAGCATAACCCAGCTGCCCTAGAAGAAATGGTCGAACGCATGTTAGAAGCCAGCCAACGCAACATGTGGCAAGAGCCAGGGGATAAAGCCCAGCAATTGCAAGCGTTACTCCTCGACATGGACCAACAGCAGGAACAAGCCTAATGAGCAAGCAATACGGCAACCCGCATACCCTAATGGTACAGGGCACCACTTCCGATGCTGGTAAGAGCGTGCTGGTCACCGCCCTTTGCCGCATGTTAGCCCGTAAAGGTATTAAGGTAGCGCCCTTTAAGAGCCAAAACATGGCCCTCAACAGCGCTGTCACCCCTGATGGCGGTGAAATTGGGCGCGCCCAGGCGGTGCAAGCCGAAGCCTGCTATCTGCAACCTGACGTGCGTATGAATCCCGTGTTACTAAAGCCAAATAGCGACCTGGGCGCGCAAGTTATTGTGCGCGGCAAAGCCATCGGCAACATGAAAGCAGTTGACTACCATCACTATAAGCCCGAGCTACTCAAAGACGTAGTAAAGGCCCACGATGAACTACGTGAAGAATTCGACATCGTCATGGTGGAGGGAGCTGGCAGCCCCGCAGAAATCAACCTGCGCGAGCACGATCTGGCCAATATGGGCTTTGCCGAAGCCGTCGATTGCCCAGTCATTATCGTGGCTGATATCGACCGCGGTGGCGTTTTTGCCCATCTCTATGGCACCTATGCCCTACTCAGCGAGTCGGAGCAACAACGGGTAGAAGGCTTTGTTATCAATCGTTTCCGCGGCGACCCGGCGTTATTGCAAGGCGGCCTAGACTGGTTAGAAAATAAAACCGGCAAACCCGTACTGGCGGTGGTACCTTACATCCACAACCTGCATATCGAAGCCGAAGACGCCGTTGCCAAGCAGCAACTAGGCGATGCCAATGCACAGCTAAAGGTTGTGGTACCTGTGTATCCGCGAGCCAGCAATCACACCGACTTTGATGCCTTGCGCATGCACCCACAAGTTGACTGCCAACTACTACGCGATATCAATGCCTATCAAGGTGCCGATCTGCTCATCTTACCCGGTAGTAAAAACACCCGCGGCGACCTAGCTTGGCTGAAAGAACAGGGCTGGGATGCACTTATTCAGCGCCATTTGCGCCTTGGTGGCAAGGTTATGGGTATCTGTGGTGGCTATCAAATGCTCGGCACCTGGGTACATGATCCAGCTGGCAGCGAGTCTGCACCTGGTAGCTGCCAAGGCTTAGGGCTATTAGACATTGAAACCACCTTAGCAGGCGATAAACAGCTACGTAATGTGCAGGGTCAATGGCTTGGTTTTACCGATACGCCAACCAATGCACCTGTCAGGGGATACGAAATTCATGTTGGCACCACCCAAGGTGAAGACACTCAACGCCCCCTAGTACAACTTAATGATGACCATGGCCAGCGCACCGATGGTGCTCGTAATCAAGACAATACGGTTATTGGTAGCTACGTACATGGCATTCTGGATGAAAGCAGCCTACTGGATAGCATTCTTAATTGGGCAGGTCTGGCGGCCATTGAGTCATTTGACTACCAAGGCCATCGTGCGAAGGAAATTGACCGCCTGGCCGATGCCACCCAAGCGGCTCTGCCACTCAACCAGCTATTACAGCTAGTAGGTAAGGCCTAGTCATGAGTGTATTAATGAGCAGTGTCTTAGCCCTGTTGCTAGACTGGCGCCTGGGGGAAAGCAAACATTGGCACCCATTGGTTGGTTTTGGCAATCTAGCCTATCGACTGGAAGCCATGTTAAATAGTCATAATGCCAGCATGTATAACAAACTAGCCGGCATCATCGCCTGGACCTTAGCAGTGCTACCCCTAACAGCATTAGCAGTGGCCTTAGAGCTTAACTTGCAAAATAATGCCTGGTTATCCTTGCTAGTAAGCGCCTTGATTTTGTATGTTGCCATTGGCTGGCAAAGCCTCATGGACCATGCCCAGCGTATTTATCGACCACTTAAGCAGGGTAACCTGCCTGCTGCGCGCCAGGCATTAAGCTATATTGTTAGCCGCGACACCAACCAGCTCAACGAATCTCAAATTGCCTCAGCAGCGACGGAATCGGTTTTGGAAAATGGTGCCGATGCGGTGTTTGGCGCTATCTTTTGGTTCCTGATAGCCGGTATACCCGGCGTCGTGTTATATCGCCTTTGCAATACACTGGATGCCATGTGGGGCTATAAAAACCCACGCTTTATTGCTTTTGGCTGGTGTGCCGCGCGCATGGATGATGTGCTGAATCTGATACCGGCTCGCCTCACTGCCCTAAGCTATACCCTGGGTGGCAAATCCACCGTTGCTTGGCGTAGTTGGCGCAGACAGGCTGGTAACTGGAAAAGCCCCAACGCCGGCCCCGTTATGGCAGCCGGTGCCGGTGCTTTGCATATCAGCCTCGGTGGTGATGCCCCCTATCATGGCACCATGCAAGCACGCCCCCAGCTTGGTGAAGGCCCGCTGGCGGATGCTGAGAGCATTAGCCAAGCTTGCCAGCTGGTGCACAAGAGTCTGCTGATGTGGCTATTGAGCATAGGTTTATTGGCTTGGCTAGGAGTATGGCAATGACAGTACTAGTACACGGTGGCAACATTGCTCGCGCCGCACACATGTATGGCCGCCCGGTAGATGACTGGATTGACGTGTCAACGGGCATCAATGTGCACAGCTATCCCATCCCTGAGTTATCGGCACATGTCTGGCAACGCCTGCCCTACCCTGATGAGCAGTTTATTGCTGCGGCTTTCGCTTATTACCAAAGCCGCAATATATTGCTCACCGCAGGCAGCCAACCAATCCTGGAATGCTTGCCCCAAGCACTCGGTGAGCTTGGCAATCGCCAAGCTGTTCTCATTCCTGATATTGGCTATCAGGAACACCGCCATGCCTGGCAAGGCCATACGCAAGTGGTTGATTACAATGGTCTAATTGATGACAGTGAGGCAATCACCAAAGGGCTTGCTGAACAGGACATTGGCCATCTGCTAGTCATCAATCCCAACAACCCTACCGGCATCCGCTATAGTGTTGAACAAATCTACGCCTGGGCCGCTCAGCTGGCTAGTAAACAAGGCTTTGTGGTCGTTGACGAGGCCTTTATAGATTGCCAGCCAGAGCAAAGCTGCATTACACCAAACATGCCTAGTAATGTCCTAGTCATTCGTTCCTTTGGCAAGTTCTTTGGCCTTGCAGGTATTCGCTTAGGGGCGCTTATTGCCATGCCGACTATACTCGAATACCTAGCTAACCAGATGGGCATTTGGCGCGTCAATGGGCCGGCTCAGGCGGTGTCCACGGCAGCCTTTAACGACCGCCAATGGCAACAGCAAATGCGCGCGCAGTTAGCTAACCAGCAGGCCCAGCAACGGCAAATCTGGCAGCCAGTTCTGCACGCTTTAGGTGCCCGCATACAAGCCGATACAGCGTTATTTAGGAGTTTTACCATGCCTGCCGAGCTAGCCCAAGAAGTGCACCAAAAAGCCGCCATGCAAGGCATTCTCACACGCCCCGTAGATATCGATGGACAAACGAGCCTGCTACGCATGGGCAATATCGATATAACTAACCAATCTCATTTACAGCGCTGCAATCAGTGGTTGCAGAGCCTCACTTAGGATAGCATTACGCCATGGCTTATCTTCCCTTATTTCATAACAGCGAACACCTGCGTGCCCTCATCATTGGCGGTGGGCGGGTGGCCTTACGTCGTGCTAAGGCGCTCATTCACGCCCAGGTCACCTGTGATGTGGTGGCCCCAGACTGCCAAGCCGAACTGGCAGCGCTTATTGACGATAACGGCGGTGCTGTGCAACAACAGGCATTCAACCCAGAAGTCATCTCCAAGCGTTACCAACTGGTGCTGGCCTTGACTGACAATAGTGACATTAATGCCGCCATTGCTGAGCAAGCCAAAGCCTTGGACCTGATGGTCAATGTGGCTGATGACCCGAGTGCCGGCAACGTAATATTTGGCGCCACAGTAGATCGCACTCCATTAACCATAGCTATCAACAACGGCGGGGCGTCACCGGTGCTATCTCGACTGCTGCGCCAACAGCTAGATCAGTTTGTGCCCAAACATTATGGCGCATTAGCAGCCCTTGTGGGCCGCTACCGTGATGAAGTAAAACAAGCCCTGCCAAAAGAATCGGATCGCGTGGCCTTCTGGGAATCCGTATTACAAGGCTCAGTCGCTGAAGCCCTATTTTCTGGTCAGCATGACGTGGCCGAGGGTCTGCTTAAGAAATCCCTGCTCAATGCCGATAAGCATAAAAGTAATGGTGAGGTTTACCTCATAGGTGCCGGACCAGGCGACCCGGATTTACTCACCCTGCGTGCCTTTAGGCTACTGCAACAAGCTGATGTGGTGCTGTATGACGCCCTGGTCTCGGCTGAAGTCATGGACCTGGTGCCCGACCGAGCTGAACGTATTTACGTGGGCAAACGCCGCGCTAATCACAGTGTGCCCCAAGACGGTATCAACCAATTATTGGTCGATCATGCCCTATTGGGTAAGCGGGTGGCTCGCCTCAAAGGCGGCGATCCATTTATCTTTGGCCGTGGTGGCGAAGAAATAGAAAAGCTGGCAGCCCATCAAGTGCCATTCCAAGTTGTGCCGGGCATTACTGCAGCCAGTGGTTGCTCCGCCTATGGCGGCATTCCTTTAACCCATCGTGATTATGCGCAATCGGTGCGCTTTGTTACAGGTCAACTAAAGGACGGAAGCATTGCGTTAGAATGGCCAGCACTGGCAGTAGAGAACCAAACTCTGGTATTCTACATGGGATTAAAGGGTTTACCGATTATCTGTGAACAACTCATGGCCCACGGTATGGACCCCAATATGCCAGCAGCATTGGTAGAAAAAGGCACCACTCAGGATCAGCGTGTTATCACCTCGGACCTGACCAATATGCCGACTACCATGACGCAAGAGACGGTCATGTCACCGTCCTTGTTTATTGTTGGCCGGGTCGTCAATTTACACGACAAACTAGCCTGGTTTGCATCGGAACGCGAAGCCTAATTTTTTTCAGGGACGAGACAATAGTCATAATGCTGGCGACACTGGAACCTGAATATGGCAAAAGATATAGACAACGAAATTGACAAACTTGTCTCCGCATGTGAATCGGCGCCAACATGTTTCCAGAAGTCGTCAACCAGGGGATGCACTTAAAGCTCCCCGCCAGCACCATATCGGCCAAAGACATGCAGGCATTAGCCGAAGATCTGCACAACAAAACCGAATCGACGGCTGAAAAGGCCGCGGCTTTGGAAGGAAAGCTCACTGATGCGGCCGATGAACTACAGCGCAAGAAAGCTCGCCGTGCCGAATTGGAAGCCGAAGAAGCCCGTAAAGAGAAGGCACGCATCGACGCCAAGCGCAAAGAACTCTATCGTGGCGAACCCAATCGCAGCATGGCGAAAAAGAAACTCGCTCCGATCTATGACGGACCCGTCGTTTTAGGTAAAGTAGGCACAGGAATCCGTCGTCGTACCTAAGGCTATCTATGCCAATACATCACCAACTTTTGGCTCTGCTGGTGGCCTTTATCTGGGGCACCAACTTTGTCTTTATTGAATTCGGCTTAGAGGAACTACCGCCCTTCCTGTTTGCCTGTCTGCGTTTTCTGTTAGCTGCCGTGCCACTTATTTTTATCCTACCTCGGCCGCAGGTCAGCTGGCTGGCCTTGGCTGGCTATGGATTCTTTATTGGTTTTGGCCAATTTGGACTCTTATTTTGGGTCATGCAAGATCACCTATCACCTGGCTTAGCATCCTTGATCATCCAGGTGCAGGCCATGATAACCATCGTCTTAGCCCTGTTATTGCTAAATGAGCGCATCAAGCCATTGCAAGTGCTCGCTCTCATCGTGTCCATGTTGGGCATTGGTGTGATCGCCTTAAACCGAGGTGGCGATGCTAGCTTGGTCGGGCTGGGTGTGATTTTGATTGCTGCTTGTAGTTGGGCCGCCGGCAATCTCATCGTTAAACGCATTGGCAAGGTATCCATCATTGCCTTTTTGGCCTGGTCTTCATTATTTGCGGTACCGCCCTTATTAGCCATGTCCTGGTATTTGGAAGGGCCCGCACTCATGCAGGCTAGCATCACCAATGCAGGCATAGTTAGCTGGTCTGTGTTGCTATGGCAAACCCTTGGCAACACCCTCATCGGCTATGGGCTATGGAACTGGTTATTGCACCGCCATGCTGCATCCCTAGTCACCCCCTGGGCCTTGATGGTGCCCGTATTCGGCATGTGGGCATCAAGCCTAGTATTGAATGAAGCCATGCCAGTGTGGAAGATACTCGCTGCAGCCTTGATTATCTCCGGCCTGCTCATCAACCTGCGCGCCACCCAAACAACCAGGTAGCACCAATGCATCAGCGTTTCCTGTCTGATATGGCCAACCAAGGCTGGCACCGATTAGCCGCCAATGCAGCCCTATTAAACTGGAGTCAGGCGCATTTACCTGCAGCACAAGCCTGCATGCAAGCAACACAAAACCTGCAATGGTGGCGCTATCAAGATACTTGGTTTGCTGGCGTCAATGCCCTAGACAACGACAAGCTAGGTGCCGTTGCCAATAATCCAAGCCTGCCAAAGTCTCTATTAACAAGCCTAGCAAACTACTGCGAATCACCAATTAAGCCATTAGATCAAGGCCAAATTTCAGCTATATTCCCAAGCTATCCGCAAATAGACCCACAACAATCGACGGCGGCAAACCGCTTTCGGCAGGAGCATTTTGCCGCTCATCTTGATGGCCTAGTCCCACTAGGAACACAGCGCCGACGCCACCTCACCGAGCAACACAGCTTTATCTTGGGGATTAGCCTCACCGAGCACCCGCCCGCAGCGGCACCGATCATGGTCTGGCCTGGTTCTCACCAGCGCATCCAGCAATGGCTAATTAATACGCTCGAAGGAATGCCGCCAAACCAGTGGCAAGAGGTTGATCTTACCTATGCCTACCAAACCTTACGCCACCAAATTCTTCACGACACACAACCTCAAGCTCTGCACCTAGCAAAAGGCGAGGCCTATGTGCTGCACCGTCATATTATTCATGGCATGGGCCATTGGCCTGAAGATTTAGAAGATGGTCATCAACAGGGCCGCATCATTGCCTATTTTCGGCCCTGCTGGCATAGCCCACAGAAGTGGCTAAGCGGTGCTTAAGGCCGTAGCGTTAGGGTATCGCCACGCTGGCGATTAAAATTCAGTCATCAGCAAGAAAGCAGCCAAGCTAAACATTACCAAGGCAATAAAACCATCCAGTATTTGCCAGGCCCTAGGCTTAGCAAATACTGGGGTTAGCAAGCGTGCCCCATAACCAAGGCCAATAAACCAAACAAAACTGGCTAGTACCGCCCCACCTGCGAAATACCAACGCATCTCGCCCACCTGATTAGCCAGGGCGCCTAACAAGATGACCGTGTCCAAATACACATGGGGGTTTAAGAGGGTAAACCCTACCACCGTAAGCAGGGCTTTTTTCAGGCTAATGCCTTTGCCAGTTTCAACCAGCATCTGTTCGGATCTGGCCATACGCCTAACAGCATCAACGCCATGGTAGGCCAAAAAAGCCGCACCGCCATAACGAATAATATCCAAAGCGATAGGCTGGGCTTCAATAATGGCGCCTAACCCTGCCACACCTGCCAAGATCAGAGCAGCATCAACGATGGAACAGAAGGCCACCAGATGAAAGACATGCTCACGGCGCAGCCCTTGTCGCAAGATGAACGCATTTTGCGCCCCAATAGCAACAATTAGCGCCAAACTAGCCACAAACCCTGTAATGATATTAGCTAACATAAAACCCATCGCGGTTATTTATCAGGTCAGATTATAGCCAAGCATTGGCTAAAAAGTAGGCTTAATTTGCGACATTGCTTATAACCCCTTGGCGCCAGAAAATGCAAAAAGAAATCTAAGCTGGCACTAAAACTTATCCTATATTGTGGCTATACTAGTCGCCGTTGATTAGCAAACTAAGTCAACCAAACACATTTGCGCGCCTTGTCGGGGTGCCGGTATTCGTTAGATTACTGGCTGAGATGAAGTTTTCAAACCCGCTGCACCTGAACAGGTTAGTACCTGCGTAGGAAACAAGCTGCTCACACCGCTACGCCCACCCTTGGTATTGGGCTAGTCCGGTCACCGTCAGGTCGCATGTACGTTCTACCCAGGAGTAACACATGAGCCCAGACGGTCAAAACCTTAGCCAAACCGCCAGCGTTGATCACCTTTCTACGCAACCTTTACCTAATTCTCAAAAAATATACGTGCAAGGCAGCCGCCCTGATATTCAGGTAGCCATGCGCGAAGTCAGCCAGTCCCCTACTCAATTACAAAATGACCAGCTAGAAGACAATCCAGCGGTGCGCATCTATGACACCTCGGGTCCCTATACTGACCCAGCCATCGATATTGACGTGCGCCAAGGCCTACCAATGGTTCGCGATGCTTGGATCAAGGAACGGGGCGATACCCAACAACTGGCAGAATTCACCTCCAAATACAGCCGCATACGCGAACAAAATATCACCTTAGAAAATCTACGCTTTGAGCACCAACGTAAACCCTTGCGGGCCCAAGCGGGTAAAAACGTCACCCAGCTACACTATGCTCGCCAAGGTATCATTACCCCGGAAATGGAATACATTGCCATTCGCGAAAACCTAGCCTTAGAAGAAAAGGCCATGCAAGAAGCCGCTAAACACCAGCACCCTGGGCAAAACTTTGGCGCCAATACGCCGCAATTCATTACTCCGGAATTTGTCCGTAGCGAAGTCGCCGCCGGCCGTGCCGTTATCCCCGCCAATATTAACCACCCAGAGTCTGAACCGATGATTATTGGGCGTAACTTTTTGGTCAAAATCAACGCCAATATCGGCAATAGCGCGGTGACCTCCTCCATTGAAGAGGAAGTGGAAAAAATGGTCTGGTCTACCCGTTGGGGTGGTGACACAGTCATGGATCTATCCACTGGAGACAACATCCACGAAACCAGAGAATGGATAGTGCGTAACTCACCTGTACCCATTGGCACGGTACCCATCTATCAAGCCTTGGAAAAAGTAAACGGCGTGGCCGAAGACCTCACTTGGGAGATCTTCCGCGACACCCTTATTGAACAAGCCGAACAGGGCGTGGATTACTTTACCATCCATGCCGCTACCCTTTTGCGCTATGTACCTATGACGGCCAAGCGCATCACGGGCATCGTTTCCCGTGGTGGTTCCATCATGGCCAAATGGTGCCTAGCCCATCATCAAGAGAACTTTCTCTACACCCACTTTGAAGATATCTGTGACATCATGAAAGCCTATGACATCACCTTCTCCTTGGGTGACGGCCTACGCCCTGGCTGCTTGGCCGACGCCAACGACGAGGCCCAGTTCGCCGAGCTTCGCACCATGGGCGAGCTCACCAAAATTGCTTGGCAGCATGACGTACAGGTATTCATTGAAGGGCCAGGTCATGTGCCCATGCATATGGTCAAAGCCAACATGGAAGAGCAGTTGGAGCACTGCCATGAAGCACCCTTTTACACCTTAGGCCCCCTAGTAACCGATATTTCCCCAGGCTATGACCATTTTGCTTCTGGCATAGGCGCGGCCATGATTGGCTGGTACGGCTGTGCCATGCTTTGTTATGTCACCCCGAAAGAACATTTGGGCTTGCCCAACCGTGACGATGTGAAAGAAGGCATCATCACTTACAAGATTGCTGCCCATGCTGCCGACCTAGCCAAGGGCCACCCGGCTTCACAAATAAGGGACAACGCCCTGTCCAAGGCGCGCTTTGAATTCCGCTGGGAAGACCAATTTAACCTTAGCTTGGACCCTGACCGAGCGCGGGAATTTCACGACGAAACCTTGCCCAAAGATGCCGCCAAGGTAGCCCATTTCTGTTCCATGTGTGGACCCAAGTTTTGCTCTATGAAAATCACCCAAGAAGTGCGTGATTTTGCTGCCCAGCAAGAACTGGAACAAGCCCAAGGCATGCAGGACATGGCTGACAAGTTTAAGTCTGAAGGTAGTGAAATCTACCATGCGGTGTAACTTAAAACCGCAAGGCCAAAGCATCGGCATAGCCGGTGCAGGCCTTATGGGTAGGGTACTTGCCTGGCAATTACAACAACAGGGATTTCAAGTCATCCTGTATGACCAGGCTAGTACCGATGGTGAAGCGGCCGCCGCCTTTGTTGCGGCAGGCATGCTTGCCCCCTATGCCGAGCTAGAAAGCGCCGAAAGTGATGTTTTTCAACTGGGCCTGCGTAGCCTTGAACTATGGCCACAAATAATACACAGCCTAAAAGCTCAGCACCTGTTCCATGCCGGTGGCACCCTGGTTGTTGCTCACCCTCAGGATCAGGCTTATTTACAGCGCTTTCAGCAACAACTGCAGTATCACCAGATAGCACCAGAGCACAGCCCCTTGCTGTCAAAACAGCAGCTAGCCGCTACCAATAGTGGCCTTGCCGAACGCTTCGATATGGCCTTGTCCTTGCCAACAGAGTCTTGGATATACGCCAGGGAGTTACTGGGCGTGCTGCAACAAGGCTTGCTCGATCAGGGTGTGCAATGGCATCACAATTGCGCCGTAGCAAAAGTTAATAATGGCCAAATCATTAGTGCTGCTGGCGTGCATCACTTTGACTGGGCCATTGATTGCCGAGGCCTGGGTGCACAGGCACAAATACCGCAACTAAGGGGAGTGCGAGGTGAAGTGATTGAAGTACACGCACCGGAGGTGGATATCAAGCAGATGGTGCGTTTGATGCATCCTCACTATCGCCTCTATCTGGTGCCGCGGGATAACCATCACTATCTTTTAGGCGCCACGCAAATTGAAACCGATGACCAGAGTAATATCAGCGTACGTTCTGCTTTAGAGCTGCTATCAGCACTGTATTCATTACACCCTGGCTTTGCCGAAGCGCGCATTGTGCGCACCGCCACTGGCTGCCGACCAGCCCTACCTGACCATCTACCCAGTGTGGTAACAGATAACCAATTAATTCGCATTAATGGCCTTTTTCGCCATGGCTTTTTGTTAGCTCCAGCCCTTGCTGAAGCTGCACTAGCGCAAATTCAAGGCCATTAACCCAACAGCAGAGTAAACCATGCACATCATTCTAAACGGTGAAACACTAGACACACCCCAGACCGACAACCTAGCCCAGTTGCTACAACAGCAACCAAATTTACCAGAACAGTATGCCATTGCCGTAAACGGCGCTTTTGTTGCCCAAGGCCTGTATGCCGAAACGCCTATTCAAGCAGGTGACCAGATTGAGCTGCTAGTGCCCATGCAAGGAGGCTGATATGTGGACCCTCGCTGATAAACCAGTCAATAGCCGCCTGCTCATAGGTTCGGCCCTCTATCCGTCTCCTCACATCATGCAAGAAGCAATTCGCGCCTCACAAGCAGATGTGGTAACCGTATCCCTCCGCCGGCAAACGGCATTTCAACAGGCCGAGCAAGCTGGTGGCCAACAGTTTTGGCAGTTGCTGCGAGAGTTAGAGCTAAACATTTTGCCTAATACCGCCGGCTGCCATAATGCCAAAGAAGCCATTACCACGGCACACATGGCCCGTGAGCTATTTAACACCAACTGGATCAAGCTGGAAGTCATTGGTGACGAATACAGCCTGCAACCAGACCCCTTTGCCTTACTGGAAGCCACCAAGGAATTAATAAGCCAGGGCTTTGAAGTGTTCCCCTATTGCACCGATGATTTAGTGCTGTGCGAAAAACTAGTCGAAGCAGGCTGTCGCATCCTTATGCCATGGGGTGCACCCATTGGCACGGGCAAAGGCCTTATCAATCCCTATGCTTTAAGAAATCTGCGCCAGCGTTTAACAGACATCACCCTCATCGTTGATGCCGGCATAGGCGCACCATCCCATGCTGCACAAGCCCTAGAAATGGGTTATGACGCGGTACTACTCAATACCGCCGTGGCCAAGTCACCCGATCCGATTAGCATGGGCAAGGCCTTTGCGGCTGCCGTAGACGCAGGCCGTTTGGCCTACCAAGCAGGCATTATGCCTGCCAGTGACACCGCATCCCCCAGTACGCCAACCCTTGGCACACCCTTTTGGCACCAGCAGTCATCATGAAATATTCCGCCACCACCCATTGTTTGCCACCGCAATGGGAAGACAAGCCCCTCATGCTGTCCATTGGCGGCAGTGATTCAGCCGCTTTAGCTGGTGTGCAAATGGATAGCCGCTGCGCTGCAGTACTTAATGTGCATTGCAGTACTGCCATCACTGCCACTACGGCACAAACTAACGAGGCTCTACTAGCTGTTAATGCCGTGCCACTGGCAGCCCTGGCAAGTCAAATTGAGGCCGCCCTTGCACAAGGCCCCAAAGCCATAAAAATTGGTATGCTAGCCAACGCCGAACAGGTGCAATTGGTAGCCCGCCTGCTTAGCAATGCCCAAGTGCCTATTGTCTGTGACCCGGTTCTTGCTACCACCAGCCAAGGCCACGCAAATCCAGACGACAAGTTGAGCAAAGCGTTAAAGAAAGAGCTATTTCCACTTTGTCAGCTGATCACACCCAACTTGCCAGAAGCACAGCAGTTGCTAGCAAGCAAGCAAAAGGACATGTGGCAATTGGCCCGCCAACTGTGCCCGTCTAAGGCGCAATGGGTGTTGCTCAAGGGTGGGCATCATATGACCAATGCCGACCTGGTAACTGATTATATCCATGGCCCAGAACATTGCTTTAGCCTCTCTCAACCACGTTTAGCAACGCCCCACACCCGTGGCACAGGTTGTGCGTTAGCAAGCACTATCGCTGCCTTGTTGGCTATTGGTTATGAGATGCGTGATGCCTTGGTTATTGCCAACATGATGCAACATGAAGGCCTAATCAAGGCGTCAAGCATCAATGGCGAGCGTGGCTGCCTTGCCCCACAAGGGTTTCCAAGCCAACACTGGCCAGTGTATGCCGAACCAGCAAGCCACTGGGCAAACCTAGATTTCCCTAGTTGCGTAGGTGACTCGCAGCCCAAAGACCTAGGCCTGTACCCAATTTTTGATAGCGTAGATTGGCTCGCGCGGATATTACCCACGGGCATCAGCACCGCACAAATACGCATTAAACACCTTTCTGGCGAACCCTTAAGAAAGGCAATCCAGGCTGCCGTGGACCTAGCCAAACAGTACCATTGTCGGTTGTTTATTAATGACTACTGGCAGCTGGCCATAGAAACAGGCGCCTATGGTGTGCATTTAGGTCAAGAAGATCTGCAAAGCGCTGATCTACACGCCATCAGCAAGGCAGGCCTACGCTTGGGCATTAGCAATCATTGCCACTTCGAAATCACTCGTGCCCTGGCCATTAACCCTTCTTACCTTGCCTGTGGCCCCATCTATGCCACCAGTACCAAACAAATGCCTTGGGTACCCTACGGCTTAGAGGGTCTACACTACTGGCGACAGGCTTTAGCTGATCATCCTCTGGTTGCTATAGCTGGGATCGATAGCAGCAATATCACAGCCATTGCACAAACTGGAGTGAGCGGCATAGCCCTCATCACCGCCATTACCAAAGCCACTGATGCGCAACGTGAAAGCCAGCATCTAAAGCAACTAATCAGCAGCAACCGACCTGCAGGAATCACCTAAATGCATGCCCCTCAGTTTTCCGAGCACGAACAAGAGCGCTACCAACGCCACCTACAGTTGCCAGCATTTGGCCCTCAAGCACAAGCGCGCTGTCGCCAAGCCCATGTTGCCATTATCGGCATGGGCGGTTTAGGCTGCCCCGTGTCTCTGTATTTGGCTGCTGCAGGCATTGGCACCCTGACCCTGGTGGATGGCGATACGGTTAGTCTGTCGAACCTTCAACGCCAAATACTCTTTACAGAAAGCGATATTGGTACCAATAAAGCCGAGGCGGCCAAATCCCATCTAGCAGCACGCAACAGCCACATTAAGGTCATTAGCCATGCTAGCAAGCTCACAGCTGACAATGCCGAGTCCATACTCAAAGACGCCGATATGGTTATTGATTGCAGTGATAACTTCTACGCCCGCTATCTGATCAATGATACCTGCTTTGCACGGCAAACCCCGTGGATCTACAGCAGCGTTTTGGGTCAGCAAGGCCAGGTTGCCCTGTTTCAACCGCAGCACTCCTGCTTTCGCTGCCTATTTCCCAAACTAGACAGTGTGCCAGACTGCAACCAAGCAGGTGTATTAGGGGTGATGCCAGGCATGCTTGGCACCATGCAAGCAAGCTTGGCGCTGCAATACTTAACAGGCTATCAATTGCCAACACACAATGAACTGCAACTAGTGACCAGCTGGCCCTTTAGCTTGCGCACTATTCGACTAGCGCAATCAAACGATTGCCAACTCTGTCATCGTGCGGCCACCTCTGCAGACTTGGCCCAAGCTTATGAAGATGCCAGCCAACCTTTAGGGCCCCAGCACTTGCTATCAATCGATCAGTTCAAGCTACATAGGCATCGCTACGAACTCATCGATGTACGGGATGCTAACGAACATGCCAATGGCAATATGGGTGGGAAAAACATACCCCTACCATATGTTGAAGACAGCTTTGTGCCGGAAGCCAATGGGCATTACTTATTTTATTGCCAAACTGGTAAACGTAGTGCTGCAGCCGTGCAAAAGATATTAACCAAATATGAGCACACAATGTTTGATTGCCAGCTATACTCTTTAGCGAAAGGCTTAAATAATTAATGCTTACTAATGAGCACATACATCCAAGTTATAATAAATTGGTTTCTAGTTTATTAAATAGTTGTTACACTTTTATTAAATTACTCAAAGCAACAGGCAATAAGAATGGCATATTCTGAAACCATTGATCATGTAACTCTTTCCCATTTAGTTACGGCCGGGGCTTTGCATAGCGTTAATGTAATTGGCCAGCATGATAGCTGGTCTTTGATTGTCGGTTATGGCAATAAAGAAGCCGCTTTAGCGGCAAGGCAAAGCAAGAAAATTAGGCAATTCAAACAGTTTGACACCTTGACCAACTACCTAAAGAGCATTGGCATTGTGTCTTTCCATGTTGATGCTGCCAACTATGATCCAGCCATTAAAACCCGAACAAATTCTGCCCAAGCAAAACTAATGAAAGAAAAACATCAAGCTGCAGCACACAATCAATGGTTCAAGGCAGAAGTAGAAAAGGGGCTTAAACAACTACAAGACCAACCAACAAACTTGCTCGATCATGAGGAGGTTTTTACAAACATAGAACAGCGCTATGCAGATTAAATTTTCACCTGCAGCGGTCGACGATTTAATCATTATTGGTGATTGGTACAAAGACAAAGGAGGGAACAAATTAGCCCTCAGTATGCTAAAAAAAATTCGCAGCTCCATTGAACACTTAGCAAATAATACCCTTATGGCAAGGAATGGCCGAGTTGATGGAACCTACGAAAAGGTTATAGTGGGTACTGAATTCATCGCCGTCTACATCATCACCGATAGAGTAGAAACAGTACGAGTTTTACACAGTGCTCAGCAATGGCCCTAGGCTATGGTTACAACCATAGTTCAACGACGCCCATCTCTATAATAGTAATCTATGTGCCAAAACCAGCGCAGGTAAAACCAGCATAGTCTGACCAATGCAGAACTAACTACGCCTTAGTTTTATGCGCTTTGTTGCCCAAAAGTGTCGTTTTAGTTCACTATTGATAGCCCAGAGTCGGCTTAAATAGACTCACCAAGGACCCACACCAGCTTAAAACGACCTATGACCATACATATATTGTACGAAAACCCAGAGTGGCTGCCGCCGATTGAAGCCGCCCTACAAGATGCTCAAGCAAACTATCAATTGTGGGATATGTGCAGCGGTCAATTTGATTTGTCATCTGTACCGCCGGAAGGCATTTATTATTCCCGCATGAGCGCGTCGGCAGACTCTCGGGGGCATGGTACCGCACCCATTTATACTCAACATCTGCTCAACTGGTTGAGCCTTCATGGTCGTAAAGTGGTCAATGGCGCCAATGTACTAGCCCTTGAAACCAGTAAAGTAGCTCAATACAGTCTACTCAAGGCCGCCGGATTTAATGTGCCGGCAACCCGAGTTGCGGTGGGCAAGAAGGCCCTACTTGAAGCGGCAAAGGCATTTGGCCAGTTACCCTTTATTATCAAGCCTAACTGTGGTGGCAAGGGCCTTGGTGTACAATTGATGGACAGCATTGCAGCCCTTGAAAGCTATCTTGCCAGCGATAATTACGCCGAACCCAATGATCACACCTGGTTAATACAGGAGTACATTAGGTCACCCGAGAGTTTCATTACGCGCGCGGAATTTATCAATACTCGCTGCTATTATGCAGTGCGCGTCGATACTAGTGATGGGTTTGAACTCTGTCCGGCCGACACCTGTGGCATTGAAGGCGCCTTCTGCCCCATGTCAGGCGGGCAGCTCACCAGCTCTGGTCAACCGGCATTCGTGGTGCAGCCGAACAATGATCACCCTGTTATCAAACAACTTGAACAATTTATGCAGGCCCAGCACATAGATGTGGCAGGGGTTGAGTATATTGTTGATGCCGCCGGCAAAACCTATGTTTACGACATCAATACCAACACCAACTATAACCAGAAAGCCGAAGCCATTGCCGGTGTACCTAAGGCCATTGATGCCGTAGTGGCCTATCTGCAAACGCTGTAAACGCCCACCCTTATTGATGCTAGCAACGGCAGGCTTTTGGATCTTTGTGCGGACGGATCTGTTACCTATGTGTCGATAACAGTTCAAAAATAGATGGCGCGCCTGGAGGGATTCGAACCCCCGACCAACAGGATCGGAACCTGCTACTCTATCCAGCTGAGCTACAGGCGCGCTGAGGAAGGCGTATGATACGGGGGTTAATGGGTAGATTCAAGGCAGCTGAGCCGCAATTAACCGTTATCTTAGGCAGCAAATATAGTTATTTCCCTACTTTTTTACTGGTATTAGACTAATTTCACCCTCAGTTAGGCTGATCTAGGGCTGCAAAGATTCACGTTTGGCGTAAATCCGGCTATAATGCCTGCTGATTTTTGTAGGCGCTGTGTAAACAGCCAACGAGTTTAATAGAGAGGCACACCTAGTGAAAGCTTTGAAGCATGTAACCATTTCCGGCCTAGCAGCTGGTTTTGCCGCCCTGAGTCTAACCGCCGCTACTGCTTTCGCAGATCACCAGAGCGACCATTCTATTGCTGAGCGCATCAGCAAGGTTGGCAGCCTGTGTGTGGAAGGCCAAGAATGTAAAGCACCTGTTGCGGCTGCGGCGCCAGCTGCTGCTAGCGGCCCTCGTAGTGGCGCTGACGTTTACAACACAGCTTGTGCTGCCTGTCACGGTACTGGCGCTGCTGGCGCTCCAAAAATGGGCGACGCTGCTGCCTGGGGCCCACGTGCTGACAAGGGTCTAGACACCCTACTAAGTAACGCCATCAACGGTATTAACGGTATGCCACCGCGTGGTCTGTGTATGGATTGTACCGATGACGAGCTGAAAGAAGCCATCGATCATATCCTGGCTGGTTCCAAGTAAGTTACAGCAAGTATAAAAAAGCCCGCTTAATAGCGGGCTTTTTTGTTTCTGCGTTTTACAAATCAGCAAACAGGCCCTTTAACCCAGCCAGGGCCGCCTGGCCTTTTTCTACCTTTTTAGCGGGATCCTCATCACCGCGGCCTTCCCATTCCAGATCATCGGCCGGCAATTCGTCAAGAAAACGACTGGCGGTGGTTTCAATCATCTCACCAAATTGTTTACGCTTGCGGGCCAAGGTCATGGTAAGAGTCTGGCGTGCCCGAGTGATACCCACATAACAGAGACGACGCTCTTCTTCGACGTTGCCTTCATCGATGCTGTTGCGGTGCGGTAGCAGGTCTTCTTCCATGCCCATCATAAACACATGGGGGTATTCCAAGCCTTTAGCGGCATGCAGGGTCATGAGTTGCACCCTGTCAGTATCATCCTCTTCTTCTTGGCGCTCAAGAATGTCCAACAACACCAAGCGCGCAACGGCATCGCCCATATCGGCGTTGTCGTTCTTGTCCACTGCCTTGTCCAAAGAGGTTTTCAAGGATTCAACCAGCAGCTCAACATTGGCCATGCGCTTTTCGGCCATGGGCGGCCCACTACTGGTTTGCAACATCCAGTCTTCATAGTCCATCTCTCTAATCATCTGCCGCACGGCAGCGATTGGATCATCTCGCTCTGCCTGCTCCGCGAGGGAAGCAATCCAGCTGCCAAATTCATTCACACGCGCATAGGCGGCATTGCTCATAGCATGAGACAAGCTTGATTCTTGGCAGGCTTCAATTAAGCTCACGCTATGCATGGAGGCGTAGTTCACCAGCTTTTCTAAGGTGGCTGCGCCTATTTCCCTTCGCGGAGTATTCACAATGCGTAAAAAGGCATTATCATCCGCTGGATTGAGCAGCAACTTGAGATAAGCCATGATGTCTTTTACTTCGGTGCGTCCAAAGAATGACTGCCCACCGTTTATCTTGTAAGGCACCTTGTAGGCCTGCAGCTTCATTTCCATTAAACGAGATTGGTGATTACCGCGATAGAGCACGGCAAAATCTTTAAAATCGCCTTGGTTTTGCAAATGTTGCTGTAATATTTCGGTAGCAATGCGCTCAGCTTCGGCATCTTCGTTACGGCAACTAATAACGCGTATTGGCTCACCATAACTCTTGTCACTCCACAGGGCCTTGCTAAACTCATGGGGATTGTGATCAATCAACTCGTTGGCCACCTTGAGGATGCGGCCGGTGGAACGGTAGTTCTGTTCCAGCATAATGACTTTTAAGCTTGGGTAATCGGCTCGCAAAATGGACAAGTTTTCTGGTCGTGCGCCACGCCAAGCATAGATAGACTGATCATCATCTCCTACCACAGTAAAATTAGAACGCATGCCCACCAGCTGCTTAACCAGCAAATATTGGGAGCTATTGGTATCTTGGTATTCGTCTACCAACAGGTAGCGCACGCGGTTCTGCCATTTTTGCAGAATATCTTCGCGCTCTTGAAACAGCTTCACCGGCTGCAGGATCAAGTCATCAAAATCAACGCCATTATACAGCTTCAGGGTCTTTTCATAGGCTTCATAAACCCGCGCCGCCAAGGCTTGCTCTGGGCCATTGGCACCTGCTAGGGCTTGGACTGGTGTCACCAGATCGTTCTTCCAATTGGAGATCATGTACTGAATTGGCTCACAGGCATCTTCAGCAGCTTCAAACTCCTTATGGGTCAGATCTTTTAACAAGGCCAACACATCAGAAGCATCGAAAATAGAGAACCCTGGACGGTAACCTAAGGCGGCATACTCTCGGCGTATGATGTTTAGCCCAAGATTGTGAAAGGTGGACACGGTCAAGCCTTTACCCGCCTTACCAGTTACTAGCTGGCCAACTCGCTCTTTCATTTCCCGAGCGGCCTTATTGGTAAAGGTGAGGGCCAGAATTTGATGGCCTTTTAAACCACACTCTTCAATGAGATAGGCGATTTTACGAGTGATGACGCTGGTCTTACCAGAGCCGGCACCAGCCAACACCAGCACAGCACCACTGACGGCTTGCATGGCTTCTTGTTGACGAGGGTTTAAACGGCTCACAGTCGATATCTTTTCGGTGTTAAGAGAGGGCGCCGATTATAAAATATCTACCCTTGCCTGCCTACCGCTAAACTCAATTTAGATGAATTAGCTGACGATAGCTCAGTGCTTCCAACAAACAAGCTTTATCAACATCTTGTTTGGCCTCTATATCGGCAATGGTTCTAGCCACCCTCAACACCTTGTGGATGGCCCTAGGGGATAAGCGTAATCGATCAGCAGCCTGATTAATCACGCTCTTTTCCGCGGCGCCTAAGGGCACGTAGGATTGCACTCCTTGGCTATCTAATTGGTTATTTAAGCAGGCTTGTCGGTTAAATTGTGTTTGCCGAGCCTGTTCTACTAGGCTTTTTGCGCTAGCAGTATCCAAACCTTCAGCTTCTGCTAACAGGGTTTTACTTGCCGGCCGTTGCAAGGTTATCTGTAGATCAATGCGATCCAACAGGGGGCCAGACAAGCGATTCATATAACTTGCCACCTTAGCAGGGCTACAGCGGCAGTTAATCTCCGGGTCACCGTAATAACCACAGGGGCAGGGATTGGTGGCTGCCACCAGCATAAATTGCGCTGGCAACTGCAAATACTGCTGCGCTCTGGCGACATGCACCCAGCCGCTTTCCATTGGTTGGCGCAGACTATCTATCACATGGCGAGGAAACTCCGCCAACTCATCCAAGAAGAGTACGCCATGGTGGGCCTGACTTATTTCCCCGGCTTTTGGTCGACTACCGCCCCCCACCAAAGCCGCTACCGATGCACTATGATGGGGAGCACGCCATGGCACCTGCCGCCATCGACTAGCATCAAACACACCAAGACTGGATTGAATACTGCCTACTTCCATGGCCTGCGCTTCTGATAGCTCTGGCAGCACACCATGTAGACGTTTGGCCAACATGGTTTTGCCCGTGCCAGGAGGACCTGCCAGCAACAAATTATGTTTGCCAGCCGCCGCCACTAGGAGGGCACGCTTGGCCTGTTCTTGGCCTTGCACATCTTGCAACTCCAATGCCTCTGGCGCTGCCTGGGCGATATATTGACGTTCATGCCAGCGCAACTTCTCCGGATAGAACAACCACTGGCACAGCTCATTTAAATTACTTGGGGCCATGGCCCTAGCACCCACTGGCATAACTGCTTCATCTGCGTTGGGTAGCGCTACTACCAGTTTTCTATCTGCTTGATGACAAGCAACCGCTGCACTTAACACCCCAGGGCAAGGCTTTAACTCGGAAGTAAGCGCTAACTCAGCAAGAAATTCTAAACTCACAACACTTTCACTTGGTACCTGTCCGGAGGCCACCAACAAACCTATGGCTATGGCCAAATCAAAGCGCCCACCATGCTTGGGTAAATCAGCTGGCGCCAAATTAATGGTAATGCGTTGGGCAGGAAAATCGAAGCCAGCATTGATGATGGCACTGCGCACACGATCCTTACTTTCTCGTACGCTGGCCTCTGCTAGACCAACAATATTGGTAGCCGGCAAACCGCCGCTTAAATGCACTTCAACGCGCACCAAGGGCGCACCAATGCCTAAGTAGGCACGACTATGAATAACCGCTAATGACATGATTCTTCCTTGAATTTGTCTGTCTATTGGTAGCTTAATTATAGTTCAGAATTATCAACTCGATTGACAAGGGCTTCATCTCGCCTTGGTTTCTGGTATAGACTAAAAAAGACAACCGACAAGATAATCATAATTACAATGAAACCCATTGCCCTAATTGATGACGATGCCGACATTCGGCAACTACTTAGCCAATACATGGCAAAGCAAGGTATGGAAGTCGTCGCCTTTGAGGATGGTGAAGGATTCCTAAATACCGCCGCTGATCAATATTGCTTAGCCATTTTAGATATTGGCTTACCCGGCATAGACGGATTAGATGTCTGTCGCCGCCTACGCAAAGACTCCAACCTTCCTGTCATTATGTTAACCGCCGCAAGTGATGACTTAGATCGTATTCTTGGGTTGGAATTAGGTGCTGATGATTATATGGGTAAACCTTTTAATCCACGGGAACTATTAGCGCGTGTTAAAGCTCTTTTGCGCAGGTCCGAGTTAAACCCTACTAGTCAATCAGCCGAAGATGGCATCAGTATCAACAATCAATTGCGCACAGCGCATATCAATCATCAGCCTTTAACCTTAACAGGTGCAGAATTTGACCTTCTATGTATTTTGGCTGAACGACAGGGAGACATCGTTAGTAAAGACGTCATAAGCCAATCTCTGCATGGTCGTTCGACATCCCCTTTTGATAGGGCCATCGACACCACCGTCAGCCGCTTACGTTCAAAACTAACGCCCTTTGCCAGTGACCCTATACAAAACGTACGCGGCAAGGGTTATGTATTGGTTATTCCATGTCACTAGCTAGCCGTTTGCGGGACTGGATATTTCCTAACAGTATCTTTTCTCGCATGAGCTTAGTGTTGCTAATTGGCATTTTTGTTGCCCAGTCATTAGGCACCTGGCTGTGGATAGAGCAGCTCAAAGACAGCGAGCGCAAACGCCTCATCGAAGTTTCCCAAAACATGGGTTCACGCATAGGACAAACCATTAACTTTTTCACTCGGCTACCCAATCAATATCGACATATAGTGTTAGATCAACTTAGGGATATGGGTGGCACACGGTTTTTTGTATCGGTCAACAAGGCCCATATTGATTTACCCACAATCAGTGACAATGAATTTTCTAACCTAGTCCGTAGTAACCTAAGCGAGACGATTCAGGCACAAATTGGCCGCCAAGCCAAACTAGACATCCAGTTCGTGCGTTTTCCAGATCTGAAAATACTGTCCGGCAATAATCGCATGGTTGACCTGCCGCCAAAATGGCAGCGCTTTGCCATCCTCGAGCCGAGCGATCAAAGTCCTATAGTATTAGTACAAATGCCCATCGCTGACGATTGGCTTTATCTCGCTACTCCGGTGCCGTCCGGCAAGGTGTTGGTGGGAGTTAACTGGCTAACCAATGAGCGTATTATTAGCATTGCGGTGGTTTCTCTAACAGTTCTAATACTGACCTTGTTCCTTGTACGCTGGGTAGTCCGGCCTTTGCGTTTACTGGCAAGCCACGCCAAAGACATCGGTAGCGGCCGCAGCCCACACCATATTGAAGAACAAGGCACGCGCGAGATGATTGCCACGGTTCGCGCATTTAATACCATGTCCAAACGCATACAAAAATTTATTTCTGACAGGGAGCGCCTGTTTGCCGCCATATCCCATGACTTAAAGACACCCTTAACACGAGCACGATTGCGCGCTGAATTACTTGAAGATGCAGAGATAAGAGACGCCTTGATTGGTGATCTAGATAATCTAGACACCATGGTCAAAGGTAGTCTACAAATGGTAAAAGAAGGCATCGTGCATGAAAACCCGCTGCCAATAAACATAAGCCAGCTATTAGTGGGGCTAGCTGAAAAGCATAAAATTTACGGCTTACCAGTTAAACTGGATATACAGCCTAATTTACAGCTTGAAGGCCGCCCTATGGCACTCGAGAGATTATTTACTAATTTGGTAGACAATGCCCTAGAATATGGCGGCGCGGCTGATATAAAAGCGTGGCAAGACCAAAACAACCTGATAGTCGAGATTAGTGACCCAGGCCCAGGTTTGAGTGATACGGATAAACAGCGGGTATTTGAACCTTACTTCCGAATCAACCAAAAACCCGATCAAGAGCATGCAGGCCTAGGTTTATCCATTGCTCGCAGCATTGCCAACTTCCATGGAGGCGAATTAAATCTACGTGATCGACCAGAAGGTGGCCTCATTGTCACAGTCCACTTCCCTTTGTAACACTTTGTAACAGTTGGCGACGTTATGCCACGTTATAATTTCTACACTGCCCCTTACCGAATATTTACATCAAGTTATTCGGCCATTTAATAACAACGAGGGCGAAACCCATGAAATTTAAATTACACGCATTAGCCGCTGCAACGACACTAGCAATGACACCAGTGTCTCAGGCTGCTGATGTAGAAGTTCTTCACTGGTGGACCAGTGGTGGCGAAGCAGCAAGCGTTCAATTCTTGAAGCAGCAACTGGAAGGCAAGAATGTTGGTTGGACTGACTTTGCCGTAGCCGGCGGTGGTGGCGAAAGCGCCATGACCGTATTAAAGTCCCGCGCGATTTCTGGCAACCCACCCACAGCTGCACAAATCAAAGGTCCATCCATTCAAGAATGGGGCGAACTTGGTTTCTTAGCCAGCATTGATGATGTTGCTAATGCCGCAGACTGGGACAATTTACTACCAAGCGTTGTTTCCGATGTCATGAAATACAACGGTGAATACGTTGCCGCACCCGTCAATGTACATCGCGTTAACTGGTTATGGGCGAACCCTGCCGTGTTCCAAAAAGCCGGTGCAACCATCCCTACTACTTGGGATGATTTTATGCTGCAAGCTCAGAAACTAAAAGACGCTGGCTTTGTTGCCTTGGCCCATGGTGGCCAGGCATGGCAGGATGCCACCGTCTTTGAAGCCGTAGTATTGGGTGTGGGTGGTGCAGACTACTATCAAAAAGCCTTTGTAGAAGGTGACATGGCGGCGCTCAACAGCGACACCACCGTTGAGGTATTTGAAACCTTTGGTAAGCTGCGCCAGTACATTGATGCTAACTCTCCAGGTCGTGACTGGAACGTCGCCACCTCCATGGTCATTAATGGCGAAGCCGGCATGCAAATTATGGGAGACTGGGCTAAAGGTGAATTTAAGGTAGCTGGCAAGAATGTAGGCACTGACTATGTCTGTGTGGCCGCACCCGGTACATCTGGCAGCTTTACTTTCAATGTCGATTCCTTTGCTTTCTTTACTCAGTCTGACGATGCCAAGAGCGCGGCTCAGGGCGTGATGGCCGATGCTATCTTGAGCACTGAATTCCAGGAAGTATTTAACCTAAATAAAGGTTCTATTCCGGCTCGCTTAAGCATGGATCGGGCGGAATTTGATTCCTGCGCCCACGATTCCATGGACGCCTTTATTGCCAGCTCCCAGACCGGTGGTTTGGTACCTAGTTTTGCCCATGGCATGGCTGTGTCTGAAGCCGTTGCTGGTGCCATCTATGACACTGCAACCAACTTCTTTAACTCCTCCGATAGTGCCGAACAAGGCGCCAAACAGCTAGTCGCCGCCATCGCTGCAGCACAGTAAGCGGCCCTAAAGCCATGACCTTCTGGTCATGGCTTCTTTTATGCCAAAGGCAAAATCATGTTTAAATATTTAGCAACCCATCTACCTAAAGTGGTACTGGCACCCACAGCCATTGTTATGCTGGTGTGCATGTACGGCTTTATTGGTTGGACCGCAGGACTTTCCTTTACCAAAAGCCGTATGTTACCGCAGTGGGAATTTGTGGGCCTCACTCAATATGAGAAATTATTTAGTAATCCACGTTGGATGGTGGCTTTAGATAATCTACTCATTTTTACCCTATTATTTATTTTTATATCCCTAGTGTTAGGCCTATTGTTGGCCATATTTCTCGACCGTAAGGTACGAGGTGAAGGCGTTATTCGCACTATATACCTTTACCCGATGGCCATCTCTTTTGTGGTGACAGGTACGGCTTGGAAATGGATCTTAAATCCAGGCTTAGGTCTAGAAAAATTAGCTCACGATCTTGGCTTTAGCAACTTTGAATTCCGCTGGTTAGTAGACCAAGACATGGCCATTTACACCATAGTGATTGCCGCTGTCTGGCAATCCAGTGGTTTTGTCATGGCCATGTTTTTAGCAGGCTTACGTGGTGTTGACGATAATTTAGTCAAGGCTGCGCAGGTAGACGGTGCCTCGGTGATACAAACATACTGGCATATCATCCTACCCCTTATGAAACCCGTGTTTTTTGGCGCTGTCGTGGTGCTTGCGCACATTGCAATTAAGAGCTTTGATCTTGTACAAGCCTTGACTGGCGGTGGGCCTGGATACGCGTCTGATTTACCCGCCAACTTCATGTACACCTTTGCCTTTAGCCGCGCGCAGATGGGCTTAGGCGCTGCCAGCGCCATGGTTATGTTAGGCGGCGTACTAGCCATTCTTGTGCCCTATCTGTATTCCGAATTGAGGAGCAAAAAATCGTGAACAATTTGCAATATCAACTCGGTCGAAGCTTTATCTACAGCATCCTTATTGGCTTTGCCTTACTCTACTTGGCCCCTCTGTACGTCATGCTGATTACATCCCTCAAAGATGTGGAAGAAATTCGTTCTGGCAATTTGATCGCCCTACCAGAAAGCTTTAACTTTAGCGCTTGGGCAAAAGCCTGGAGCAGTGCTTGTACTGGCAGTGATTGCCAAGGCTTAGCACCCTATTTTTGGAATTCCATGCGCATCGTCATTCCAGCGGTGCTCATGTCCACCGTCATTGGTGCATGTAACGGTTACGTACTAGCTCAGTGGCAGTTTAAAGGCAGCAACTTTCTTTTTGGTGCCCTACTATTTGGTTGTTTTATACCCTTTCAGGTCATCTTATTACCCATGGCTAAACTGTTAGCTGTATTAGGCTTAGCCAACACAGTTACCGGCCTAGTGGCCGTACATGTGGTCTATGGCATCACCTTCACCACGCTGTTTTTTCGCAACTACTATATCGCTATCCCCAGCGAACTAGTCCGTGCTGCACGGCTTGATGGAGCTGGTTTTTTCACTATTTTCTGGCGTATTTTTTTGCCAATGTCGACCCCCATATTTGTGGTTACCGTGATCTGGCAATTCACCCAAATTTGGAATGACTTCTTATTTGGTGTGGTCTACTCAGGACCTGGCACACAACCTATTACCGTCGCTCTCAATAACCTAGTTAATACCAGTATTGGCGGCAAACAATACAACGTTGATATGGCAGCCGCCATTATCGCTGCTCTACCGACCCTAGTGGTATACATCGTCGCCGGCAAATATTTTGTCCGCGGCCTCACCGCCGGGGCCGTAAAGGGCTAAGCAAGTTAAACGAACACAAAGAGACACATATTATGGGTGCTATAAACATTCAAAACCTTGTTAAGTCTTATGCTGACACAGAAGTACTTAAAGGTATCAATCTAGCCATCAATGATGGTGAATTTCTTATTTTGGTGGGACCATCCGGCTGTGGTAAATCCACCCTTATGAACTGCATTGCCGGGTTAGAAGAGGTTACTAGCGGCAACCTTATTATTGACGAAGACAATGTCACCGATCTCAATCCTAAAGATCGGGATATCGCGATGGTATTCCAGTCCTACGCCTTATACCCAACTATGACCGTAGCTAAGAACATTAGCTTTGGTTTAGAAATGCGTAAATACCCTAAAGACAGCATAGAGCACACTATTCAAGAAGTGGCGAAACTCTTGCAGATTGAACATTTGTTACAACGTAAGCCCAGCCAATTGTCAGGTGGACAGCGTCAACGCGTTGCCATGGGGCGTGCCCTAGCCCGCTCACCGCGGGTGTTTCTATTTGACGAGCCATTATCAAATCTAGACGCCAAACTGCGTGTGGAAATGCGCACAGAAATTAAGAAACTACATAAACGTCTAAATACCACCATTGTTTATGTAACCCATGACCAAGTTGAGGCCATGACCTTGGCAGATCGAATTGCAGTGATGAAAGACGGTTATGTACAACAGTTTGGTACACCCTATGAAATCTACAATGATCCTGCCAATCGTTTTGTAGCTGATTTTATGGGTTCTCCGGCAATGAACTTTGTTGAATGCGTGGTTATAGACGACAAATTAATTATCGAAAGTGACGGCAAAAGCGTTCAATTAAACGTCCCTGATGGGCAGGCGCTAATAAAAGCGGGCATTGATACTGTGATTCTGGGAATACGCCCAGAAATGATCACTGAACCCAAGCCTCATGGCAATTCTGGGTACATTACAGAAATACCCTTTACCATAGATGTTACTGAACCAACCGGCCCTGACACACTGGCTTTTGGCACTTGGAACAACCAAGAGGTTCAAGCAAGGCTTTCACCTGAAGCAGGCGCTAAGGCTGCACAATCTAATCAGTTACTGGTGCAAATCGACACTAGCAAAGCGGTATTGTTTGACCCTCACACAGGAAAGCGAATCAGAACCTAAGCCTATTGCCCCATTTAGGTGCTAAGCAACTGTTTGCAGCACCAAAATGGGGCGTAATAACCACACTTTGGTATCTAAAAGGCCATTTTTGCATGCCTATTATTGGCACAATCTCTGCATTAGGAAATACTCCACGGAAGTTGCTCAATTGCAGGTGTGAATAGGGATGCCTGTGTTACAATTCTGAAAAATAGGTTTACAACGAGGAATATCTCATGAAATTGGTAAGCGCCATTATCAAGCCATTTAAGCTGGACGACGTTCGCGAAGCTCTGTCCGACATCGGCGTACAGGGTGTAACAGTAACCGAAGTAAAAGGCTTTGGTCGTCAAAAAGGTCACACTGAACTGTATCGCGGTGCCGAATACGTGGTGGATTTCCTGCCAAAGGTAAAGGTAGAAGCGGCCGTTGATGATAGCCTTGTTGATCAGGTGATTGAAACCATCAGCAATTCCGCCAACACGGGCAAAATTGGCGATGGCAAGATCTTTGTGGTGAATTTGGAGCAAGCCATTCGCATCCGTACCGGCGAATCCGGCCCAGAGGCTCTGTAAGCTCTCCCCTCTCTGAGAAGACCTGATGCACCTCAAGGACGACGGCGATCCTTGGGGTGGGTTCTTTCTATATTTGCATTTTTCCAGTATAGTTGGGTGTTTTTGCTCAGCAAGATATAAAACAGCTATAATAATAGTGGTTCATCCACAACAACCAATCGCCCCTAGCCCATGAAACACGCAGGATTCAGACTCGACTTTATTGCCAGCCTAATGCTTTGTGCAATTATTTTGGCGGTCGCCTTGTATATGGAATTTGCTATGGGTATGGATCCTTGCATGCTGTGCATGAGCCAGCGCTTTGTCTATGTCGGCATTGCTTTTGTCTCCCTTTTGGGAGCCATGCATAATCCAATCTTTGGTGGCCACCGACGTTATGCCGCGGTTATTTCCGTGCTCGCTCTCGTTGGTATCGGCTTAGCCACACGTCAGCTTTATCTGCAATCGCTACCGGCAGACCTGGTGCCCGCCTGCGGCCCAAGTTTCAGCTATATGGTCGACGCTTTCCCCTTCACTGAGGTCATCGTCGCCATGATAAAAGGTTCAGGCTCCTGTGCCGAAGTGCAGTGGAGCTTCTTAGGCCTAAGCATACCTGGTTGGAGCTTGGTACTGTTCTCTTTATTTGCCCTCAATGGCGCTCGTTTAGCCGTCACCCGCTCCAAGATTCTATTGGTTTAAAGCAGCCACGCAGCCAATAACTGCAAACAAATCAATGCCATAAAGCCAGCGACTATGTCGTCTAGCATGATCCCCAAGCCGCCATGCACATGTTTATCCAGCCAGCGAATAGGCCAGGGTTTAATAATGTCGAAAAAACGGAACAAGACAAAGCCAATCGCCAACCAGAGCCAGCCGGCAGGTGCCATTAGCATGGTAATCCACATGCCGACAAACTCATCCCAAACAATGCCACCATGATCATGCACGCCCATGTCTTGTGAGGTTTTGCCGCACAGGTAAATACCCAGCAAAGCGCTCACCAGAATAACTGCCACATAGTATTCAAGGGATAGCTGCGCCAAAGGGATATAAAGCAAGCAAGCCATAAGTGTACCAAAGGTGCCTGGCGCTTTAGGTGCGGCCCCACTACCAAAGCCAAAGGCTAATACATGCACCGGATCGCGCCAATTGGGTGTTGCAGACATAAGCGTTCCTTTCATTAAAAGTGTTGCCAGCCAAGGCTAGTTGGCAGATTAACAGCCTGGCCGGCATGCGTTAAGCGCAAACCAAGCTCGGTTTCGATGGTGCCAATACGAGTTAGCTGATGTCCTAGGCTAGCCCCTAGACTTGATAATGGCGCGGCATGCGCATCAGGCAGGGTGAAACATAGTTCAAAATCTTCGCCCCCCGTGAGGGCTAGATCACGTTGCTTAGCAGGTGGTAATTTGTCTTGCAGGGGCTGCGAAATGGGCATCTTGTCTAGTTCCACACTGGCGCCCACCTGGGATTGGCTTAAGATATGCCCCAAGTCCTGCAACAAACCATCGGACACGTCTAGGGCAGCAGTGGCCTTGCCTTGCAGCCATTGGCCCAGCTGTAAGCGTGGCGTCGGATTAAAAAAGCGCTGCGCCAAATAGTCTTGCGCGAGGATATCATCCTGAAGGTTCATTAGCCCGGCCGCGGCGTCGCCCAAGGTGCCAGATACATAGATACCGTCGCCAACTTGAGCCCCCTTACGCAACAAGGCTTGGCCGGCAGGCACCCAGCCCATCACCTGAATACTGATGACTAACGGCCCACGGGTAGTATCACCGCCGGCCAAGGCAATGCCATAGCGCTGCGCCATATCCACAAGGCCATCACTAAAGCCCTGCAAAAACTCATCATCTCGCTCCGGCATGGTGAGGCACAAGGTAAACCAAGCAGGCTTAGCACCCATGGCAGCCAAATCACTTAAATTTGCTGCTAGGCAACGCTGAGCAATGTGTTTTGCTGGCATGTGCGGTAAAAAATGGATGCCCGCCACCAAACTATCCGCACTCACGGCCAGTTGTTGATTTGGTGGCACTTCAAGCAGGGCACAATCGTCCCCGGGCCCGAGGGCCATAGGGACTGCAGATTGTAATTGCGGACGTTGGAAATAACGTCGAATCAGGTCAAATTCACCTGTTGAGGACATGCTTAGGACTTGTGGGCTGTGACTTCAATCTCGCGATGCTGAGCAGCCAGCTTGTCGAGAATACCGTTCACGTATTTATGACCATCGGTAGCACCGAACACCTTACCGAGCTCAACACACTCGTTGATCACCACACGGTAAGGCACAGCCACCGAATCGCTAAGCTCAAAGGCACCCATACGCAAAATGGTGCGCTCAATGGGGTCCAGCTCGCCAAGGTCACGGTCCAGGTGAACTGCCACCATGTCATCTAGGGCATCCACCTGTTTGGCTACACCACGCAATAAGGCACTAAATAGACGCTTATCGGCGTTTTTAAAATCTTGTTCTGCTAGGAACTGGGCTTCCACATCCGTAGCGCTATCGTCGTTCATATGCAGCTGATACAGGGCTTGCAATGCTAATCCACGGGCGGCACGGCGACGGTCAGGGCGTTTCTTCTCGCTCACAAATTAAGCCTCTAGTTGACGCAGTAGACTAACCATTTCCAGAGCAGAAATAGCGGCTTCTTCGCCCTTGTTTCCGGCTTTGGTACCACTACGCTCGATGGCCTGTTCAATGGAATTAACCGTCAACACGCCATTGGTCACTGGAATACCAGAATCCAAAGACACCTTGCCGATGCCCGAAGAAGCTTCGCCAGACACATATTCAAAGTGTGGTGTACCACCACGGATAACTGCCCCTAAAGCGATGATGGCATCGTCTTTGCCTTGCTGGGCAATCTTCTGCACCGCTAATGGAATCTCAAAGGCCCCAGGTACACGCACTACACGAATATTTTGCGCATCTACTCCATGGCGCACCAAGCAGTCAATGGCACCTTCCACCAAGCTTTCTACAACGAAGGCATTAAAGCGACCTACGACCAGGGTGTAGTGGCCATTGGCATCATTAAAACGGCCTTCAATATTGGTAACAGACATTTTCTATTCTCCCTTTTCCTTTATAGCCATTAGGCATCGCAGGTAATATATTCTTCGATTTCTAGGTCAAATCCAGAGATCGCATTATACTTCATTTCCGTGCTCATCAGGCGCATCTTATGCACGCCGAGGTCACGCAAGATTTGCGCACCAGTACCGACATTCAAAAAGGCACCAGAACCCGTTGTATGGGGTGGGCGCTTGGCTTGATCAGGACGGAAAAAGTCCTCAATACTTGGGCCTACGCGGGTTTCACTGCGACCTAGCAATACCATCACACCATTGCCTTCAGCAGCAATACGCTTTAACACAGACTGTGCCGACCACTTAGGACGACCATTGGTAGCGCCAATAATATCGCGCAGCATATCAGGCATATGCACACGCACTAGGGTAGAACTGTCTTCGCTGATCTCACCTAGGGTCACGGCCAAATGGGTATTACCAAGAATGTTGTCACGATAAATGTGTAGATCAAACTCTTGGCCTTCAAATTCAATGCTTTGCTCTTCCACCTTTTCGATGGTGCGTTCATTAATGCTACGGAATTGAATCAAGTCGGCAATGGTACCAATCTTCAAATCATGTTCTTTAGCAAACGTCATGAGGTCGTCACGGCGGGCCATGGTGCCGTCATCATTCATAATCTCAACAATGGTAGCCGCTGGGGTAAAGCCAGCTAAACGCGCCAAATCACAACCGGCTTCCGTATGGCCTGCACGGGTCATAACGCCACCTTCACGGGCCATTAGTGGAAAGATATGGCCAGGCTGAACAATATCCTCAGCCTTTACATTAGCCGCTACGGCTGTGCGAATGGTATAGGCACGGTCGGCGGCAGAGATACCGGTGGTAACACCTTCTGCAGCCTCAATAGAAACGGTGAAGTTAGTATCATAAGCGGTGCCGTTACTCTTGGACATGAGCGGCAATTCCAGCTTTTCGCAGTGCTCGCGGCTCAAAGTCAGGCAGATCAAACCGCGGGCATTTTTTGCCATGAAGTTGATGTCTTCAGGCCGCACTTGTTCGGCCACCATAACCAGATCACCCTCATTTTCACGATCTTCATCGTCCATCAGGATAATCATTTTGCCTTGGCGCAGATCTTCGATCAGCTCAACGGTGGTATTCATTTCCATGCTTAAACCTCTTCGGCGGCATACTTTTGTAACTTCTAGGCCGACACAACCTAATCAACCAATTTAGGCCGCATATTGTGCCAGAAATCGGCTAATTTAGGTAGCGACAAACATTAATCAAGCTCGTCATTGCGCCCCTTGCAGTGACGCAAACATAATTAAAGATCAACGCTAATCAATAAATCCGGCCCCACTGGGGTGACTTTATCAAACCTTCCCTGCCAGGCATCAGCCAGTTTTTCATGGGCCTGCTTGAACAAGGGCAAGCCAGTGCTACCCAAAAACTTAGGCGCCACAAATACCTGCAGATTATGCAGCAAGCCATCGCGCATAAAGCTGGCATTCAACCCCGCACCCGATTCCAACATAATCTGCTGGCAACCACGTTCAGCCAACAGGTCGATCACCGCCTGCAGGTGTAGCTTTCCAGCTTTGGGCCCCTGGGTTTCAGTGGCCAACAACTGCACCTCAACACCCTTGTTGCGATAAGCTGCATAGGCCGCTTGGTCAGCATTAGTGGTAACGATTAACACAGGGCCTGGCTGGTCAAACAACTTGGCCTCTATAGGTGTATTAAGCGGGCTATCAATGATGACCCGCAAGGGCTGTTTAATGCGCTGCACAGAAACTTCTGGCACGCCTGCCTGCACTAGTTCGGCGGCCCTAGCATTCATACTTGGGTTGTCTTCCAGCATGGAGCCTAGGCCAGTAATCACGGCGCAGCTTTGTGCGCGCAGCAAATGCACCTGAGCCCGAGCAGCGGCGCTGGTTATCCACTGGCTTTCACCCGACGCCATGGCCGTTCTGCCATCCAAGCTGCAAGCTAGCTTGGCAAATACATAGGGCTTGCCGGTAGCCATCTTATGCATAAATCCAGGGTTAATCTTGCTGCACTCGCTTGCCAGCACAGGGCCTTCTACCTCAACACCGGCAGCCCGCAATTGCTGCAGACCTTGGCCTGCCACTAGGGGGTTGGGATCCTCACAGCCATACACCACCTTGGCTACGCCAGCGTTAATCAGTCCCTGACTGCAGGGTGGTGTCCGACCCTGATGGGCACAAGGCTCTAAGGTCACATAGGCGGTAGCACCCTTGGCTCGCTCACCAGCAGCTTGCAGGGCCATTACCTCAGCGTGAGGCCCACCCGCTTCTTGAGTATGCCCTAAAGCAATGACCTTGCCGTCTGCCACTAGCACACAGCCCACCGCTGGATTAGGTTTGGCAATGCCCCAGGCAAGGCGTGCCTGAGCCAGCGCTAAAGCCATGTAATAATCATGATCAATCACGATGTTCCTGCTCCAAGCGTTCAATTTCGGCACGGAATTCATTCAGGTCTTTAAAACTACGATACACAGAAGCAAAACGCACATAGGCCACTTCATCCAACTGCCGCAGATTACGCATCACCTCTTCACCAACCTTTTCTGTGGGAACTTCACGCTCACCACAGGCCCTCAATTTATGCTTGATACGCTGAATAGCAGACTCAATGTCTTCCACACTTACGGGGCGCTTTTCCAAGGAACGTAAAATGCCGGCGCGCAGCTTGTCTTCATCAAATGGCTGACGCGAACCGTCCTGTTTAATGACCTTGGGCATCAAGAGTTCTGCCACCTCAAAGGTGGTGAAGCGTTCACTGCATTCCAAGCATTCACGCCGGCGACGAATTTGCTCGCCTTCTGCCACTAAACGCGAATCAATAACTTTGGTTTCTTGATGAGAACAAAACGGGCAATACATAGGGATACTCAAGCAACAACATAGGATCTGCCCCCATTATAGCTTTTGTGATGAAACAGGGCTAACCCTTAATGTTGATAAGCTGATAGTATTGAGCCGGGCTTAAGGTCTGGCTGTCGACCAAAGCCCACAGCGTTGGCGTCGCTCACTGGGCACGCTGAGCCCGACCCCCATATCAGAGTTGATGCTGCCCCATGATTGAACTCAATCACCTGCCCCTTGCCGAGCTAGCCGCCCTTGCTGCCGCCACCATGTGGGCCTTTACCGGTTTAATTACGCAGCCCATTGTGCATCACTTTGGCGCCACCGCCACCAATCGTTATCGCATTACCACAGCCGCTCTTGTGCTGATCTTACTAACTAGCCTATTGGGCCTATGGTCCAGCCTCAAATTAGACGGTCTTAGCCTCTTGGTACTGTCTGGTTTTATCGGTATCTTCATTGGTGATACGGCCCTCATGCAGGCCCTAGGGCGTATTGGCCCACGTCGCAACGCCATATTGTTTTCCACCAATGCCCCCATTGCCGCCGGTATGGGATTTATCTGGCTAGGGGAAACCATGTCCATCAGCACCTTGATTGGCTGTGCGCTAGTACTGGCTGGGGTCATGATCGCTATCTGGTGGGGCAAACGTCCAGCAGGCCCCGCTGGTGAGCACCGCACAGAAAAAGTCACCGGTAAACTTTGGTTTGGCGTGAGCATGGGTTTACTGGCTGCCACCTGCCAAGCGGGTGGCGCCATCCTGGCCAAACCGGTGCTACTCGACGGCGCCGACCCCATTGCCGCCTCAGCGGTACGGGTGGGGTTTGCCGCAGCATGCATGTGGATGATGCGTGCCCTGCCCATGCAATGGGGTAAGGCTAGACAGCCCATGAGCTGGCATTGGGGGATACGCTCTTTTATCAGCGCCAACTTTGGCCTGGTGATTGGTATGACCTTGCTCGTTTATGCCATCAAGCATGGTGAAGTTGGCCTGGTTACCACCTTGTCAGCAACCTCGCCTATATTGATACTGCCGATACTCTGGCTAGTCACCGGCAGCCGCCCCAACCGTTATGCTTGGCTGGGCAGCTTTGCCGTGGTTGCAGGCTGTGGCTTTATATTTTTCTGATGCTTCTAGGCAGGGGGTCAGACCCCGTTACTGAGCCAGATAGGCTGCCAGAAAATCATCAAAATTTTCTGTCTGGGCTGCTTCCAAGTGCTCTTGGTCAAGCAAAGACTGGCGTGCATGGGCCTGCATTTGCAACAGGGTTTCGCCGCCAATGGCGGTATCCAAATGGGTCTGTTGATGCTGTTGAGCCAGCTGCATAATCAGCTGTTGATAGGAAAGGCCCTTAGCCTGCATGGCAGCCAACAACTGGGCAGAGGGAGTTTGGCTAGCATCGTCCAAACGCTGCTGCATGGTGGCAAGGGCAGCTTTACAGGCCTGTGAATTCGGCATCATATCAGCCATTAAGGTCATTTCAGCCAACAGCTCCGAGCCCCATTCAGGCAAGGTTACCAGGCCGGATTCACGCACCAGTTGCAAACCAGGCTTACGTCCCTCGCGCACCACCTTGGCGTGGTTCTCGCTAATCCAGCCACACTCATCGTCACTAATGTTAGGGCTGTCTTTTAACAGACACCAAACCAGGAACAGATTCACAAAGTGAGCCTGCTCGGCATCCATACCTATAGGTAGTAGTGGGTTTAAGTCAAGGTTGCGTACTTCCACATACTCCACCCCACCTTCAAACAAGGCATGCACGGGCTTTTGCCCAGAACGCGCCACGCGCTTCGGACGAATATCACTGTAATACTCATTTTCGATCTGCAGCAGATTGGCATTCAGTTGTCGGTATTCACCCTCCACCTTGACGCCAATTTGTTCGTACTGTTCAAGGGGCGTGGAAATGGCATGTTCTAAAGACTTGGCATAGTTATCAAGATCATTAAAGCAAACATTCAGTACCGACTGTACCTTGTTACTATAGCCTAGGTCACTCATGCGCAAAGAGGTGGCATAAGGCCCAATCAGGCTGCCGTCGCTATCGGTTTGCAAACCCACGTCGCGCCCGGCGACAAAGCTAGCATCCAAAGCCGGAGAGGCGCCAAACAGGTACAACAACAGCCAGGAATGACGACGGAAATTGCGAATCAGGCTAAAATAGTGCTGAGAATGAAAATCTTTCGGACAACCTGTGTCTCCCAAATGCGCTCGATAGGCTGACCAAAATTCTTCTTTAGGCGAGAAGTTGTAATGCATACCCGCTATACATTGCATGATCTTGCCATAACGCCAAGCCAAGCCAACTCGGTAAATATGCTTCAGTTTACCGGTATTAGAACTACCATATTCGCCAATACGAATATCTTCTTCGCCAGCCAACTGACAAGGCATACTACCTGGCCATAGGTATTCTTGCTGGGCATCCAGTGCGTGGGCATTGAAACTATGCAAACGCTGCATGTATTGCATCGCTTCTTCTGGTTCATCAAATACCGGCGTAATAAATTCCAGCAGGGCTTCGGAATAGTCTGTGGTGATACTGCCATGTGTTAATGCCGATCCTAGGGTGCGCGGATGGTCTGTCTGGGCAATACGGCCGGCAGTATCGACTCGCAGGCCTTCCTTTTCTATACCACACTGCAGCTGTTGTAAGGCAACGGCTACCGGTGTTCCCTGGATACTTTCAAGGGTATCAGCAAAGCTTTTAGTCAAAGCGTTATTACTCCCATAGGGGCTGCTTGAATGAAACCACAGCATACCCCTGCGTCATTGAAAAAGACAGGCTAAATGCGACCTACTTATTAACGTTTTATTCCCGCAGCTTGCAGTTTAGCAGCCAAGCTACCCATGGGCGCGGCCTGCTGTTTGCTCTTCTGTTGCTGCTGACGAGGTTGATCGTGGCGGCCACGGGCGGCAGGCTTGCTAGCTTTGTCCTGGGCACCCGGTTCGTCATCGAGACGCATGGACAAGCCAATACGCTTGCGCTTCACATCGACTTCCATGACTTTCACTTTGACAATGTCACCTGCCTTTACCAGGCTACGCGGGTCTTTGACAAACTGGTGAGACATGGCCGATATGTGCACCAGGCCGTCTTGATGCACACCTAGATCAATAAAGACACCAAAATTGGTCACATTGCTAACGGTGCCTTCCATGATACTGCCAACCACCAGGTCTTTAATGTCTTCGATACCATCCGCTAGCTTGGCCATGCGAAATTCGGGGCGTGGATCACGACCAGGTTTCTGCAGTTCAATCAACACATCTTTAATGGTTTGCTCACCGGCATGTTCATGGGTGAACTGGCTGGGCCGCAAGCGGGTGAGCTGGGCGTGGCCAAGCAGCTCACCAACCTCTAAGTTTAAGCTAGCTGCCATGGCATCAACCACACCATAAGCCTCTGGGTGAACGGCGGTGCCATCTATGGGATTGTCACCATTGCGGATACGCAAAAAGCCGGCCGCCTGCTCAAAAGCCTTGGCACCTAGGCGTGACACTTCCAGCAACTGCTGGCGGTTGTTAAAGGCACCGTGCAGATCACGATGAAAAACAATGTTTTCGGCCAAGCTTTTGTTTAAACCAGCAACATGTTGCAGCAGGGGCGCCGACGCCGTATTGATATCCACACCGACGCTGTTAACGCAGTCTTCCACCACGTTATCCAAACGCCGTGACAGCTGTACCTGTGAAACATCATGTTGATACTGCCCCACACCAATGGCTTTGGGGTCAATTTTAACCAATTCTGCAAGCGGATCCTGCAAGCGCCTAGCAATAGACACGGCGCCACGGTAGCTAACATCCAAATCGGGGAATTCTGCCGCTGCTTGAGGCGACGCAGAATAAACCGATGCACCTGCCTCACTGACGATGATGCGTTGTGGTGCAGCTGCACCAACAAGGCTTTGCAGCTCCTTCACTAATCGATCTGTTTCGCGCGATGCCGTGCCATTACCAATGGCCACCAGTTCAACGGCATATTGCTTCACCCACCTAGCCAACAACGCCAACGATTGCTGCCATTGGTTTTTTGGCACATGGGGGAAGATGGTATCATAGGCCAATAGCTTACCCGTGGCATCCACCACCACCGCCTTCACGCCAGTGCGCAGGCCCGGGTCCAAACCCAAGGTCACCTTGCTACCGGCAGGTGCGGCTAACAACAGGTCTTTAAGGTTGTCGGCAAACACCTTGATGGCCGCATCTTCAGCCCCTTCGCGTAAGCGACTGACTAGGGCTGTCTCTAGCTGACTTGCCAACTTAATACGCCAGGTCCAGGTAACCACTTCTTGCAACCACTTATCTCCTGGACGGCCTAGATCAGCAATCTGCCAATAGCTGGCAACGCGCTTCTCATAGGGTTCATGGCCCTCATCGGACCAGACAATTTGGGCCAGCAAAATACCTTCATTGCGGCCCCGCAGGATAGCTAGGGCACGGTGGGATGGCAGGGTTTTAAACAGTTCTTCAAAGGCAAAATAATCTTGAAACTTCGCCCCTTCTTGCTCTTTCCCCGCCAATACCGAAACCTGCCACCTAGCCTGCTGCCACGATCTTTGGCGTAGTTCTTCTAACAGGTCCGCAGCCTGGCTAAAGCGCTCCATAAGAATCTGCTTGGCGCCATCCAAGGCGTCTTTGCCGGTATTAATTTGGGCCTCAGCATTGAGGTATTGCTCAGCTTCGTCGGCAGGATCTAAGTCAGGATTAGCCAACAGGGCCTCCGCCAGGGGCTGCAAACCCGCTTCAATGGCGATTTGCGCCTTGGTGCGGCGCTTAGGCTTATAGGGAAGGTACAGGTCTTCCAAACGGGTTTTGTTATCCGCCGCATTAATGGCAGCGGCTAATTCTGGGGTTAACTTGCCCTGCTCCTCAATGCTCTTTAGCACGCTAACACGGCGGTCATCCAATTCACGCAAATAGCTCAATCGCTCTTCTAGGGTACGCAATTGGGTATCATCCAGGGTGCCCGTCACCTCTTTACGATAGCGCGCTATAAAGGGTACAGTGGCCCCTTCATCCAACAGCTTTATGGCCGCTTCTACCTGCCAAACTTGCACGGCCAGCTGTTGGGCAATTTGTGCGTGAATCATGCTATGTCCCTGATTATGTTCGCCTTAGCAGTTGAATATATGGGCATAGTTAGGAACTTAAAGTCTGCCCTGCAAATAATCCTGACGACGATCTTCGGGCAACTTCTCAATCGCATAACGCAACATGGTACGCGGCATGTGGGCATAATGCTGTAGCAGAAAGGCTTCCATGGTTGGCAGGTCTTTTTTGCCTACCTCTCGCAGCACCCAACCAACGGCCTTGTGCAGCAGATCATGTTCATCCTGTAGCAGCATCTTGGCCAGAGCTAAGGCGTCGTTTATATCGCCATCTTTGATAAACCAAAAGGTAGCAATAATGGCGATGCGTCGCTCCCACAAGAGTTCGGACTGAGCCAAATCATAGAGTAGATCTCGCGGCTGGTCGACTAGATAAGCACCCACAATCTTGTGGGCAGAGGTATCCACAAGGTCCCAGTTGTTGATGAAGGCAGTATTGGCTAGGTAGGCATCAACAATGACGCGCTGCTGGCCTTCATCACCGCGCTGAAATTGCTGCACCAGCATCACCAGGGCTAACAGGCGTACCTCATGGTACTGACTGTGTAACAGTTCAATGACCGTTGCTAAAGGCTCATGTTTATACTTACGAGCCTGCTGCCGCACCACGGGCACACGAATGCCGAGAAAGATATCACCCTCGCCATATTCCCCTTTAGCAGTTTTAAAAAACCGCTGTGAATGGCTGGCGATTTCACTGTTCCCTAAAGCCTGTAACGCCTTAACGATACTATCTGCAGCCATGTTGTTAACCTCTTATTTGTCCTCAACGCCGGCCAAGCGGCGTACCATCTGGGCTGCTGGAATAGTATCACAAGCTCGATTATTGGTGCCTGACCACAAGGGCGTAAAATCATCTTTGCCCACGGCTTCTGCTGCCTTGCGCAACAGCCCCATGGCATTGCCAGCTAAGGGAAAACTCGGTACCACATCACTCCACGGACCTATCTCAGTCACGGCGACATTTTCCATACTGCGTGCTGGCCTTCCGGAAAACACATTAGTGAGGTGAGTTTTATTGGCACCTTCACTTTGCAAGGCGCGGCGATGGAAGGCGTTGGTAGCGGCTTCATCACACAGCAAGAAGGTCGTACCCACCTGCACCGCTGCGGCACCAGCATCTAGACAGGCTTGCACCTGTGCTTGCGTACCTATGCCGCCAGCGGCAATGATCGGCACCTCTAAATTAGCGACACAGGCCTGCAGCAACTCCATGGTCGGCAATTGCGTGGCAAGATCAGCCGTTAAAAAGATGCCACGATGACCTCCAGCTTCAATACCCTGGGCTATGACAACATCAGCGCCCTTGTCCGCCAACCATTCGGCCTCCTCAAGGGTGGTGGCAGACGACATAACCAAGCCACCCCAGCCCTTAATGCGAGCTACCAGATCGGCAGCAGGCAAACCAAAATGAAAGCTCACCACCGGTGGCTTAAACTGTGCCAACAGATCGGCGTTGGCAGCACTAAAGGGCTGTCTACTAGGCTCTAAAGGAATGTTCTTGCTAGCCAAGTCATACTTATCGAGCCACGGGCTTAAGCGTTTGTGCCACGCCTCTAAGGCGTCAAGCTTCACCTTAGGTGGCTGATGACAGAAAAAATTCACATTATAGGCAAGGCCCGATGCCTGCATGCGCGCCATATTATCAGCCAACTGCCCAGCCGACATCATCGCTGCCGGTATGGAGCCTAAACCACCGGCAGCCGATACGGCTAAGGCCAGATCTGCATCTTGCACACCGGCCATAGGAGACTGCACGATAGGGAGTCGAATAGGGAGTTGCATAGTGCGTTGATCAAACATATTTACCTGCCATCTTGGGACTTGAGCGAAACCATCTAAGCATACCCATGATCCGATATACATGGAATGCTTACTATATTCAGTATTTGGCTAATTTGCAGGCACAAAAAAAGGCTCCCTTAGGAGCCTTTTCAGTAAGCTATTATAGCTAATTAAGCTTGTGGACCCGCTTCAACGATGGCTTCAGATACGTCGAAACGCTTGAAGTTTTCGTTAAACTTGGCAATCAAGGCCGCCGCTTCAGCGTCGTAGGCATCCTTGTCAGCCCAGGTGTTACGAGGGTTCAATAGGGCATCATCAACACCGTCAACGGATACAGGGATGTCAACGTTAATGCCGTCTAGGTGTACGGTCTCGGCCTTTTCAATGTTGCCATTCTGGATAGCAGCAATGATGCCTCGGGTGGTTGGAATGCTAAAGCGAGAACCCGTGCCGTAAGCACCACCAGTCCAACCGGTGTTAACCAGGTATACCTTAGAACCGAACTCTTCCACACGCTTCATCAGCAATTCAGCGTAGACGCCAGCTGGACGCGGGAAGAAGGGTGCACCAAAACAAGTAGAGAAGGTAGACTTGATTGCCGCACTGGAACCCATTTCGGTAGAACCAACTAGTGCTGTGTAGCCGCTTAGGAAGTGATAAGCAGCGGCTTCCTTAGACAAGATGGACACCGGAGGCAGCACGCCAGTCAGGTCACAGGTAAGGAAGATGATGGCGCCAGGCTCACCTGCTAGGTTAGCCTCGGTACGCTTTTCAACGTGCTCCAGCGGGTAGGCACAACGACCATTCTCGGTGATGGAAGTGTTGTAGTAGTCAGCCTTACGGTTTTCGTCTAGGTAAACGTTTTCTACGATGGCACCGAAACGAATGGCGTCCCAAATGATAGGTTCATTCTTCTGGCTCAGGTCGATGGTCTTGGCGTAGCAACCACCTTCAAGGTTAAATACCACGTCCTTGCCCCAACCGTGTTCGTCGTCACCGATCAGGTAACGGCTTGGGTCAGCAGACAGGGTGGTTTTACCGGTACCGGACAGGCCGAAGAACAAGGTCACATCGCCTTCTTCGCCCACGTTAGCGGAACAGTGCATAGGCAATACATCGGCTTCTGGCAACAAGAAGTTCTGCACCCCAAACATGGCCTTCTTCATCTCGCCAGCGTAACGCATACCGGCCAGCAGCACCTTCTTGTCGGTAAAGTTGATCATCACAGTACCGTCGCTGTTAGTACCGTCACGCTCAGGCACACATTCGAAACCGGCAACGTTGAGGATCTGCCATTCGCCTTTGGCAGCTGGGTTGTAGTCAGCAGCGGCAGGAACGATAAACAGGTTCTGACCAAACAGGTTTTGCCAGGCAGTCTGAGTAGTCATACGTACAGGAATATAATGATTAGCATCAGAACCTACGTGAACGTTAGCAACGTACTTGTCATGACCGGCCAAATAGTCTTCTACACGAGCCCATAGCGCGTCAAATACCTCTGCAGAAACCGGACGGTTAACGGCACCCCATTCAACACTGTCTTGCGTGTTGGCATCTTGAACCACAAAACGGTCCGCAGGGGAACGGCCAGTGCGGGCGCCAGTGATTACGTTAAGGGCGCCAGTGTCTGCCAGAGTACCTTCACCGTTTTCAACGGCTTTTTGTACTAATTCGGCTGGAGACAATTGCATGAAGGTTGTGGGGGCTTTTGCAGCTGCGTTCATGTAAGAGTACCTTTGCTTTATCAAGGACGCGATGTTGTGGATCGGTCATTGAGAACGTCTATGACTAGGTTACTTATCTGGGTATCAAATAAGGCCAATATCTAAAAAGCGTTTGTCAGGATTATTGTGTTGGAGACAGAATTTGATGTTGTTCTGCTCCTCCTAAAAACGTGGCGCTACTATACCAAAGAGGATATCAAAAAGCGAGCCATAAAGACCATTTATCTGGCTTATAACTCGCCGCAAAGGCTTGATTTTACTGGGTTTTTAGCAATAAATTAATGTATACATTAGTTAAATTGTTGTAAAAAAACTACCTAATGCATACGCTTTTGCTGTCCATCTGTAGTGCCAGATGACGCCAATAGATGGTGGCAATCTACGCGGTCAAACTCGTACTGAGCATGACAAAATTGGCAGTCGATAACCAGCACATCTTGTTCTTCAAGAATGGACTCAAGTTCTTGTTTACCCAAAGAAACAATGGCCCGCGCACTGCGTTCACGGCTGCAATCACAACGGTATTCAACGGGTCGTTCGGCAAACAATTGCAGGTCATGTTCATGAAATAATCGGTGCAGAATTTGCTCTGCTGGCAGGTCCAATAATTCTTTTGTAGTCAAGGTATCAACTAGGGCATCAACCAGCTCCCAATCGGCATCCGATTGCGCTTCATTGCGCTCTTCAGCAGGCAAACGCTGCACCATAAATCCAGCTGATTTTTTTTCATCAACATCCAAATGCAGCTGGGTTGGTAGCTGTTCAGACTGATAAAAGTAGCCTTCTAGGCAGCCAGCCAGGGTGTCATGCTCCAAGGCAACGATACCTTGGTACCTTTGGCCTTGGTCTGGTTCGATGGTAATTAGCAACTGGCCTTTACCTAGCAACGCATGCAAGCCCAAACCTTCAGCCACCTGTTCGGTATGGCGCGCTAGACCCTTTAAATACAGGGGTTCCAAGGTGCCTGGATTTTCCACTCGGCATTCCGCCATGGCGTATTCCAATGGGCCATCGCCCCTTACTTGCACGCTTAAACGCCCTTGCAACTTTAGATTGGCACTCAACAAAGCGCTAGCAATAAACATCTGCGCTAACATGTCCGCCACTGCCGGCGGGTAATCATATTGCTGCAATAGCGCCTGCACACTGTTATCCAAGCGAATATGCACGCCCCGGATATCCATATCCTTAAATAGAAATCCGCGCATTAGGTCTTTAGCCATGGGGCTTTACTCCAAGCAAGAGGTGTTTAACAATCAGCCGTCAATTATAACACGTACACCAACATCAAAGGCAGGCTAACAATACTCATAAAGGTAGATACCACGACCACACCGGCAACCTCGGTTGCACGCTGGTTATACAACTGGGCAAATAAATAAGCGTACACCGCTACCGGCATGCTGCACTGTAGGATGACTATCGCTGCTGCAGCGCCCTGCAGCCCCAACACCCATGCCAGACCAACGCCCACAGCCACACCCAGCAGCAAGCGCATGCTCGCCACACCAAAGGCCACCCTTAAGTTACCCAACCGCAAACTTGCCAGTGACACGCCTAAGGTAAATAACATCAAGGGTATGGTTAGATCACCAATCATTTCAGTGCTATTTAATAACCATTTCGGCACCTGCGTATCGGTCATTAAAAACAGCATGGCAATGATGGTTGCCGGAATCACCGGCATGGTTAGCAGGGTGCGGAAAGAAAACCCTCCGGCCACCACAGCAATGCCGACGGTGAATTGAATAGCCACATAAACCACAAAGAAGGCAATAGCCAAAGCCAGCCCCTGATCGCCGAAAGCCAAATAACACACGGGCAAACCAACATTGCCAATATTGGGGAAGGTAATGGTCTGCAAAAAGGCTTGGCGGGACAAGCCAAATAGGGGCAGTAAAACCATACCCGCAAGCAAAAATAGGACATTGGCCGCCACGGCTGCCAGGCCCATTTGCATAAACAAGCCTTTATCCAGATTGGCCGTTACTAAGGCATAAAACACCAAGGCTGGCGTGCCTATCACAGTGACCAACTTAGTGACCATGGCGGTATCAAAACCTTCCCCACTGCGTACCCAAGCAACGCCCAGTGCAACACAGATAAAAACCGGGGCTAGAATTTCAATTAACTGCAAGATAATGGCTAACATGCCTATTCCTCAAATTGTTGCCAAAAACGCGACTGATCACGCCGCTCTTTCTTGGTTGGGCGATGGGCAGACACGCCACCCATAGCCTTACGTGCCGCTGCCTGCTCGGCGCGTTTGTCTTCACTGGCTTTGGTCTCTTGATATAGCTTGGCGGCTTCTGGGGCACCACGACGTTGCTCGGACAAGCCTGTCACCTTAATGGTTTTTTCATCCCAACCTTGACGCACAGTTAGCTCTGCCCCCAATTCCACCATACGGGAACACTTGGCGCGCTGGCCTTCATAGTGCACTTTACCCCCTTCAATAGCGGCTTTTGCCAAGCCTCGGGTTTTAAAAAAACGGGCGGCCCATAACCATTTATCCAAGCGTACTTTGGTGGCTTGATCGTGCATACATTATCCTTAAGGAATGGCTTGGCCTAAATTGGCCACCGCCATAAAATCACCGGTAGCTTGAGGAGGCTTCTGTGTATCTGGTTCACTAATGGTCAGCAGATGCTCGATACCGGATTGCTGTGCGGTTGCTAGAACCTGCATATTATCATCCACCATTAGGGTGCGGGTAGGATCATAGCCGATATTGGCTTGCAGGGCTCGCCAAAAAGCCAATTCTTCTTTGGCATAACCATAATCATGGGAATGATAAAAACCATGCATCCAGCGCTCCAGGCGAGCATGAGGCTGTTTTACCGCCAAACTACCTGCATGAGCATTGGTCACCAGATAGATGTGCTTGCCGGTGGTTTTCAACCAATCAAGAAAAGCTTCGGTGCCCGGTAAAAACTGCACCTTGTGATCAACCTCTTTTTTCAAGGCAATAATATCCACGTCAAACTCACTCTGCCAGTAGTCCAAGCAGTACCAATTCAACTGCCCCTTCAGGGCCATTAATTTGGGGTAAATGAGATTTTTGGCCTCTTGCACAGACCCTCCGTGGATCTGCGCATAGCGTAATGGCAAGTGTTCCAGCCAATAATAGGTATCAAAATGCAAATCCAAAAGAGTGCCATCCATATCCAACATGACGGTATCAATATTATCCCAATCCAGCATCCCTTATCCTTCGGCATCGGCCGCCTGTGCATATTTTAAAATTTAATCCTACTAGGTGCTTGAATTATGGTATCGTCGGGCTCATATTTTTGCTATGCCTAATTTAAATTGCCAAGGAAATATCCATGAGTGAAGTGCAACATCACCGCCTGATTATTCTCGGTTCTGGCCCTGCCGGCTACACTGCCGCTGTATACGCCGCCCGTGCAAACCTATCGCCTACCCTAATTACCGGGATGCAGATGGGTGGTCAGTTAACCACCACTACCGAGGTCGACAACTGGCCCGGTGACGTCGAAGGCCTGCAAGGGCCAGACCTGATGGAGCGCATGAAGGCGCATGCTGAACGCTTTGATACCAACATTGTGTTTGACCACATTGATGCCGTGGATCTAAACAGCAAGCCATTTACCCTCACCGGTCAAGGCACACAATACACCTGTGATGCGCTAATTATTAGTACCGGGGCGAGTGCCCAGTATCTTGGCCTAGACAGTGAGACGGCTTTTCAAGGTAAAGGCGTATCTGCCTGCGCCACCTGTGATGGATTCTTTTATCGCAATAAGAAGGTCGCCGTTATTGGTGGTGGCAACACCGCCGTAGAAGAAGCCCTTTACCTAGCAAACATAGCCGCCGAAGTGACCGTCATCCACCGTCGCGACAAGTTCCGTTCAGAAAAAATACTCGCCGATCGCATTATGGATCGCGCTGCCAACGGCAACGTTAACATCCAGTGGAACCACACCTTAGATGAAGTCCTAGGTGATGACATGGGGGTCACCGGCATGCGCATTAAGAGCACAGCAGATGGCAGCACCAAGGAACTGGACGTTGACGGGGTATTTATTGCCATCGGCCATAAGCCCAACACCGACATATTCCAAGGCCAACTGGACATGCATGACGGCTATCTGAAGGTACAAAGCGGTACCCAAGGAAACGCCACCCAAACCAGTATCGAAGGTGTTTTTGCCGCCGGTGACGTGATGGATCACATCTACCGTCAGGCCATTACTTCGGCCGGCACTGGTTGTATGGCTGCTTTGGATGCGGAACGCTATCTGGACGATCTGGAAGCTTAGCAGACTAGCATCGGGGTCTGACCCAAGAGGCCAGACCCCAGTGTTTCGCGCAATAATCCCATAATTTATAAGGGTTTAGACCACTTTTTTCGCTAAAAAACAACATATTTGCCCTTCTTTGCCCCTCTCAAGCATTCCAATACTCTTAGACCTTGGTACAATAACCCCACCTAACAAAGGGCACTATGCCCATCATAAAACCATTGAGAGAGGCTCATTATGGAATTCTTAGGATTTTTGTTCCGTTGGTCACACGTGCTATTCGGTATTACCTGGATTGGCATGCTGTATTACTTCAACTTCGTACAAGGTGGTTACTTCAAAAAAGCCACCCCTGAAGCACTAGCCGATGCCAAGCAGCACCTAGCGCCAAGCGCTCTTTGGTGGTTCCGTTGGGGTGCGATGTTTACCTTCCTAACCGGTATCATCATGCTGTTCACCGTGCCTTCTGCCAACAACAACTACATCTGGATTGGTTCTATTTTCGGTATCCTGATGTTCCTAAACGTATGGATGGTAATTTGGCCTAACCAGCAAATTGCCCTAGGCATGAAAGACGGCGACGCTGCTGCTGCCGGTGCCAAGGCTCTACTAGCCTCTCGTCACAACGTACTCTTCTCCGGCCCAATGGCGTTCTGTATGCTGGCTTCTGGCCACGGCGGCATGGGCGGCTGGGAAGTTGTTGATTTCGGCGCCACGTCAATGGTTGCCATGCTGGCTATTATTGCCCTGTTGGAAATCAATGCTCTAAAAGGCAAGCAAGGTCCTCTGACTACCGTTAACGGTGTGATTGCCAGCTCCCTGGTACTGACTGCGGTTATGGTTGCTGTACTGAACGTACTATAATGTCATTAAGGGTCAGACCCCAAGGGGTCTGACCCTAGTGTAAAAAGAAAAGCCCGCATGTGTTTCCACATGCGGGCTTTTTTGATTCTTTAACAACACAACCACATCCGTGTGGTTGATATCGTTAGGCATCCTGCCATCCATGTCGGCCAAACCGGCTAACTTAATCCTATGGCTGTCATCATAGTGAATGGCAACAGCTTTGGGTATCAGAAAAATTCCTAAATTAGTAATAAGCGCTGCTTTATGCTCTAAGGCAAAGCGAAAATGGGCTTATTCACCAACTTTTAGCAGCTCTACCTTAAATACTAGGGCAGCATTTGGTCCAATGGCACCACCAGCACCACGTGGACCGTAAGCCAGATCAGGGTGAATGTAGAATTCGTAGGTAGCGCCTTCTTTCATCAACTGCAGACCTTCAGTCCAGCCAGCGATTACGCCATTCAGAGGGAAGGATGTAGGCTCGCCACGATCATAAGAACTATCAAAGGTCTGACCGTTCATCAGCGTACCATGATAGTGCACGGTAACCGTATCAGTAGCAGCTGGTTGAGCACCACTGCCTTCGGCAATAATTTTATACTGCAAACCAGACTTGGTTACCTGCACGTCCTCTAACTGGGACATTTCGGCAAGGAAGGCTTCACTTTCTGCCAAGGCATTGGCACTAGCCGCCACCTGCTGATCGCGCTGGTAAGCCTGTACCGCGGCCATGGCTTCCTGTGGGCTCAATAGGGTTTGCTCACCACCGTAGAATTTATTGAAACCTTCCACAAACGCATTCAGGTCTAGATCATCAAAGTCATTGGCCAACTGGCTGGCAATCAACATACCAACGCTGTAACTTACTTTTTGCTGATTATCTTCCAGATTAATCTCGGCTTGCGCAGTGGCCGCACTTAGGGCAATAGCACTGGTTACAGCCAAACGGCTTAGGTTTTTCATGGAGGTTTCCTTATTAATTTAGTTATCAGGCACAAGCCCGGTTGCTTACTATATAGGGTTAACCCAGCGAATTTCTAGGTCTTTCGCCTTGCAAGTCACAATTTTCTCACAAATTGTAAAGACACCTGGCACTTTAGGGTCAGACCCCATGGGGTCTGACCCCGTTACTGTGGTACCATGCGCCCCCATGATTCAGTTACACAACCTACACCTATTGCGGGGCGGCCAAGCCCTGCTCAAGGATGCCAATCTAAGCCTGCATGCCGGCCATCGTTATGGTCTGGTAGGCCGCAACGGCGCTGGCAAAACCAGCCTGTTTAAGCTACTACTCAACGAGCTACAGGTAGACGCTGGTGAACTCAGTATTCCACCCAGCCTCCGCCTAGCGCACATGGCGCAGGAAATTGGCGATATCGAACGTTCTGCCGTTGACCACGTATTGGATGGTGATCCTTTATTTCGCCAAGCAGAAGCCGACATTGCCGTAGCTCAGCAGCAGAGCAATGACACGGCCCTAGCCCAAGGCTGGGCCGATTACGAACAGGTGGGTGGCTACACAGCGTTAAATCGTGCTCAACAACTACTGCAAGGCTTAGGCTTTCAGGAAGGCGACTGGCAACAATCGGTAGCCAGTTTTTCTGGCGGCTGGCGTGTACGCCTAAATCTAGCCAAGGCCCTCATGTGCCCTTCAGATTTACTGCTATTGGATGAACCCACCAACCACCTGGACCTGGATGCCACCATGTGGCTAGAAGGCTGGTTGCAGAACTATCCAGGCACCCTGCTACTCATCTCTCACGACCGAGACTTCTTGGATCAGGTAGTGCAAACCATCGTGTACCTGAATCAGCAACAGCTAACCGCCTATCGTGGTAACTACGCTGCCTTTGAACGGCAAAAAGCGGAGCGCATGGCACAACAACAAAGCCTGTACGAAAAGCAGCAAGCCGAAATTGCTCATATTGAAAGTTTTATTCGTCGCTTTAAAGCCAAGGCCAGTAAAGCCAAACAGGCTCAGGGGCGGGTTAAAGCCCTAGAACGCATGGAACTCATCGCCCCAGCTTATGCCGATTCCCCGTTTACCTTTCGCTTCCCGGATTTTGACCAGATAAGCGCCAACCTGCTAACCCTAGATGGTGTCGACATTGGCTATGACAAGCCCCTAGTAAAAGCCAATCTGAGCATTTTGCAGGATTCACGCATTGCCCTATTGGGGCCCAACGGCGCCGGCAAGTCATCATTTATCAAAACCTTGGTAGGTGACGTGGCTCCATTGGCTGGCACCATCGTTGGTGGTGAACATCTGCGTATCGGCTACTTTGCCCAGCACCAGCTTGAAGCTCTGGATTTACAAGCTCACGGTCTACTCCACCTACAACGCTTAAAACCGCAAGCCAGTGAACAGGAACTACGCAACTTTCTCGGTGGCTTTGGCTGGCAGGGCGATCGTGTATTTGAGCCGGTGAAGAACTTCTCCGGCGGTGAAAAGGTGCGTCTCGCCCTAGCCATGATCGCCATCCAAAAGCCCAATTTATTGCTCTTGGATGAGCCGACCAACCATCTGGATCTAGAAGCCCGACATGCCCTAACCATGGCGTTGCAGGAATTTCAGGGTGCCATTGTGGTTATCTCCCACGATCGGCATCTTCTGCGTCAAGTTGTCGATCAATACTGGCTGGTAGCCGACGGTAAAATTGCTGCCTATGAAGGTGATCTTGATGATTATCAAAAGCACCTACAGCAATTGGTTCAACAACAAGCTAAAGCACGCCAAGAGGTCAAGCAGGAACTCAGCGCTAGCAACAGTGTGTCTGCCCAAGATCGCAAAGAGCAAAAACGTATACAGGCAGAAAAACGAGCCAAGCTAAGCCCCCTCAAGAAACAACTGGCTAAACTGGAAACTCAGCTCGACAGAGCACAAGCTGAATTAGCAGAGATAGAACAGCAATTAGCACACCCGGATATCTATGACGCTGCGCAGAAAGACCTACTGCAACAACTGCTACAACAACAAGCAACAAACACGCAACAGGCCGAGCAGCTAGAAGAAGACTGGATGCTTGCCCAAGAACAGCTAGAAGAACTAGAAAGCGAGTTAGGCTAGAGCTACAATAATACCTAGCCCTACTGAGACATACGTAAACGGATAACACCATGACCTTTGAAACCAGCCAACGATTGTTTCCACTAACCCGTATGCGCCGTATGCGTGCCGATGATTTTTCGCGCCGCCTAATGCGCGAAAATCAGCTAACCACTGATGACCTAATTTACCCCATGTTCGTCATTCCTGGACAGGGGGTTACGGAACAGGTGAGTTCTATGCCAGGTGTGGAACGTTATTCTGTGGACCTGCTGGTAAAACAAGCCCACGAGCTGGTTGCCATGGGCATACCTGCTATCTGCCTATTCCCGGTGACGCCGCAATCTGCCAAGTCAGAGATGGCAGAAGCCGCCTATGACCCCAATGGCCTAGCACAAACAGCCATTCGTGCAGTCAAAGATGCCTGTCCTGAGCTAGGCATCATGACGGACGTGGCCTTGGATCCCTTTACCACCCACGGTCAAGACGGCATTATCGATGACAATGGCTACATTCTAAACGACATCACCGTGGAGATCTTAGTCAAACAAGCCCTCTCTCAGGCTGAAGCCGGCGCCGACATAATTGGCCCATCGGACATGATGGACGGTCGTGTGGCGGCCATCCGCGAAGTACTGGAAGACGAAGGCCACGTAAACACCCGCATCATGTCTTACGCCGCCAAGTACTCTTCTTCCTATTATGGCCCTTTCCGTGATGCCGTTGGCTCCGCCGGCAACCTAGGCAAATCCAACAAACACGGCTACCAGATGGACCCCGCTAATACGGACGAAGCCCTGCACGAAGTGGCTCTGGATTTAGCGGAGGGTGCCGACATGGTGATGGTCAAACCAGGCATGCCCTATCTAGACATAGTGCAGCGCATCAAAACGGAGCTAAAAGTGCCTACCTTTGCCTATCAGGTCAGTGGCGAGTACGCCATGCACATGGCCGCCTTTCAAAACGGCTGGCTAGACCAGGACAAGGTCACCTTGGAATCCCTGCTCGCCTTCAAACGGGCTGGCTGCGACGGCATCCTGTCCTACTTTGCTAAGGACGCGGCGCGTCTGTTGAACTCATAACCACCACACTAGGGTCTGACCCCAAGGGGTCAGACCCTGATGGAACCAAGGCACACTATGGTCAAACAAAAAACCGCCTTTGTCTGCAACGAATGCGGCTCAGATTACAGCAAGTGGCAAGGTCAATGTAACGACTGTGGTAGCTGGAACAGCCTGCAGGAAATTCGCTTAGGCTCACAAGCCAAGGGCGGTGCCGCCAAAGCCAAAGGTTATGCTGGTGTCAGTGCCCAGCTACTAGATCTAAGTGAAGTTGACATTGCCCAGGTGCCTCGTTTTAGTACCGATATTGGCGAGCTCGATCGCGTCCTTGGTGGTGGTCTGGTGCCCGGCTCTGCCATCTTGATTGGCGGTCATCCTGGGGCCGGAAAATCCACCCTGTTATTGCAATTAATGTGTAATCTGGCGCAACAAATGCCGGCCATGTATGTCACCGGTGAAGAATCCTTGCAACAGGTGGCCCTGCGCGCTCAGCGCCTGGAATTGCCAACTGCTAATCTAAAGATGTTGGCAGAAACCGACGTCGAAGCCATCATCGCCACCGCTGATAGCATCAAACCCAAGCTCTTAGTGGTCGATTCCATTCAAGTCATGCAACTGGCCGACATCACCTCTGCGCCGGGTAGTGTTTCCCAGGTGCGCGAATGTGCCGCGGCCTTGGTTCGCTATGCCAAACAGTCCAACACTGTGCTGCTGTTAGTCGGCCATGTCACCAAAGATGGTAACTTAGCAGGCCCCAAGGTCTTGGAGCACATGATTGACTGTTCCCTACAATTGGAAGGCGATCACGATAGTCGCTTTCGCACCCTGCGCGGTCATAAAAATCGTTTTGGCGCCGTCAACGAACTGGGCGTGTTTGCCATGCTCGAGACCGGCCTCAAAGAAGTTAAGAATCCCAGCTCTATCTTCCTCTCCCGCGCCGAAGGGGCTGCCGCTGGCAGCCTAGTCATGGTGGTGTGGGAAGGCACCCGCCCCCTGTTGGTAGAACTGCAGGCCCTGGTGGACGAAAGTCACTTCAATAATCCGCGCCGCGTGGCCATTGGTTTAGATCAAAACCGCTTAGCCATGTTACTGGCCGTATTGCATCGCCATGGGGGCCTTCATACAGGCGACCAGGATGTCTTTGTTAACGTGGTTGGCGGTGTGCGCGTCAGTGAAACCAGTGCTGACCTAGCTATGCTCATGGCCATCGTTTCTAGTTTACGCGGCCAGCCGCTGGACCAACAGCTAGTGGTATTTGGTGAAGTGGGCCTGTCTGGCGAAATACGCCCCGTACCCTCGGGTCAGGAACGTATTCGCGAAGCCGCCAAACATGGTTTTACCCGGGCTATTGTACCTATCGCCAATATCCCTAAAGAACGCAGCGATGCAGCCTTGGCCAATATGCAGATCATCGGCGTAAAAACCCTGCAAGACGCCCTCAACGCGCTGTAGGATTTGCCCATGTTACCCAAGCCTGACTTCCATACGCGCCATGCTCACATCAGGCTCTTGCAAGCAGAGGATGCCGCCGAACTGTTGGATTACTATAGCCGCAACCGCACTCATCTTGCTCCATGGGAACCTGAACGGGCGCAAGATTTCTACAGCCAAGAAAACATGCTACACCGCATCCTTGAAGCCGAAGGTGAATTTCACGCTGGCAAGCAGGTCAAATTAGGTGCCTTTGATGAGCACAACAAACTCATTGCCAGCATTGATTTCTCGCAGATCGTCTGGGGGCCTATGCAAGCCTGCTTCCTAGGCTATTCCATCGATGCGCAACAGCAAGGCAAAGGCCTGATGCAGGAATTCCTGCCCCCCTGCATTGCCTTTATGTTTCGGGACCTTGTCCTGCATCGTATCCAAGCTTCCTATATGACCAGCAATATACGTAGCGGCAAACTCTTACAAGCCCTAGGTTTTGTGCAGGAAGGACTCGCCAAAGACTACCTCAAGATCAATGGTCAGTGGCAAAACCATGTTCTCACCGCTAAACTCAATCCAACCCACAGCTAATGCTAAGCAACCTGTTTAGTCAAATTTAATCTTGCCTGCACTTCACCCAAGCAGGAACCACAGCCGCTGCCACAGCCTAATTGCTGCTGCAATTGAGGCACACTAGTTGCACCACCAGCAATGGCTTTATCAATGCTAGAAGCAGTGACCTGCATACAGGAACAAATCATTTTATCAACCTCCTGTACCTGGCCTTGACGACCAGCCAACACTAACAAGCGCTGTTTAGCATCACAGCGAGGCAAGTTAAACATTTTTTGCACCAGCTCTGCATTGAAGCTAGGCAGGTAATCTGCCACCCACAGCACGGCCAGCAATTTACCCTGTTGATATAGGGCTAAGCGCAAACTAAGGTCATGACTAGATTGCAGCACCATGCGGTCATCGGCCTGTGGCAGCAACCCACTCAACCAAGTCGGCCAATCGATAGGCTCTCTACCCGCCATTTTCCATTGCCAATTACCATCCATAGGTGACTTATGCCAATGCCATTGCTTGGCTGTATCAGCAAATTGCAGATTATCACTGCAGACCAAACGAGCTTGCCAGTGCACTTCAAGGGCCTCAATACGCACCGGTGTTTGTTTAAACTGCGGTTGTCCAGAGTCAGCATCAACATGGGGCGCGACTAAGCTACTCGCCTTGGCTGCACTGGCAAAGGGCGCACTCCAGTGAATAGGCACAAACACCTGGCCTTGACGTAAAGCCGGCGTCGAGCGTACTCGAGCCACATACTGCCCAGATGCACTGGTCACCTTGGCCCATTGATCTTCATATAAGCCATAGGCCTGTAGATCAAATGGATGCATATCAATGCGTGGTTCTGGCTCGTGACGCATTAGCTGTTCTACACTGCCTGTGCGGGTCATGGTATGCCATTGATCACGCAGGCGTCCCGTGTTTAGCCACAAGGGAAACGCTGCACTGGAACTGCCTAGCGCTAGTTTTGGAGCCACCGGATAGAAATGAGCGCGACCACTGCTAGTAGCAAAGCGTAAATCGCCAAACAATCGGGGCGTGCCTTGCCAGCTATCATCCTTCTCGTGCTTTGCCACTGGCCACTGCAAAGGTTGCATATGATCATATTCTTGATCCGTTAGCTCTGCCATTGGGCCAAGGCTAAACACACGTTGCTGGCTACCCGCATCTGGCACAACCGATAGAGCCGCATGTTCACGAAACACGGCAGCGCTATTAGGGAAATCAAATGCACTCCCATAACCCATACGCTGGGCCACTGCAGACAATACCTGCCAATCCTGCTGGCAATCACCAGGGGAAGCCATAAAGGCTCTTTGTCGACTAATCGTGCGATCAGAATTGGTAACGGTACCATCCCGTTCGCCCCAACCGCTCACGGGCACCACAATATCGGCACAGGCGGCGGTTTCCGTATCGCCATGGGCGTCAGATACAATGACCAGTGGGCAATCCTGCAGTGCTTGTTGTACCTGATCGGCGGCCGGCAAGCTCACTACAGGGTTGGTACCCATAATCCAAATGGCTTTTAGGCGACCGTCTGCCACCGCCTCAAACATATCGACAGCCTTGTAGCCTGGTTGCTTGGCAATATTGGGTGCTTGCCAAAAATCGGCTACGGCCTGGACCTGCTTAGCATCACTATAATCTCGGTGAGCTGCCAACTGGGTGGCTAAACCGCCTACCTCGCGGCCACCCATGGCATTTGGCTGACCAGTAATGGAAAAAGGGCTGGCTCCAGGGCGGCCAATTTTGCCTGTCGCCAGATGGCAATTAATAATGGCACTGCCTTTATCAGCCCCAGTATTGGATTGGTTAATGCCCTGAGAAAAGACCGTCACGACCTTGCTAGTATGAGCAAATGCCCCATAAACCTTGGCAATATCAGCAGCCTGAAGATCGCAAGCTTTGGCAACACTGGCAACATCAGGCGTGGCCAATTGCGCCGCCGCCAACGTCAGCGCAAACCCTTGCGTATGACGGCTAATAAATGCCTCATCCAATGCCTGCTCATTAGCTAAATAACTAAGTAAACCAGTGAAAAAATAGCCATCAGAAGCCGGCAGCAAAGGTAAATGAATATCGGCCAGTTGGGCAGTGGCCGTTTGTTTTGGATCGAGCACCACAATCTGCATGTGTGGTTTACGCTCTCTTGCCTTTAACAAGCGCTGAAAGACTATCGGGTGAGTCCAGGCCATATTAGAGCCCACTAGCAACACTAGATCAGCCTCTTCCAGGTCATCGTAACAACCTGACACCAGGTCCTCACCAAAGGCGCGTTGATGGGCTACCACTGCAGAGGACATGCACAGACGTGAATTGGTGTCGACATGGGGCGTGCCAATAAAGCCCTTTGCGAATTTATTGGCAAGGTAATAGTCTTCCGTTAGCAGCTGGCCGGATAGGTAGAAACCCACAGCTTCAGGACCATGCTCAGCAATGACGGCTTGCAGACGCTCACTGATAACATCTAAGGCTTCTTCGTGGCGCACCACTTGGCCATCTACCACAGGATTCAGCATTCGTTCTGGCGCATTTAGAGTACGTCCCAAGTTGGCGCCCTTTATACACAAACGGCCGCTATTGGCTGGGTGTTTCACGTCACCACCGACATCCAATAGGGTTAGGCTGTGTTTTTCCTGCTTGACGGCCACCCCACAACCCACACCGCAATAGGCACAGGTGGTTTTAGTAGTCACCACGTCACTGATATCAAGCATAGCTAAATCTCTTGTCAGCTTCGCTAATAGCCACTTCAATATCACCTGCCACACGGCGTACAGGCCAACTACCCAGCTGCACTTTGGCATCATCCAAGCCTTGTCCTGTAGCCAGGCAGTAGCGTTGCTTTAATAAGGGTGAGGCAACGTAATACTGATCGCCTTGGCTGCCCACTAGCCCACGAGCCATGACCTGTGCGCCGGTTACCGGATCAAAGTTATCCACCGCATAGACGGCATCGTTGGCGGGCACATAAAATAAAGCCAACTGGCGCTCGCCAACGAGGGCAGCTACCCCAGCATTGCCCAGCAATTGATCTGCGCGACACAATTTAATCCACTGTTGCTTATACATGTCAATTCTCCTTAGGCAATGTTTTGTAAGGCAATACGTTCGCTAGCACTGGCTGGGCGCAACTGCTCACGCTCCGGTACCATGACAATACTCGCATCGACGGCATCGCTATTTACAAATGGCTGGAAACGGGTCATGGCTTGCGGGTCTTGCAAAGTGGTTTTCCACTCACACTGATAAGCGTCGACTAGCGCCTGCATCTGCTTTTCTAACTGCTCCGCCAGCCCTAGTTTATCGTCGATGATCACTTGTTTGAGATAATCCAAGCCGCCATCCAACTGTTCAAACCAGGTAGACGTACGCTGCAGACGATCGGCGGTTTTGATATAGAACATCAGCAAACGATCTATGTAGGCAATTAAGGTGTGCTGGTCTAAATCCGTGGCTAACAGGTCCGCATGGCGCGGACGCATACCGCCGTTACCGCAAACATACAAATTCCAACCGTTTTAGGTGTCAATAACGCCAATGTCTTTACTCTGAGCTTCGGCACATTCACGGGTACAACCAGAAACGGCAAACTTCAATTTATGGGGCGAACGCACACCCTTGTAACGGTTCTCTATATCGATGGCCAACTTGACAC
>JAERSU010000256.1 GCA_016845445.1 Oceanospirillaceae bacterium | reverse complement strand
TAGTAGATGCGCTGGGTAACCCTATAGATGGCAAGGGCCCTGTCAACACATCGGAAACCGATGCTTTGGAAAAAGTGGCGCCGGGTGTAATCGCACGTCAATCGGTTGACCAGCCAGTGCAGATTGGACTGAAAGCAATCGATTCAATGGTGCCTATTGGTCGTGGCCAGCGTGAGCTGATTATCGGTGACCGCCAGATCGGTAAAACTGCGATTGCAGTTGACGCGATTATTAACCAGAAAGGATCAGGCATTAAGTGTATTTACGTTGCTATTGGCCAGAAGGCTTCTTCGGTGTCTGCGGTGGTTCGCAAACTCGAAGAGCATGGCGCAATGGAGCACACCATAGTTGTTGCCGCAACTGCTTCCGATCCTGCTGCAATGCAATACCTGGCACCTTTCGCTGGATGCACCATGGGTGAGTACTATCGTGACCGCGGTGAAGACTGCCTGATTATTTATGATGACCTGACCAAACAAGCTTGGGCTTATCGCCAGATTTCGCTGTTGCTACGTCGTCCGCCGGGTCGTGAAGCGTACCCTGGTGACGTTTTCTACTTGCACTCGCGTTTGCTGGAAAGGGCTGCCCGGGTAAATGCCGACTACGTTGAGAAATTTACTAACGGTGAAGTCAAAGGGCAGACAGGTTCACTTACAGCCTTGCCGGTTATTGAAACACAGGCTGGTGACGTATCGGCTTTCGTGCCGACCAACGTAATTTCTATCACCGATGGCCAGATCTTCCTTGAGTCCGACTTGTTCAACGCTGGCGTACGTCCAGCGATGAATGCGGGTATTTCTGTATCCAGGGTTGGTGGCGCAGCACAGACCAAGGTTATGAAGAAGCTTTCGGGTGGTATTCGTACCGCTTTGGCGCAGTATCGCGAACTGGCGGCTTTCTCGCAGTTTGCATCTGACCTTGACGACGCAACCAAGGCACAGTTGGATCACGGAGAGCGCGTTACCGAACTGATGAAGCAAAAGCAGTATTCACCACAATCGATTGCTGAAATGGGCCTGCTGATTTACGCGGCCGACAACAGCCTACTTGATGATGTGGGTGTTGAAAAAATCGGTGACTTTGAGTCGGCCCTGCTTTCTTATGCGCATGCAGAGTATGGCGAGCTGATGAACAGTATCGGCGAAACCGGCAAGTGGGATGACGATACCGAGGCTGGCTTTAAAGAATTGTTAGTCAACTTTAAGTCAACGCAAACCTGGTAAACCCTGGGATATTTAAGGGCGAGCAGAACCTGTAGTTGATCAAAGAGCACTAAAGTATGGCAAGCGGAAAAGAAATACGCACCCAGATTTCCAGCATTAAAAGCACGCAGAAAATTACCAGTGCAATGGAAATGGTGGCGGCGAGCAAAATGCGCAAGGCGCAGGACCGTATGCAACGAGGCAAACCTTATGCCAAGCGTATGCGGGCGGTCATTGGTCACCTTGCGAATTCCAACCCTGAATACCAGCACGTTTTCATGGAAGAGCGCGAAGTTAAGCGCGTCGGTTTTATTGTTGTTGCAACCGATCGTGGCCTTTGCGGCGGCTTGAACATTAACTTGTTCAAAAGCACGCTGGCTGAGATGAAAGGCTGGAACGAAAAAGAAGTCGATATTGACCTCTGTCTTATTGGCGCCAAGGCCGGTGGATTTTTTGGTACCTATGGTGGCAACATTGTGGCGTCTACCCGTGATATTGGTGAAGAGCCAGCAGTTGCCGACCTGATAGGCAGCATCAAAGTTATGCTGGACGCCTATGAAAAAGGTGAGATCGATCGCCTGTACCTCGCGGGCAATGAGTTTGTTAACACCATGACCCAGGAGCCTACGGTAGAGCAGCTCTTGCCTTTGCAAGCAGCTGATACCGAGGACATGAAGCATCACTGGGACTATATTTACGAGCCGGATGCCAGGGATTTGCTTGAGGGTCTTTTGCTGCGTTTCATGGAGTCACAAGTTTACCAGGCAGTTGTTGAAAACGGAGCTTGCGAGCAAGCGGCGCGAATGATTGCAATGAAGAGTGCAACCGACAACGCTGGCGACCTTATCGACAACCTGCAGCTGGTTTACAACAAGGCACGGCAGGCAGCAATTACCCAGGAACTGTCAGAGATTGTCGGCGGTGCTGCAGCGATAAGCTAGTAGCGAACCAGGTTTATACAACAGTTTTATTTATTCACCGGAGAGAATGCGTTCTCTCCAGCAAGAAATGCAAGAGGAACTCGAAATGAGTAGCGGACGTATTGTACAAATCATTGGAGCGGTTATTGACGTGGAATTCCCACGCGATTCAGTACCCCAGGTTTACGACGCATTGAAAGTTAGTGAGAAAGGCTTGACGTTGGAAGTACAACAGCAGCTGGGAGACGGCGTAGTGCGCGCCATCGCGATGGGATCATCAGAAGGCGTAAGCCGCGGTTTGAGTGTTGAAAACACCAACGCGCCTATTTCTGTACCAGTGGGCGAGGCTACACTTGGCCGCATCATGGATGTGTTAGGCAACCCGATTGATGAAAAAGGGCCGTTGGCAGAACACGACCAGGCTTCAATCCACCGCGAAGCGCCCAAGTATGATGAGCTGGCCGCCTCCGATGAGTTGCTGGAAACCGGCATCAAGGTAATCGACCTGGTTTGTCCTTTCGCCAAGGGCGGTAAGGTTGGACTGTTTGGTGGTGCGGGTGTTGGTAAAACAGTTAACATGATGGAGTTAATCAACAATATCGCTACCGAGCACTCGGGCCTGTCGGTATTTGCCGGTGTAGGTGAGCGTACTCGTGAGGGTAACGACTTCTATTACGAAATGCAGGAAGCGGGTGTTGTAAACGTCGAGGAATTTACCAAGTCAAAAGTGGCCATGGTATACGGCCAGATGAACGAGCCGCCCGGAAACAGGCTGCGCGTAGCACTTACCGGCCTGACCATGGCAGAAAAATTCCGCGACGAAGGTCGTGATGTACTGCTGTTTGTCGACAACATTTATCGTTATACGCTGGCGGGAACCGAAGTGTCGGCACTGCTGGGCCGTATGCCTTCAGCAGTGGGCTACCAGCCTACACTGGCCGAGGAAATGGGTGTACTGCAGGAGCGCATTACTTCTACCAAGGTTGGTTCTATCACTTC
>JAERSU010000255.1 GCA_016845445.1 Oceanospirillaceae bacterium | reverse complement strand
GCTGAAGCAGGGGCGGCCTTCATCCCACAAGTTAATCTATCTGAACAAAACACCCTCGCTGGCAAAGTGACGGCCATAATAACTAATGCCCTGCGCGGACACGCCGTGAAAGCCATTGGAGACCTTGGTGGTCGCGATGATCAAAATTCAAACACCGTGGCCATGGCGTTGGCAAATAAGGTAGGCTTGGGTCAACAAGTGCTAGATTTTGTTGTAGAAAAGGATCTACATGTGCCTGGATACGATTCTACGTTAAAGCACAGTGCAGCAGATCTAAATAATGGCCCTCTTTTTAATCAATTTGGCCCATCTGTAAGCCCCTCTAATGGGCTAGATTCTTTGTCCATATTACCCGAGGAGTGGACCCTGCTCCAAAATGGGGTAGCCGATGCTGCGGCCACTGCAGCCAACAATGTCCCAGTGATTGAGCAGCTGGTTGATGATAAAGACCAGGCAAAAGATGACGCCCATAAGGCCGAACGCGACAGCGCACAACAGGCCTATGATGCTACCCCCGATGCTGATTTGAAAACCTTTCAGGCGGGCAATGGTAAACATTATTTCAAAGACAACAATGGTATCTTGCAACAAGTTGGTAATGGAGCAGGACAAGTTTCTCTGGATGCGGCGGCCAAAATCATCGCTGATCGCAAGAAGGCTCAGTTGGAGGCTGAACTTGAAGAAGAACTGATGAATCAACCCGTGGTGCCTGCCGAGCCCGTTGCTGCGCAAAATCCCAATCCAGATGATTCGGTGGCACCCGCACCCGAACCTGAACCAGATCTTTCTTCTCCCTCACCTGCACCGGCAGCAAGCGATGATGCTAACGACGACGATTTGGAACCATTTGGTGGTGCTGGACCAGATATTGTAGTTTCACCTCCTAGCTCTCCGGCGCCTAGTAATGGTGATAATGATCTGGATGCTTTTGGCGGTCCTGGGCCCGATGTTGACAATTCACAGTCTAATACTCCCGATGCTGGTAACGAGCCAGAAGATCCAGAGGTAATAGCCGCGCAGCTCGCTGCGGCTCTGGCTGAGGCAGCATTAGAACAAGAAGTGATGAATCAACCAGTGGTGCCTGCTGAGCCTGTTGCTGTTGCCTATCCGTTACCCGATAATTCGGTTATTTCTATTCCTAGCAACGATTCTAATAACAATGATTCTAACGACGTTGGTCTAGATGCATTTGGCGGTCCAGGGCCCGATATTGAATCTGCGCCATCTCCCGCACCCGCTCCTGCTCCCAGTAATGATGGCAATGGTGGCGATGGTGGTAATGACAACCACCTGGATGCCTTTGGTGGCCCTGGCCCAGATATTGATAATTCTCCTTCTCCAGCACCTAGTAATGATTCTAATGACGTTGGTTTAGATGCTTTTGGTGGTCCTGGTCCGGACATTGATAGGTCACCTTCTCCATCTCCTGCTCCAGCACCTAGTAATGATTCTAATAACAATGATCTAGATGCCTTTGGCGGTGCCGGACCAGATATTGATAATTCTTCTTCCAGTTCTTCTGGTTCTTCAAATTCTTCTGGATCCTCAAGTTCTTCGAGTTCCTCAGGAGGAGGTTTTTGGGGCTGGGTTGGCAGCTGGTTTAGCCCAATAGTCATGGATTTGGATGATGATGGCGTCGAACTTGTGAGTTTGGCAGATTCCAACACCTTTTACGACTATTACGATGATGGCTACCAATACAAAATGGCCTGGGTCGGCAAGGATGATGGTTTTTTAGCCTATGACAAGGATAACAATGGTGTCATCGATCAACGCGGTGAAATCAGTTTTGTAGACTATGTTGAAGGTGCTAAAACCGACCTAGAGGGCTTGCACCATTTTGATTCCAATAAGGATGGCATACTCAACACACAAGACAGTCAATGGGCCCAATTTGGTGTCTGGCAAGACAAGGATCAGGACGGCATCACTGATGTGGGCGAATATCAACTTCTTGATAAGTTGGGTATTCAATCCATCAACCTAACTAGTGACAACAGAGTTTCCATTAATGCTGGCAATCAAGTTCATGGTAACGGGCAGTACACCCTAACCAACGGTGAGAGCAAAGCCTTTGCCGATGTCAGCTTGCGTACTGCGCAAAGTGGCTTAAAGGTGCATGAAGATGGTAGCTTCAGCGTGCAAAATCACAGCGACCAACGCTATTGGTTTGATAATCAAAACCACAAGGCTAGTCTTAGCGTGAATAGCGATGATACAGACTACAATGGTTACTTTGGTTTTGATGGTGACGATAGCATTAGCATTAATGCAGACCATCAACAAGACATGCTGATTGATGGTGGCAAAGGCAACGACACCCTAACCGGTGGAGCAGGCAATGACATTATCCTGGGTGGCGAAGGGGCAGATACACTTTCAGGTGGTGCGGGTAATGATGTAATTTTATGGGATGAAAATGATAAAAATGTAAATGGAGGAGAGGGCTATGATGTGGGTGTGTTCACATCGAGCAATATTGCCGTTTCTATCAATATGGCTACGACTAATTTAGAAGCTGTCTACACCCAAGATGGTAACGACACCATCGATGCAAGCAGTAAGACAGAAGCTGTTTATATTAGTGCCGGAGGCGGTAACGACAGACTAATAGGTGGTAGTAAAGGTGATACATTACTTGGTGGGGAGGGCAACGACACCCTTAACGGTAACGCAGGTAATGATACCCTGCAAGGCGGCAAAGGCAACGATCGCCTAGCTGGCGGAGTAGGCAATGACACCTATCATTGGGGTTTAGGTGATGGGAATGACATCATCGATGATTATGATATATACGATAGTAGTAACAGTGAGCATCGAGACACCTTGGTGTTTGGTACTGGTATTAAATCTGAAGACATTGGCTGGTCGTTTTCTAACAAGGACCTTTTAGCCCAGCTTAAAAACAGTGACGGTAGTGTCCAATCTCTGACGTTAAAAAACTGGTTAAATGGCGTTAATTATCAGCTTCAATCTATGCAGCTTGCCGATGGTACTAAGCTGGATATGGCCAAGGTGTTGGCGGCGGCTTCCATCGTTAAGGGTACGGATGGTCAGGATTTGTTATTTGGCAGTTATAATGTAGATACCACTTTATTGGGTTTAGGTGGCGATGACAGCCTGTATGGCTACAACGGTGACGATACCCTCAAAGGGGGCGCAGGTGTTGACAAATTGTATGGTGAAGATGGCGATGATGTTCTAAGTGGTGGTGATGGCAACGATTACCTGGGTGGAGGAGATGGTAATGACACCTTGGAAGGTGGTGACGATGATGACCAGCTTTCTGGCCAAAATGGCAACGATACCCTCAAAGGGGGCGCAGGTGATGACAAACTGTCTGGTCAAAATGGTGATGATGTTTTAAATGGTGATGATGGCAATGATACGTTATATGGTGACGCCGGTAATGACACCTTACAAGGTGGTCTTGGCGCCGATCGGCTAAGTGGTGGCCGTGATAATGATAGCCTTAATGGTGGCGCAGGTGATGATTATCTGAGTGGTGGCGAAGGCAATGACACCTATCACTGGGGTTTAGGTGATGGTGATGACTTCATCGATGATTATGATGGGTATGATAGTCAAAATAGTGAGCATCGAGACACCTTGGTGTTTGGTGCTGGTATTAAATCTGAAGATATTGGCTGGTCGTTTTCTAACAAGGACCTTTTAGCCCATGTTAAAAACAGTGACGGTAGTGTCCAATCCCTGACATTAAAAAACTGGTTAAATGGCGTTGATTATCAGCTTCAGTCTATGCAGCTTGCCGATGGTACTAAGCTGGATATGGCCAAGGTGTTGGTGGCGGCTTCCATCGTTAAGGGCACGGATGGTCAGGATTTGTTATTTGGCAGTAATTATGTAGACACCACTTTATTGGGTTTAGGTGGTGATGACGGATTGTATGGCCGAGATAGCAACGACATCCTCAATGGTGGAGCAGGAAATGATTACCTCTACGGCTATTATGGCAATGATATATTTATTTTGGGCCAATCTGGTAAAGACACTCTAAATGGTGGAAATGGCAATGACACCTTTGTGTGGGTGAGTGACAAGGACAGCGATATTGATACCATCACTGACTTTCGCTTAGGCGACGATCAGATTGACCTGCGTGGCTTGGCCGCTGAAGGTGATGAACAGATTGACTTTAGTGATTTGCTATTACACCAGCAGGGTACACATACCTTGGTGCAATCTGGAGAACATAAGGTGTTGCTGCAACACGTACAGGCGGATGCCTTAACCGAGGCTCATTTTGTTGAATGGGGCGAAGATCCACTTGCCAAGGCGGCACAGCAGTATAATCCGGCCTTAATTGTGTGATGCCTTCATGTGCCTATAGATATAGGCGTTGGCTGATTAGACATTGTTTGCCTATTGGATTGCTTCTTTGCTCACCAGCTTGGGGGCAGGTGCCAGCAGTATCTTTGGCTCAGATATTGAAGTTTAGCCTTGCCAACCACCCAAGTATAGATGCTAGTCAAGCGCAGATTGCCATGGCCCGGGAGGCGGTGCAATCTGCCAAATGGCAGTTTTATCCCACGTCGTCCGTCGTATATGAGTCGGTGGTCACTGAATCCAATGATACGGCCTATACTGCAGATGAGCAGGTGATGACCCTGAAGTTACAGCAACCGATGTGGACGGGTGGTGCGTTGCAGGCGGGGGTGCAGCAGGCTCAGGCTGGATTAGCCGTGTCTCAGGCCAGTGCAGGTGAACTGCAGCAGAACATGGCGTTGCAGGTTGTGCAGGCTTATGGTGACTGGTTAATGGCCTGGAATCAACGTCAGATCCGTCAACAACAGGTGCAGTCCATCAAAACCATGCTGTTGCAGGTGCGAAGACGAGTCGATAAGGGACTGCTGGCCGCTAAAGAACAGGTGTCTGCTGAACGGCAATGGGTATCTTCGACTACGCGATTGCAGCAGGCTCAAACAATGGAACAAACGGCACTGTTTAATCTGTCTCAATGGTATGGGCAGCCCCTTGTCTCTGCCCAGCTAGTCGGTAATCCCCCATCACCATGGGTGCTACCACAATCTTTGCCTGACTTGCTTAACCTAGCACAGCAACAGGATCTAAGCCTGCAACGACTGCAAGCAGAGGTGTATGCGGCCTTTGCAGGAATAGGTGCTGCGCAAGCTAAAATGCGGCCTCAGCTTAACCTACGCTTAGAGCACCAAATAGGTGACTATGTACGCACCCAAACAAAAGGTCGCAGTCGCTTATTTGTGCAATTGAGTAGTCGTTTTGGCGCAGGTTTGTCTAATGCTTCTGATATTCGCCAGGCCCAGTGGCAATTGGTGGCTAGAAGGGCAGAGGTCGAAGCGCGCAGACGTATACTGAAACAAGAAATCATGAGCCGCATGGTTGAGTTACAACACCTAGAACAGCGTTTACCCCCTATGCAGACCAGTTTGTTTTCCGCTAGGGCTTTATTGGCATCGGCCCAACGCTTATTTAGGGCAGACAGAAACGGTTGGCAGGATGTGGTAAATGCCATGGTTGTGCGTGCCGATGCAGAGGTGGCGTTAGACGACTTAAAAGCAACACAACTGGTGATGAGCTGGCAGTTAGCAACGCTGGTTTATGGATTACAAGATGTTATGTACAGCCTCGATCAAGCTGATCCATCAATCGTCAACTACACTAGTAGTAACCCAGAAATTAGCTTGAATGAGGAACACCGATATTGAGTCATCATCATGAAGGTGTGTTGCCGAGTATTTTGCGTCTAGCGCAGTATCAGAATGTGGCTATGGACAGCTTGGCCTTGCAGGATATACTGTCTTCGACGCAGGGGTTGTCAGCCCACGCTTTGTTAAAGCGTCTGAGCCAACAAATGCAGCTTAAGCCGGCCCGCTGGATAAGCGCTCCAGATCCTTCTTGTGCACCGGCTTTGTGCTATTGCCCTTTGCGTGGTTGGGGCCTATTGCAAGGTGTGGATGCCCAGCAACGTTGGGTCACTCAGTGGTGGCAACATAGTACCCAAGAATGGCAGGAACAAGTGGATGCAGAAAAGCCATCAGTGCAAGTGGTGGCGTTGGATTTACAACGGCCATTTAGGTTGAAGGCGAGTGCGTTTTATCATCTAGTACGTGATGAATTGCTTAGCAGCAAACGCCTGCTGTTAGAATCGGCATTGGCGGGCATCATTATCAATTCTATTGCCTTGGCTACGTCCTTTTATACCATGCAGATTTACGACCGGGTGATACCTACCGGTGCCAGGCAAACCCTGCTTGTGCTCAGTCTTGGCGTGGTGATGGCCATTGTGTATGAGTTGGTGACGAAAAAGGTCCGCAGTAAGATCAATCAACGCCTCATTAACCATGTAGACCGACAGTTAGCAAGCAAGGTGTATTTGCGTTTCTTAAATGTGCGGCTAGATCAGTTGCCTCCAAGTGTGGGCTCGTTAGCATCTCAAATGCGGGGCTATGAAACGGTGCGGGGGTTTTTGTCGTCGGTGGCATCACAACTACTCATTGATGTGCCCTTTGCTTTGCTGTTTGTTGCTACCATTGCCGCTATTGCCGGTAAGCTGGCGTTGATTCCTCTGGCATTTTTTGTGCTCTGTTTACTGATTGGTGGCTATTATCGTGGTCGTATTGATGCCCATGCAGCCAATGTTAGCGCAGCCGCCCATTTCAAAACAGGTTTGCTGGTGGAATCCGTAGAGGGGGCCGAAACTATCAAATCCGGACAAGGTGGATGGCGCATGTTATCGCGTTGGATGAATACCGCCGATGAAGCGCGCATTGATGAAACCCAGATGCGCGATGTCAGTGAGCATTGCCAATATGTCACAGCTGCCTGCCAACAGCTGTCTTACATCGCTATGGTGTCTAGTGGTGCCATCTTGGTGAGCCAAGGCAATTTGAGTATGGGCGGACTGATTGCCTGTTCTATCTTGTCAGGACGGGTGTTAGCCCCTGTCGCTGCTGTGCCTGGGCAACTAGTACAGTGGGCCCATACCAAAGCTGCCTTAAAAGGCTTGGATAGTCTGTGGGCCCTGCAAGATGACCATCATGGGCAAGTTCAACCTGTGCGTTTGCATCACTTGCAAGGGCATTATTCATTGCAAAATGTCACTACTCAGTATGGCGATAATGCCGCTTTGCAGCTTGATGATTTACGCATTGGCGCTGGTGAAAAAGTGGCCGTATTAGGCCCCATTGGTGCCGGCAAAACCACCTTGTTGCGGCTGTTGTCGGGCATGTATAAGCCTCAACAAGGTGTGGTGTTATTGGATGATGTGGATTTGTGCCATATTGCCAAGCCTGTCTTGGCCGAGCAAATGGGCTTTGTGCAGCAAGAAGGTCGATTGTTTGCTGGCAGTTTAAGGGAAAACTTAATCTTGGGATTGGTGGACCCTGGGGATGACGCGATTGTGCACATGGCCCGTAAAACTGGCCTGATGCAGGCGGTAATTAGCAGACATCCACAGGGTTTGCATCAGCCAATAAGAGAGGGTGGGACCGGCCTTTCTGGCGGTCAAAAACAACTGGTGAACCTAACCAGAGCTTTTTTGCGGCAACCTAAAATATGGCTGTTAGATGAGCCTACCGCGTCTTTGGATAGGCCATTAGAGAGAACCATTATTAGTGCTTTAGGTGAGGCTTTGCAGCCTCATCACACACTGGTATTGGTTACCCATAAACCGGAAATGCTGCAATTGGTGCAGCGCGTGATTGTGATCGCTAATCACAAGCTTGTCATGGACGGCCCACGTGATCAGGTGATGCGTCAATTAAGTGGCGATGAAAATAACCAAAACACAGCGCAAAAAGACCATGGAGCATTGGCTGCTAACAAGGATCAGGCAAAGCAAAAGGTAGAGCATTAGGATGGTTAATTCCCATTTTCAAGATGCTATAGGCGAGCCTAGATCGACGTGGTTATCTGTGCCGATGATCTTGTTTGCTGGGGTGGTGCTGTTTATTGCTTGGGCTGCCTGGTTTGAAATAGACCAGTCCGTTAGGGCTAGCGGTCAAATTATACCCACCGCCCGTACGCAAACGGTGCAGGTTGTAGATGGTGGTGTGTTAGCCAGGGTGTTGGTGAGCGAGGGCCAATCGGTAGTAGCAGGGCAGCTGGTAGCACAACTGGGTTCAACGCGGACCAAGGCTAATCACCAACAAATTGTTGCTCGTCACAAGGCGCTTTATATGGCCCTCATCCGGGCTCAGGCTGAAAGCCGCCAACAAACCCCTGATTTTGGTGATCAAACCGGTTTCACCGAACTATTAGTGGCACAACAGCAATTGTACTGGCAGCAGCGGCGCAATCTGGATGCCCAGTTGGCTACCTTAGAGCAAGCCCTACAGTTGGCACATACCCAATGGCAACTCAATGTTGACTTATACGAGACAGGTGATGTCAGCAGGGTCGCGGTGCTGCAAGCAAAGGGAAAGGTAGAGCAATTACAAGGCGAAATAATCGCCGCTACTAACCAGTACCTGCTGCGCGCCCATGAGGAAGTGAGCCAGCTTAAGGCTGAGCTCGATGTTGTTCGTCATCAATTAAAAGAAAGTGCTGATTTGATGCAGCATACAGAAATAAGGTCACCGGCAACTGGGGTAGTGAAACACCTCGCCATACATACATTGGGTGCAGTGCTAGTGGCAGGTGAAGAGTTGATGCAAATATCACCAACCGATGGTGAACTACTCGTGGAAGTTAAAATTAACCCAATGGATATTGGTCAGTTGGCGCTCGGCATGCCTACGGTGATTAAACTGGATGCCTTTGATTACTCTATTTTTGGTAGTCTGCAGGGGGAATTAAGTTATATCAGTTCTGATACCTTGGAGGAACAAAATGTTGGTCAGCAACAGAGTTTTTACCTTGCACGCATAAGCATTGATCAGGATGCCAAAAGCGCACATCCCACATTGGCAGCGATTACCCTAAAACCAGGCATGACTATCAGTGTAGATATCCAAACCAGCCAGCGGTCGGTGTTGTATTATCTAGCTAAACCCTTGACGCGTGCCTTTGCTGGAGCCTTAACTGAAAGGTAGATTGGCTGGCTGCGATTATGCTTTATTATGTCGAAAATAGTATAAAAATCCCCATGTTTGTATAAAATTCGACTCGGCTTGTCGATTATTTCTTAGTGAACCCCTTCTTTATTCAGTACCTTTGCCTAAGCAGTTTTGGTACGTTTCTGTGCCGTCTGGATGTTAATCTGTTGGGAGGCATTATGGGCAAATATGGCGCCCTGAATATTGCATGGCAGGCCTTGCGAGGCAATAAGCATTGGCAACGCGCATGGCGTGATCCTGAGCCTAAGGCTCACTATGACGTTATAATCATTGGTGGTGGTGGCCACGGTTTGGCCACGGCCTACTATCTGGCCAAGGTGCATGGTATTACCAAGGTAGCGGTACTGGAAAAAGGCTATTTAGGCGGTGGTAATGTTGGTCGTAATACCACCATTGTGCGTTCTAACTATATGCTCGATGGCAACGCGCCATTTTATGAGCATGGCATGAATCTGTGGCGTAATATGGCACAGGATCTTGAATACAATGCCATGTTCTCGCCTCGTGGCATCATCAATTTAGCCCATACAAAATCTCAATATGACGTTTTTGCCCGTCGCGGTAACGCCATGCGCCTAAATGGCATTGATGCGGAAATCCTTTCCCGTGAAGAAGTGTTCGAGCGGGAGCCGATGTTACGTGCCAATGACAGTGAACGCTTTCCTATTTTTGGTGGTTTGCTGCAACCTTTAGCCGGCAATGCGCGTCACGATGCCGTGGCTTGGGGTTATGCCCGTGCAGCGGATAAACTCGGTGTGGATCTGATTCAAAACTGTGAAGTAGTCGACTTTATTAAGCAGGGTGAAACCATTGTTGGTGTGAAGACCAGCCGTGGTGATATTCGTGCCGACAAGGTGGGCATGGCTGTGGCGGGTAGCTCATCTCGTCTTACTTCTAAGCTAGGTATTCGTTTGCCAATCGAAAGCCATGTATTGCAGGCCTTTGTAACCGAACCTTATAAACCACTAGTGAATGGCGTGGTTACTTTTGGTGCTGGGCATTTTTATATCTCCCAATCGGACAAAGGTGGCTTGGTATTTGGTGGCGACATTGATGGCTACAATACCTATGCTCAACGTGGCAATCTGCCTGTATTTGAAGATGTTATATCTGGCGGTTTGTCAATTTTGCCACAGTTGTCGCGCCTTAAGTTGTTGCGTAATTGGGGCGGGGTAATGGACATGTCTATGGATGGTTCGCCCATTAT
>JAERSU010000254.1 GCA_016845445.1 Oceanospirillaceae bacterium | reverse complement strand
GTTCTTGCCACCACATTCCAAGACTACCTTCTTAAGGTTACTTTCCGCCGCATACTTAAGGAAATAACGACCAACCTCGGTGGAACCGGTAAAGGACACCCCATCAATATCCATATGACGACCAATGGCTTGGCCACAGGTTTCACCATGGCCTGGCAACACATTCAGCACACCTGCTGGCACGCCAGCTTCTACAGCCAAATCAGCCATGCGCAAACATGTCATACTGGTTTCTTCGGCTGGCTTTAGAATCACGCTGTTACCAGCTGCCAGTGCTGGGCCTAGTTTCCAGGCCACCATTAACATGGGGAAATTCCATGGCAATACCGCAGCTACCACGCCTAGGGGTTCGCGCACTACCATAGCCACAGCATTATCACCCGCTGGCGCTACCTGATCGTAAATTTTATCAATGGCTTCGGCATGCCACTGAATACAGGCAATGGTTTCTTCAACATCAATGCTTTCACAGTCACGAATTGGCTTGCCACTATCCAGCGCTTCTAGCACAGCCAACTCATGGCTATGACGACGTAACAGTTTAACGAACTTGATCATCACCTGTTTACGCTCACTGGGATCCATTTTTGACCAGACACCACTGTCAAAGGCTTCACGTGCCTTCATCACGGCCTCGTTCACATCGGCTTCATCACAGGCGGCGATGTCAGCGATTTTTTCACCCGTAGCAGGGTTGATAGTGGCAAAGGTGTTGCCACTTTGTGCAGCGCAAAAGTGACCATTGATAAACGCATTGGTAGGGAGATTTAGACCCGCAGCAATGGCTTCATAATCTTGCTTAGATAACATGTCAATTTCTCCCTAATTATTTGCTTTCGGCCAAGATGCTGGCAATGGTTGTTTGCACGGTTTCCACCACCACTTGGAACTCGCGGCGCATTTCTTTGGTTAAACCACGCAATGGCTTACGCACAGGACCAGCATACATACCCTGTAGCTCGCAACCAAACTTGATGCTCTGCACGAATTTACCACCCTGCTCTAGAGCCTTCATAAGTGGCAATAAGGCGGTCATGATACGACGTCCCTTATCAAAGTCTTTCTCAACCACACAAGCATGATACAAGGCATAATGTTCTTTGGGCAGGAAGTTGGAAGCACCTGCCACCCAGCTACGCGCGCCCCAAGCAAAAAATTCCAAAGCCTGGTCATCCATACCCACACATAACTGAATATGTGGATAGTGGCGAGCTAGCAGATGCAAACGGTTGATGTCTCCGCTGCTTTCTTTAATGGCACAGAAATTTGGACGCTGACTAACCCGCTCTAAAAACTCTTCATCCATTGGTGCATTGGTGCGATCAGGGAAGTTGTACAGCATAATAGGCAAATCTGTTTGACGCTCTACTGACAGACAATGACGCATCAATTCCAGAGATGTCGGACAAGCATAATAGGGCGCACCTAATAACAAGCAATCGGCACCAACACGCTCGGCTTCACGGGCATACTCTTCAGCGTCCTCAGTACGCAAGGCACCCACACCGGTAATGAGAGGCACACGCCCTTGGGTCACTTCGCGGGAAATTTCCATGGTACGCACACGTTCTTCTTTAGTCATGGCATAGTATTCGCCGGTGGTACCACCTACGATGATGCCTTGCATGCCGGCATTAATAGTACGATCTATCACGTCGGCATAGGCTTTTTCGTCAATGGAAAAGTCATCGGCGAAGGGCGTGATCACCGGCACATAGATTCCTTCAAACTGCATAACAGCAACCTTTATGGGTTATTTCAAAAGAAGCAAGAATAAAGGGCAGATTGGAATTCGGTCAAGCGACATTTTCTTCTGCTTATCGATTACATTTAGTTATGCATTTGCTTCAAACAATAATCCCCACTAGAGCACTAGTTCGTGGTATGCTCCGCTCTACTGCCCTTTTACACCTAGCAAATCATTGCCAATGCAACTCATCGCCCATAACTCTATCGACAGTATCATACAGTGTGATTGGGACTTTCACGAGCACACCAATACGCCATTTACCCGCTATGAATTTCACCAGTGCCTAGAACACAGTGGTTGTATCGGCGGCGATACGGGCTGGCAACCCATGCATCTTGAGTTTGTCGACCTTGGCAAACCCGTGGCCCTTATTCCAGGTTACATAAAACGTCACTCCTGGGGTGAATATGTGTTTGATTTTGCTTGGGCAGAGGCACATCAGCGCTATCATCGCCCCTACTACCCTAAGTTAATAGCAGCGGTACCCTTCACACCCTGTGCAGGGCCTCGCATTTTACTGGCACCTGATGTCGAGCTAGGCAAGATACTGCCCGAACTTGAAACACAGATTCCCTATATTGCTGAAGCATATGGCTTCCACAGTTGGCATTGGTTGTTTGCTCACGCTCCTGACTGGCCTAGTGCTAACAACAGCAATTGGCATCGACGCTTAGGCTGCCAGTACCATTGGTACAATGATGACTATCAAGACTTTGCCGGTTTTTTGGACAAATTAACCTCTCGCAAACGCAAAAATCTGCGCAAAGAACGCCAACAGATTCGTCAACAGGGCATCGGCTTTAACTGGATAGCAGGGACTGATATTAACCAGCAACAACTACACGAGTTCTACGCTTGCTACGCCAATACCTACCATGTACGGGGCCGCCAGCCTTACCTAAATGACCAGTTTTTTCAGCTCCTTTGTCAAACCATGCCGGAAAACATACTGCTTATGCAGGCAGTAAAGGAGGAGCAAGCCATTGCCTATGCCTGGTATTTTAAGGATGATCACAACCTCTATGGCCGCTATTGGGGTAGCCTAGAGGAAATCCCCTGCCTCCATTTTGAAGCCTGTTATTACCAAGGCATCGATTACTGTATTGCTAATCAGTTAGCTCACTTTGATGCTGGCGCCCAAGGGGAACACAAGCTAGCCCGCGGTTTTATCCCCCAGCCTACCCATTCCTATCACTGGCTACAGGAAAAAGGCTTTGACACTGCCATCGAACAATTCTGTCAGCAAGAAGCCAAACAAGTTACTGAGTATATGGATTGGGCTGCAACACAATTACCTTTTCGCGCTACAATGTAGGCAAGGTTCAGTGTGCCCCACAAGCAAAGCGCGTGTTTTGTATATTAATCCGACTTGTGGGACTAAAGTCCGACCTACAGGTCACTGATTTGACCCTTTAGCCAAATCGGCATAATGTATACTTCATTATTAAAACAACCGTTTGAATACTATGACTCAATCTGCTGCTTTTCCACACATGCTTGCCCCCTTAGACTTGGGCTTTACCACCTTAAAAAACCGTGTCCTCATGGGTTCCATGCATACGGGATTAGAAGAAGCTAAAAACGGCTTTCATCGCCTAGCCGCATTTTATGCCGAACGTGCCCGCGGTGGAGTCGGCCTCATCGTCACCGGGGGTGTCTCCCCCAACGATCAAGGATTGGTTTTTCCCGGTGCTATCAGCCTAGATGAAGCAAGCAAGGTTGCCGACCATAAGATCGTTACCGATGCGGTACACGCCGCAGACGGCAAAATTTGTATGCAGATCCTGCATACTGGCCGGTATGCCTATGGGCCCGATTCCATCGCCCCCTCAGCTATCAAGGCACCGATCAATCCTTTTACGCCAAAAGCAGTCAGCGAAGCTGAAATCGAGCAGCAAATTGCTGACTTTGTGAACTGTGCCAAACTAGCTAAAGAGGCGGGTTATGATGGCGTGGAAATCATGGGGTCCGAAGGTTATTTTCTCAACCAGTTCATCGTCACACGCACCAACCAACGTCATGACAATTGGGGGGGCGACTACGACAACCGCATCCGTTTGGCCATTGAAGTGGTACGCCAAGTAAGGCAAGCAGTGGGAGAAGCCTTTATTATCATCTATCGCCTGTCCATGCTGGACCTGGTGCCAGAAGGCAGTAATCTAGAGGAAGTGGTACAACTTGGCAAAGCCATTGAAGAGGCCGGTGCCACCATCATCAACACAGGTATTGGCTGGCACGAAGCCCGTATCCCTACCATCGCCACCAAGGTGCCTAGAGCCGCCTTTACTTGGGTAACTCAAGCCGTACGCGAGCACCTTAATGTGCCAGTGGTCACCTCAAACCGTATCAACATGCCCGACACGGCCGAACAGGTACTAGCAGACGGCCATGCCGACCTGGTATCTATGGCTCGCCCCTTCCTCGCCGACGCCGATTTTGTTAATAAGGCGGCCGCTAATCAAGCTGATCATATTAATACCTGTATCGGCTGCAACCAGGCCTGTCTGGATCACATATTTCAAGGTAAAACATCTTCTTGCTTGGTTAATCCACGGGCTTGTAACGAAACCAAGATGATTGCAACGTCTGCGCAAACCGCCAAGCAAATAGTGATTGTTGGTGCTGGACCTGCCGGTCTTGCCTGTGCCGTTACTGCAGCACAACGTGGCCACAAGGTAGCCTTATATGATGCCAATGAGCAAATTGGTGGACAATTTAATATTGCCAAGCAGATACCTGGTAAAGAAGAATTTTACGAAACCCTGCGCTACTTTCAGGTTATGTTGCAGGAGGTCGGTGTCGATCTTCACCTCAATACTCGGCTATCCGCTGCTGAACTTGCCCAACTGCCAGCCGATGAAGTGGTTATCGCCACGGGTATTACTCCCCGTCAGCTAGACCTACCAGGCTATGACCACCCCATGGTACTCAGTTACCTTGATGTTGTTAATGGTGCCCATGTAGGCGATAAAGTAGCCATCATTGGCGCCGGTGGCATTGGTTTTGATATTGCTGAATTCTTAACCCATGGCAAACAACAACCAAGCCAAAACATCGAACAGTTTATGCAACAATGGGGCATCGACATGAGTATGCAATCTCGCGGCGGCATCGCTGGTGTAGAGCAACAAGTGGAAGCCTCACCGCGGCAAGTCCACCTATTGCAACGCAAAGCCACGAAAGTGGGTGCTGGCCTTGGCAAAACCACTGGTTGGATTCATCGATTAGGCCTACAGCAAAAACAGGTACACATGCACGCCGCTTGTGAATACCTTGGCATTGATGACCAGGGCCTACATCTAACTATTGCTGGCGAAGCACAAGTATTGGAGGTTGATAATGTCATTATCTGCGCCGGTCAAGAGCCACTTAGAGAACTAGCTTGCAACGACAGCTACCACCTAATCGGCGGTGCCGACAAGGCAGGTGAACTGGATGCCAAACGCGCCATTCGCCAAGGCACTAAGCTTGCCCTTAAATTGTAAACACACCTGGCACTTTAGGGTCAGACCCCATGGGGTCTGACCCTAAAGTGCCAGGCTATATAGCCGGAGCAAACATGGATTACCAAACCTTTAATCTCAGCATTGATGACAACAAGGTCGCTCACCTGCGTTTTAATCGACCTGAGCAATACAACAGTATGAATTTGGACTTTTGGCAAGAATTCCCACAGGCAGTTCGCCAACTGGATGAAGATGCTGCATGCCGCGTACTTGTCATTAGTGGTGAAGGCAAGCACTTCTGTAGTGGTATGGATTTATCTGTGTTTACCAGCGGTGCCATTAAACGCCCCAAAGAAGCGGCCCGCCGTAATGAGCATCTACGTCAAATTGTTATCCAGTTACAAAATATTATTAGCTGTGTTGAAGAAGCTCGTTTCCCAGTCTTGGCAGCTATTCAAGGTGGCTGCATTGGCGGTGCCCTTGACCTGGCTTGTGCCTGCGACTGTCGCTATATGAGCGCTGATGCCTTTGCTTCGGTGGAAGAAATCAAGCTTGGGCTGGCCGCTGACATTGGTACCCTGCAACGCCTACCTAAGTTAATTGGCGAAGGTCTGACCCGAGAACTAGCCTATACTGGTCGCCGCATGCTGGCCGAGGAAGCCTTGCAATGGCGTTTGGTTAACAAGGTCTACGAAGATGCTGAGACCTTGTTAGAGGGCGTACTTGGCATTGCCGCAGAAATGGCAAAGTTCTCTCCCATGGCCCTGTATGGCTGCAAAGAAAACATTACCTATGCCCGTGATCATAGTGTGGCTGATTCCTTACGCTATCAGGCCACCTGGCAAGGCGGCATGTTCCAACCAGAAACCGATCTAATGGCGGCATTTGTCGCCAAAAGCCAGAAGCTAGATGCCGACTATAAAGAGCTACAACCGACCAACAGCAAGTTTAAAGGCCAGTGACAAATTGCCGGATGCGTTGCAGCCCCTTGTCGAGCAAATCATCCGCTAAAGCAAACGAGATACGTACAAAGCCTTCGGCACAAGCTCCGAAGGCAGCTGCTGACAATACGCTCACACCTTGTTGTTGATATAACTGTTCAACAAAGGCCTGACTGGTCAGGCCCGTGGACCGGACATCAACGAGGATAAACATGCCGGCTTGGGGCTGTAGCGGTATCAAGTGCGGCATATCCTGCAACGCCTGCTGCACCATCAACATACGTTTAGCATACACATCTCGCATCGTTTTACGCTCATCCCAAGCATCTGTTAGTGCGCAAATCGCCCCCTCTTGGATGAAACCAGGCAGTCCATAGAGCATGGTTAATGCGGTATTGTAAAAATGCCCCATAAGCGCTTGCGGACCAATCGCCCAACCTACTCGCCAACCGCTCATAGCATGGGATTTAGATAGACTACTTAATGTCACTAAACGATCTGCTACCCTATCGATACTTGCCATGGCTAGGTAATTATCGCCATATACCAGTTCCCCATAAACATCATCACAAACTAGCCAAAGGTCATGTTTAATGGCCAGATCGGCCACTGCCTCAAGCTCAGCTTGTGACAATACCAAGCCCGTTGGGTTGTTGGGGCTACACAGCAAAATCAATTTACTTTGTGGCGTGATAGCTGCACCAAGGGCATCAATATCCAAGGCAAACCCGGTATCGGCAGCACAGCTTACCCGCACTAGGGTGGCGCCTGTGGCGCCGATACTAGCTTCATAGGTCACATAGGCGGGTTCGATGACAATTACCTCATCCCCTGCTTCAACCAGACAAAGCAAACTAGCAAAGAGGGCATTTTGCGTACCGCAAAACACCATGACCTGATCTTCACTGACTGCTTGGCCCGAACGCTGCCTGTGACGGTAGGCAATGGCCCGTCGCAGTTCGACCTTGCCCATTACATCTACATAATGAGTATCGCCCGCTCGCAAACTCGTAATCGCCTTATCGACGACCTCTACCGGGGTGTCCATATCAGGATCACCAACGGACATGACAATCACGTCTTCACCGCGGCCAGCGGCTTTCTGGGCCTGCATATGAATATCCCAAGCCGCTGCACCATCACCCTGAATGCGCTGACAAAAAGAGGAAAACTCTGCCATAGCTCCTACCCCAATTAACCTTAAAGGCCTCAATTTACTTATCCCGTACCCCGTTAAATGCCATACGAAATACTTTGCAAAGCCATCCAGCTTAAGATACCTTGCCCCTATCCCGCAACCTAATAGTAAGAACAAATAAATGCAAGGAATCGAACACAAAACGGCACTCATTACCGCCGGTGCCAATGGCATTGGCCGTGCTACAGCCATTGCCCTACATCAAGCAGGTGCCAAGGTGCACATCTGCGATCTGGATCCTAAGGCCATCCAAGCTTTGCAAGCTGATTATCCAACCATCAGCGCTTCGCTGACCGATGTCAGCTGTCCCGATAGCGTGGCGGAGTTGTTTAGACAGGCCCGTAGCGTACTAGGTGATCGCTTGGATTTTCTCGTTAATAACGCTGGCATAGCTGGGCCTGCTGGTCCCCTGCAGGACATTGATATCGACGCTTGGAAAGTCACCTTTGACGTCAACCTACACTCAACCTTTTACGTCAGTAAACTAGCTATTCCCATGATGCAGGCCAATGGCGGTGCCATTATGAACCTGTCATCCACCGCTGGTATCTATGGCTACCCGAATCGCAGCCCCTATGCCGCCGCCAAATGGGCCATTGTTGGCCTCACAAAGACCATGGCCATGGAATTAGGCCCCAATCAGATTCGAGTAAATTGCATTTGTCCTGGCTCAGTAAACGGCCCGCGTATGGATCAGGTAATTGCCAATATCGCCGCAGCAACGGGGGAATCCTTGGCCAAGGTGCGTCACGACAATGTACGCAATACCTCCATGGAAACCTTTGTTGACGCCGAAGACATTGCCAATATGATTATGTTTAGCTTTTCCGACCTGGGCGCTAAAATTTCCGGCCAAGCCTTGGCTGTGGATGGCGATACCCACAGCCTCGCCAGCTATGACTAGCCGCCGTGGCGCCCGCCATAGGCATTTACTTCATTGGGCTGCCAATCACCCAATGCCCCCTCATGCGGCTGGTAGATTTCTACCAGCAGGGGGTAACAGGGGGTAGAATCATCAGAATGGCTGCTGCCGCAATCGCCGCCAGGGCAGGCCGATAAGGCACCCAACAGATCGGTTTCGGCAAACATTTCCAAATAGTCGCCTGGGCGGACCGGACTGGCCTTCATAAAATACTGATGGGTATCCTTAGTGAAACCTGTACACATAAAGACATTGAGCACATCATGTATATGGGGCTCGGCTTGCTCGACACTGGTATGCAAATGCTTAGCTAGGGCTCTGGTAAGATTAGAATGGCAACAATGATTATAATCGACACCATGTAACATATGATTGGTGTAGGGATCACAGCGAGTGCCAATCACATCATGAACCCCTCCCCCATCTTCATCCCAACCGTACCAGTCTAACGTGTCCTGCGTAATGGTGGCTAAGGGCCGCAAACCGGGTAAGCTGCTCCACAGTTTATCACCTGTGCTAACGTGCGAGGCATGTAGTTGGCGAGTTTTACCACTATAGAAACGTTCCTGCAGGTTATCTGCCTGCCAGAGGTTCAAATCACCCACTTGCGGCCCATCGACACTCACAATGCGAAAGAAATGGCCAGCGGGCACCTGAAAGCAAGCCCCATCCCGAGGTGCAACAAGCACCTCATCAATCTTTTCCATGCCAGCTTTGGCACGCTGATAAAACTCATCATTGTGAGGTGGCAAGCAATCCACGTCGTAGCAAATAATGGGCGCTCGCTGGTTGGCAACTTGGTGCATGGTAATCTCTTCTTTAAACTAGTGTTAGGTTATGAAAGCACACTAATCAAAATTAATAAAATGAAACAATCGCAAGACTTTTATTAAAATTAATAATATATTATTTCCGTTCATTGGCTACTTAAGAGTAACGGGGATGAATCTGGAACTATTACGTACATTTATTGCCGTGGCTGACGGCCAGAGCTTTACTAGCGCGGCCAAGATCCGTCACATGACCCAATCCACCGTGAGCCATCAGATTAAACGCCTAGAAGACGACTTGGGCCAGCAATTACTGCGCCGCACAACCCGTCACTGCCGCCTCACTGACGACGGCACCGTGGCCTATCAATATGCCAAGAAAATCATTCATCTAACGGATGAATTAGAATCTCGTTTTCGCGAAATGCCACTCAAAGGTCATATTCGCCTGGGTGCACCCGAAGACTACCTGTCCTTGGCCTTTTCTCGCACCCTAGCCCGCTTTGCTCGCATACAAGCTAATGTTGAACTGGAAATCAAAGTTGGCCTTACTAGTAAACTAAAAACCCAGGTAGACACTGGTGACATTGATCTGGCCATTCTTACGCAGATACCACCATCTGGCGATGGCATACCTCTGTATCGCGAAAAACTTGTATGGCTGGCCAGCACAGAATTCCAAATGCCAGCCAACGGCATAGTACCGTTAGCTTTGGTACCGCCTCCCTGTCGCTACCGACAAGCCACCTTGAATGCCCTTGATAAAGCCAACATTCCTTGGCAGGTAGCGCTGAGCTGCCATAGCCACGAAACCATCAAAACAGCCGTTGATTCAGGCCTGGCCATTACCCTGTTAAGTGAAAGCAATATCCGCCCAGGATTGAAAGTGCTAGATGAATCCTATGGCCTGCCAAGCCTTGATGAATCCGAAGTAGCCTTGCACATGGCACCCAATCTACACAATGAAGCGGCGCAATTGTTAGCGCAACAAATCCTAGAAAACAAACACGATATCTTCTAAAACCCTAAAAACCCCGCTGTTCGTGACTAGGACGCAAGCATAATTTATTAAGTTAATTAATAAATGATCTGCAATTATTTCATTTATGTAATCATTAAGACTGTGCTTTAATGGCGTCAAGGCGTGTTAGTCAACCACTAGGGCGCATTAAAAAGGCCTATATCACCATTAACATTATTAATTTAGGCAAATCACTTGTTTACGCTAAGCTACTATATAGATGGACAAATTGATGATTGATTAGTCCTCTACACACTAACTTGTATCAGAACGACATTAATAAATTTAACAAGTTAATTAACGTTTCGGTGAAGCCATTAACAATGCTAGGGTTAGCAGGTTAATCGTAATTTAATATAGCTACCGGTTGTATGAGCCATACCATTAGGCTCTATTAGACTAATTAACAGTTGGAGTAGGTTGCCACTATCAGGCTTAATAACGTACTCATTTTTAAAAAATATCGATATTAATCGAAATAACAAAAACTACACGAGCACATACTATGTCCGCAGAATCCCCTCTGGTTCGTTTCGAAAATATTCAGAAAAGCTACGATGGTGAAATCCTGGTGGTAAAAAACTTTAACTTGGATGTTGCCAAGGGTGAGTTTGTTACCATGTTGGGCCCTTCCGGTTCCGGAAAAACCACTTGTTTGATGATGCTGGCTGGTTTTGAACCGGCGACTCACGGCGAGATCTACTTGAAAGGTAAGCCCATTAACAAGGTGCCACCCTACAAGCGTGGTATCGGCATGGTATTCCAGAACTACGCTCTGTTCCCACACATGACCGTGGCCGAAAACCTCGCCTTCCCACTGGAAGTACGTGGTATGGGTAAAGCAGAGCGCGAGGAACGCGTGAAACGAGCATTGGATATGGTGCAACTGGGTGAATTCGGCGGTCGCCGCCCTATGCAGTTATCCGGTGGCCAGCAGCAACGTGTGGCGGTAGCGCGTTCCTTGGTCTTCGATCCTGATCTGGTATTGATGGATGAACCTCTAGGTGCACTGGATAAAAATCTACGTGAACAGATGCAATACGAAATTAAGCACCTACACGAACAGCTAGGCCTAACCGTGGTTTATGTAACCCATGACCAAACCGAAGCCCTCACCATGTCCAACCGCATTGCGGTATTTGAAAATGGTATCGTGCAACAATGTGCGCCGCCAGCAGAACTGTATGAAAGCCCTAGCAATGCATTTGTGGCTAACTTTATCGGTGAAAATAACCGCATTATGGGTACCGTAACAGCACTCGAAAAGGGTGTTGCTAAGGTCACCGCTGACAGCGGCGAAAGCATTAGCGCTAAGCAAGTCAATGTGCATTCCGTGGGCGATCGCACTACCTTATCCCTGCGCCCTGAGCGCGTCACTGTCTCCCCCGCTGAAGGCAGTGTAGATAATCAATTTTCAGCCCGGGTAGAAGAACTAATCTATCATGGCGACCACATCCGTACGCGTTTTACCGTTTGTGGTCACGACGATTTTATCGTCAAGGTTCCTAACTCAGCTGGTCATGCGGCATTGCAACAAGGCAATACCGTTACTATCGGCTGGAAGATGGAAGACTGTTTGGCTTTGGATGCTTAATCCTTAGTCGTTTTATCGAACAGTCATTGTTGCAACAATAAAAATATAAATACTAGGAGTATTACATGAACAAGCTAATCAACAAGACGTTGATCGCTACCGCGATTTCTGCAGCAGTAGCCGCCAGTTCCGTACAAGCCGGCGAAATTACTGTTGTATCCTGGGGTGGTGCTTACACCAAATCTCAGGTAGAGGCTTATCACAAGCCTTGGATGGCGCAAACTGGTAACACCGTTGTTTCCGAAGACTACTCTGGTGGTCTAGCCGAAATCAAAGCCCAGGTAGAAGCCGGCAACGTAACCTGGAACCTGGTTGACGTTGAACTGTCCGACGCCGTACGTGGTTGTGACGAAGGTATTCTGGAAGTTATCGATCCATCTATCCTGCCAGCCGGTGCTGATGGCACCCCAGCAGCCGACGATTTCCTTCCAGGCACCGTACACGAATGTGCCGTTGGTAACATCGTATGGTCCACCGTGTTTGCTTACGATGGTTCCAAGACGCAAGGCGTCGGCGGCATTGCTGACTTCTTCAACCTGGACAAGTTCCCAGGCAAGCGTGGTCTGCGCAAAGGCCCTAAGCCAAACCTAGAAATGGCACTCATGGCTGACGGCGTTGCCCCAGCAGACGTGTACGAAGTACTAAGCACTGATGCTGGTATCGACCGTGCCTTCGCCAAGCTGGATTCCATCAAGGATTCCGTTGTTTGGTGGGAAGCCGGTGCCCAGCCACCACAGCTATTGGCTGACGGTGAAGTGGTCATGACCACGGCTTATAACGGCCGTATCTTTAACGCCGTTGCTGCCGAAGGCAAGCCATTCGAAATTAACTGGGATGGTCAGGTATGGGATTTGGACTTGTGGGTAATTCCAAAGGGCGCTTCTAACATGGAAGACACCTTGGACTTCATCAAGTTCTCCACTGGTACACAGGCTCTAGCCGATCAGGCAAGCTGGATTTCTTACGGTCCTGTACGTAAGTCTTCTGCGCCATTGGTATCTTCTTACCACAACCAGCCAGATCTGGACATGGCACCACACATGCCAACCGCTCCAGCTAACTTTGCTAACGCCCTACAGAACGACTTTGAGTTCTGGGCTGATAACCAAGACCAGCTGAACGAGCGTTTCAACGCTTGGTTGTCCAAGTAAAGTCTAGGCTTTAACTTAAAATACGGGGGGTAGCCTTGCTACCCTCCCCTAGCTTATAACAATTAGAACTTTATCCTTATGAGCACTGCAGACATTTCTATCTCTCAAGATGGTATTCCGTTAAAACAGAAGTTAGCCAAAACCACCGCTTTACAACGCCGTCGTGCCCTTTTGTTAACCATGCCATTAGTCCTATTCTTGTTAGTCAGCTTCGTTGTGCCCATTGGCCAGATGCTGTTTAACAGTGTTCATAATGATAAGGTTTCCGCTGTGGTACCTAACTTTGCCGATGCCATTTTGCAATGGGATGGTGTGGGTTTACCCCCAGAAGAAACATTTGAAATTTTCGTCAAAGACATGATACAGGCGAAAAAAGTTCGCGAAGTAGGCCGTACCGTCGGTAACCTAGCCACCCGCGTCAACTATGAAATGCCCGGTTCGCGAAGTCTTTTTACCTCTACCGCTCGTAAGGCCAAAAAGATTAAAGAAGGCCCTTACAAGGAAGCCCTCATTAAGCTCAATAAGAAATGGGGCAATCCACAAATCTGGCTCACTTTGCAGCGTGCTGCCCGGGATATTACGCCTGCCTTCTATGTCGCTGCCCTAGATTTGAAATACGCCGAAGATGGCAGCATAGAGCGTGCTGATGAGCTTTATCAAATATACTTAAACAACTTTATGAAGACCTTGTGGCTTTCCGCCCTCATCACCTTCATTTGTATTTTGCTAGCCTATCCTGTGGCTTATCTGCTGTCCGTATTGCCATTACGCCAGTCTAACCTGCTCATGATCATGGTATTGCTACCTTTTTGGACCTCCCTGTTGGTACGTACCACGGCTTGGATTGCCATACTGCAAACAGAAGGCATCATCAACGACATGCTGGTCTTCCTTGGCTTCATCTCCGATGATGGTCGAATTCAGATGATCTACAACCAAACGGGCACCATCATCGCCATGGTGCACATTTTGCTGCCCTTTATGATCTTGCCCCTCTATAGTGTCATGAAGACCATTCCACCTAGCTATATGCGTGCCGCCCTGTCTATGGGTGCTAAACCACTGTATGCCTATCGCAAGGTGTATTTTCCCCAGACCCTACCAGGCTTAGCCGCCGGTACTCTGTTGGTATTCATTCTCGCCATCGGTTACTACATCACACCAGCCTTGGTGGGTGGTGAAGATGGTTTGTTAATTTCTAACCTGATTGCTTATCACATTCAGAAGTCGCTTAACTGGAGCCTCGGCGCCGCTTTGGGCACCATACTACTGGTTGTCGTATTGCTACTGTACTGGTTGTACAACAAGCTAATTGGCATCGACAAGCTACGTTTCGGTTAATGGGGAAGGATTAGAAAATGTTTAAACAATTCAAGCAAAAACAAAAGGCCTATGGCTATCTATTATTAGCCGCCCTAGTTATCACCCTCTTTACCGGTACTGTAAAAGCGGCCATTGGTTTCCTATTGGTGTTTGGTGTCCCCCTGTACTTCATGAACAAGATGCCAGACTATGCCACCACGGGTGAACGCTTTAGCCGTTACATGTTTTTGGTTATTTCCTCTAGCATTCTGGTATTCCTGATCACCCCAGTACTGATCATTATCCCCTTGTCATTCAATGCCGAACCTTACTTCACCTTCACCGAAGGTATGCTAAGCCTGGATCCCGATGCCTTCTCCACGCGCTGGTATATGGACATTGTTTATAATGGCATGGCAGCACCGCAAGCCATCGAAGGCTGGTGGGCTGATATGTGGGAAAATGCCCAGTGGATCCGTGCAGCCCGCAATTCCTTCTTCATTGCTACGGTATCTACGGTGATTGCCACCGTGCTTGGCACCATTGCGGCATTGGGTCTTTCGCGCCCGGAAATGCCTTATCGCGCTCTGATTACCAGCTTGTTGATTTCACCTATGATCGTGCCTTTGGTTATCACGGCTACAGGCATGTTCTTCTTTTACTCACAAGTGGGGCTAGCCAAGACTTATTGGGGTGTCATTTTAGCGCACGTTACCTTGGGTGTACCCTTTGTCATCATCACGGTTACCGCCACCCTATCCGGTTTTGACATGAGCTTGGTACGCGCAGCACAAAATATGGGCGCCAATGGTTGGACAACCTTCCGTCGTGTCATCATGCCACTGATTCTACCAGGCATGATTTCAGGTGCCCTGTTTGCCTTTATCACCTCCTTGGACGAAGTAGTCGCCGTGTTGTTTATTGCCGACGTCGAGCAGCGCACCATTCCACGACAAATGTTCTCCGGTATTCGTGAGCAGATCTCCCCTACTATCTTGTCTGTGGCAAGTATTCTGGTACTCATGTCGGTTATCCTATTAACGGTATTAGAGCTGCTACGGCGCCGCTCTGAGCGCTTACGCGGCATGTCCCCAGGCTAGCCGAACCAGGTATTTACACAAAAGACTCCACATGGGGTCTTTTTTTTGTTAAAGTGCATTTTTAAAATTCATTCGGGGCCGAACAATTGTCACATTCCACACTTCACATTGGTTTATTGCTGTGCGACACCCTGCACGATTATCTGCAACCAGAGGTTGGTGGCGATTTTGACCACCTGTTTAACACCCACCTCAGCACGGCCGATAGTGATATTAAGGTAACGGCTTATCGCACCCACAATAATGAACTGCCCAGCTCACCTGAGGCAGCCGATGTGTGGTTGATCAATGGTAGTCCAGACAGTGTCTATTACCATAAGACATGGATAAAGAATTTAATTAGCTTTGTGCAGGACGTGCACGCCGCAAACAAACCCTTGGTGGGAATTTGTTTCGGTCACCAGCTGATTGCTACCGCCCTTGGCGGCAAGGTGGAGAAGTCTGATCGTGGTTGGGGCGTTGGCATGGCCCACTACCCTATCACTCAAGCTGCTCAGTGGATGCAACCTGCGGTGGACGAATATGGTATTCTCGTCTTTCACCAAGACCAGGTCAGCGAATTGCCAGAAGGTACTCAAGTGCTTTCTGGCAATGAATTCTGTCCCTATTTCTGGGTTCAGTATGATGCCAATACCATGAGTACCCAAGGCCACCCAGAGTTCTTTAAAGGCTTTTTAAGTGGCGTACTAAGCTCGTGGGAATTTGATGAACTACCTGAAGTACGAGAACAAGGATTAAACAACCTCAAAGGTGAGCCGGATACGGCCTTGATGTTTCAGTGGATAATGAACTTCTATCGCCAGGCTAAAAGTAAATAGTTATCCACAGGGGTCAGACCCTATAGGGTCTGACCCCTGTGGATAAATCAGGCCAAGAGGTGCATACCTAACTGCACCAACAACACAAAATTAGCCACAAATCCAATCATATAGAAATAGCTACGTGGACTAGGGTTCTTTTCTGTTGCAATAATGTAATAGAGCACCATGTGCACTAGTCGAGCAATAGCGTAAACCCACACACAGCCGGCTACCCAGGCAGCATCCATACCAACCGCGATAGCGACCGTCACCGTTCCTAGCATCAACAGAAGGTTTTCCTGCGAGTTAATAAAAGTACGGTGACTACGGAAGACAAAGGACTCGTGACTTAGATCGCCAACCACAATGCCCGGTATATAAACCTTTTGACGACGATGGGCAACACTGGCGATGACCGCCTGTAAGAATACGGTAAAGAGAATCAGTCACAGGCCCAGTAGCGCCGATTGATAATCTGCAAACATATTTTTTCTCAATGATAATTTAATAAACTAAAAAGCCAGCAAGATTGCTGGCTTTTTAATTATGACATAGACGTCTTAACTTGTACGGATCTGACCCTGTGGTCAGGCAGCAAGTTAAGCTACTGCACAGCTAGGCCATATTCGGCACAAGCATCCTTTAACCACAGAAAAATGTAATCCGCAAAGCTGCGTCGAATGACCAGATCATAGGAGCCATCGGCACACTTGTAGATGGTGGCACCAGCCTTAGCAAAGGTGGTTTGCACGGCTTTACCTACGGGGAAGTTACTCTCATGGCAATCATACACAGTGGACTTCATCATCACTTCAGGCAGGTTTTCACCCGACAAGTTTATCAAGGTCTGACCACTGGAAAGATCGGTAACAGCAATATGCTGGCCTTCCATGGCAGCCCGCAAATCGGCTTCCGTTTGGCCTTCAGCGCCTTCGGCAACCAATAGCAGCCATTCGTTTGGACACAACCAGTAAACCCTAACAGCGTCGTTTTCAACGGCGCTATTAGGTGCCGTTGGCAAAGCCACACCCAGCACCTTTTCAGCGGCACTGGTAAAGGCTTCATCCTGTGGATTACCGCGTAGGTTTAAATGCCCACGAAACTTGTCTTCGCGTAGTGTCACACCTGCATGAGCATGGGCTTCAGGTAGCTCTACGTGAGCTAATGGTGAATGTAAACTAGTCATGGTGACGCTCCCCTTTTGCATCATAGAACACTGGGCTAACAATTTCCGCCGCCAATACGCGACCGTCAGCCTGCGGGAAGTAAACGGTTTCACCCATCATGTTAAAACCATTCTTCACCGTACCCATGGCAATACCATGACCTAGGCACTCACTCCAGTAGCTAGAGGTTACGTGACCAAGCATATCCATTGGAATAGGCTGATTAGGATCAGCAACGGCCTGGGAACCTTCTGGAATCACCACCGTTGGATCGATTGGTTTCAGGCCAACCAGATGCTTACGATCAGTACGGGCCGTATCAGGGCGAGTGAAAGAACGCTTACCTAGGAAGCTGAATTCCTTCTTCTTACCGACGATCCAATCCATACCGCAATCTTGTGGCGTCAAGGAACCATCTGTGTCTTGACCAACTATGATGTAGCCCTTTTCGGCACGTAGTACGTGCATGGTTTCGGTGCCGTATGGGGTAATACCAAACTCTTCACCGGCTGCCATGATCTTCTGCCACATGTACAAGCCTTGGTTGGCTGGTACGTTCACTTCGTAAGCCAGTTCACCGGTAAAGGAAATACGGAAGATACGAGCCTTAATGCCGGCCACAGTGCCTTCCCGCCAATCCATAAACTTGAATGCGTCAGCGGACAAGTCCACGTCATCGCACAGCTTTGCCAATACCTTACGGGCATTTGGGCCAGAGAAAGAACAGGTCGCCCAATGATCAGTCACAGAAGTAAAGTAGACTTCCAGCTCCGGCCATTCGGTCTGCGACCACATTTCCAGCCAGGACATCACAGCTGCAGCACCACCGGAGGTGGTAGTCATAACGAAGTGGTTATCGTTGATACAGGCGGTAACACCGTCATCAAACACCATGCCATCTTCTTTCAGCATCAGTCCGTAACGACACTTACCTGGTGCCAGCTTGGAGAAGGCATTGGTATAAACACGGTTAAGGAACTCGCGAGCATCCTTACCTTGGATATCAATCTTACCCAGAGTGGACGCATCCACCATACCCACGCTGTTGCGTACCGCCATGCATTCGCGGTTCAAGGTGTCCTGCATGGTCTCGCCAGCTTTTGGATAGTACCAGGGGCGCTTCCACTGGCCCACGTTTTCGAACAAAGCACCGTTTTCCACGTGCCATGGATGCATGGCTGTGTGACGAGCTGGATCTAATAGATCACCAATATCACGGCCGCCTAGGGCACCAAAGGTCACTGGCGTATAGGCCGGACGGAAGATGGTGGTACCTGTCTCGGCAATGGTTTTACCCAAGTTCTTGGCAGTGATGGCCATGCCATTAATGTTGCCGGTCTTACCCTGGTCAGTACCAAAGCCCATAGCCGTGTAACGCTTAACGTGTTCGATGGACTCAAAACCTTCGTTATTCGCTAGGGTAATACCCGCTGCAGTCACGTCGTTTTGGAAATCAACAAACTGTTTTGGCGCCCGCATAACAGACTTGGTGTGTGGCACTAGGTACATAGGCTGCGCTGGACAAACGCTTTCATCACCGCAGTCATAGTTGCTTCCGGCTTCAGCGCCAGCGGCTTCAGCACCCATAGCCGCACCCATGTTGAGGGCACCAGCGGTGGTGTATTCACCAATGATAGCGCCAGCTAAATGCTGCTTCTGAATGCTAGGACCCGGCACAAAGGCCGCAATGTCATCATTCCACTGTGGGCGTGAACCAGTATGGCAACTTAGGTGTACCACTGGGCTCCAGCCACCGGCAACGGCAATCAGATCACAGCTCATGCTTACTGGCTTACCAGTAACACTGTCGCCAGCTGCATCAATTGGCGCCACCAAGGCATCGGTGACCTGCTTGCCACCTTTGGCTTCGATCACCGCATGACCAGTCTTAACCGTAATGCCTGCAGCGCGTGCAGCATCCAGCAAACGGCCTTCAGGATTGTGACGGGTATCGACAATAGCAACGACTGTGCGACCGGCTGCATGGATATCTAGGGCGGTCTGATAACCAGAATCGTTAGTGGTCATAACCACTGCACGATTACCTGGCACCACACCAAAACGGTTCACATAGGTGGCCACAGAACCAGACAGCATAACACCTGGCAGATCGTTGTTAGCAAATACCAGTGGACGTTCAATGGCACCCGTAGCCAAGACAACTTGATGGGCACGGATGCGATGAATACGCTGACGGGAACCAGATGGCGCGGTCATGCCTTCGTGGTCCGTACGACGTTCAAGGGCACCTAGGAAGTTCTGATCGTAGTAGCCGAACACGGTGGTACGTGGCAAACAAACGACGTTGTCCATCGCTGCCAGTTCTGCTGCTGCCGCTTCTGCCCACTCGGCAGCAGGCTGGCCATTTACAGATTGCTTGCTAGCTAGCAGGCTGCCACCAAATTCATTTTGCTCGTCCGCCAAAATAACACGCTTGCCAGCACGGCCAGCTTCCAAAGCGGCTGCTAGACCCGCAGGGCCAGCACCCACCACCATCACATCACAGTGGCGATTTAGCTTATCATAGATATCCGGGTCTGCTTCTAGGGAAGCCTTACCGTAACCAGCTGCCTTGCGGATAAACTTTTCGTAGGTCATCCACATCTTTTCTGGCCACATAAAGGTCTTGTAGTAGAAGCCAGGAGGCATCATCTTGCCACCGATCTTGCCTACCCATTCCATCAGGTCAAAGTCAGAATTTGGCCAGCCGTTGGTAGCCGAGGCTTCTAAACCATTGAACAGTTCTACCTGGGTAGCACGTGGGTTAGGAATGGTTTCCTTACCAACACCTAGCTGCATCAAGGCGTTGGCTTCTTCAGCCCCATGGCCAAAAATGCCCCGTGGACGGGAATATTTGAAACTACGTCCTACGACCTTAATGCCGTTTGCCAGCATGGCGGAGGCTAGGGTGTCACCTTGATAACCCTGGAACTGCTTACCGTTCCAGGTAAAGGTCAAAGGCTTGCTGCGATCAACACGGCCGCCTTGTTGCAGTCGGTTTACTTGACTCATTGCGCGGCTCCTTGGCTTGTCACAGAAGGCTTTTCGCCCATCTTGTAGGTTTCGTGAATTTCGTAGCTTTGCGTATCGCGAGTAGCGTTAAAGTAACGTCGACAACCCGCGGCATGGTTCCACATTTCGTGGTGCAGACCACGGGGGTTCTTACGGAAGAACACATAGTCGCCCCACTCTGCATCGGTCAGGGCTTCTGGGTCCGTTGGACGGGCTATGTGTGCTTCGCCGGAGTAGGAAAATTCTTCCTCTTCACGCAGCTCTTCACAGTATGGGCAATAGATATGTAACATGTCGAGTTCCCCTTAGTGCGCTACGCCAGCAGCACCATGCTCATCAATCAGATGGCCAGTGTTGAAGCGATCAATATTAAATGGCTTAGCCAATGGGTGCGGATCATCATGGGCCACCGTATGAGCAAACACATGACCAGAACCAGGCGTGGCCTTAAAGCCACCGGTACCCCAACCACAGTTGAAATACAAACCATCCACGTGGGTCTTGGATATGATCGGACAAGCATCAGGACAAGTATCCACAATACCACCCCAGGCGCGGTTCATGCGTACACGGCTAAACATGGGGAACAGTTCGCAGATGGCGGACAGGGTATGTTCAACCACGTGCAAACTACCACGCTGACCATAGCCATTATAGCTATCGATACCCGCGCCAATGACCAGGTCACCCTTGTCCGATTGGGACACATAGGCATGGACCGCATTGGACATCACCACGGTGTCAATGATTGGCTTGATCGGCTCAGATACCAAGGCTTGTAGCGGATGAGATTCCAGTGGCAAACGAATACCGGCCATGGCAGCCATCACACCAGAGTTACCGGCCGTAACACAGGCTACCTTCTTGGCGCCAATGAAACCTTGGTTGGTCTGTACTCCGGTAACAGCGCCCTGCTCCACGACAATGTCGGTCACTTCACATTGCTGAATCAAATCAACACCCAGTTGATCGGCACCACGGGCAAAGCCCCAGGCCACAGCATCGTGACGGGCCACGCCACCGGTCTTCTGCCAGGATGCACCCAAGATAGGGTAACGAATATCTTGCGAATCATTGATGATAGGCACAATGTCTTTGACCTCTTTGGTGGTCAAGACAGCTGCATCAATACCATTCAAACGGTTGGCATTAACACGGCGTTCGATATCGCGCATGTCCTGCAGGTTATGCCCCAGGTTCATAACACCGCGTGAACTGAACATGACGTTATAGTTCAAGTCTTGGCTTAAGCCATACCATAGATCCAGAGCATGATCATAAAGCTTGGAGGCTTCATCCCACAGGTAGTTGGAACGTACAATGGTGGTATTACGGGCCGTATTACCGCCGCCTAGGTAACCTTTTTCCAGTACCGCGACGTTGGTGATGCCGTGTTCCTTAGCTAGGTAATAAGCCGTGGCTAAACCGTGGCCGCCACCGCCAACAATAATCACATCATAGGACTGCTTTGGACGCGGGCTACGCCACGTCTTCTGCCAGTTCTCATGATGGCTCAAAGAGTGTTTAAATAGGCTAAAGCCTGAATATTTTTTCATAGGATCGACCCGAGAAAAACGCCAATAAAAAACTCCATCATGTTTCCTGGTGGTTATCACAACCAAACCCAACAATGGAGTCCATCTATAGCCATCTATTGTGCAAAATCCCCATCTTGGTCACTTATTTGGATGCGACCTGAATCAAGGTAGAAGGATAATCTGACATTCAGACAGACATAAGACGCGAATAAATAAGTAAAATTTGCGACATACAGGGTACAATGCCCATATTCACTCCTCAGCAAACAACCTTATGCAAGTATTCGGAATCGTCGGTTGGAAAAACAACGGTAAAACCACTTTGGTGGCAAAACTCATTGCCAACCTTGTTGAACGTGGCTACAAGGTATCCTCCGTCAAGCATGCTCATCACAATGTTGATCTAGAAGTACCGGGCACAGACAGCTTTCGTCATCGTGCCGCCGGCAGCCATGAAACCATGCTTGCCACTGGCCATCGCTGGGCCTTGATGCATGAATACCGTGGTACCGAAGAAAGCAAGCTAGATGAGCTACTCACCCATTTCTCCGCTTGCGATATCGTCATCGTTGAAGGTTATAAACAAGGCCAACATCCAAAAATCGAAGTAGTACGAAAGCGTAACGAACGTGGTTTGCTAGTGGATTTAGTACCTAATATCACCGCTATCGCCACTGACCTAGACGATTTGCAAGCTGACATCACCAGGTTAGACATCAACAACATAGACTTGGTGGCTGATTTCGTTTTACAAACAACGGGACTGCTGAACAAAGTCGATGCCCAACACCGCGTAAACGACTGCTATAGTGATAGCCAGCATCTGGCGCCAGCACAACACGTTTGGGATGCCATGCAAGCTGCTGCGAGCCAACCTACCAACAGCGAACAACTACCTCTACAGCAGTGCCATAACCGACGCTTGGCAGAGGATGTATGCAGCCATTTTGACAGCCCGCGTTTTGACAATGTCGCCGTGGACGGCTGGGCTATTCGCTATACAGATCTAGATGCCAACCATTTCCGCCTCCCTCCTATGGTCGGTGAAGCCAATGCTGGCGGCAGTGGTGCAGCCACCCTCGCAGCCGGCCATTGCTTACGAGTCTTTACCGGGGCTCGCATGCCTACTGGCGCCGACACCATTGTCATGCAGGAAGATGTACGGGTAGAAGATGGCAAGGTCATATTTCCCGTGGCCACCAAAAACGGAGGTAATTGGCGCCCCCAAGGGGAAGACGTCAAACAAGGACAGGTTATTCTGCAAAAAGGCAGCCTTGTTAGACCACAGGATATTGGTTTAGCCGCGGCCACGGGGCACACACACCTAGCCGTCCACCAGCCAGTCAAGGTCGCCCTCTTCTCCACCGGCGATGAGGTGTATGAAATAGGCACGCAACTGCCAGAAGATGGCATCTATGATGTTAACCGGCATCTATTAAAGGCCTTGTATCACGATCTACACTGCGAAGTGACCGATCTTGGCATCCTAGAAGACGACTATAACAGCATCCACACTGCCCTTGCTCAAGCTAGCCAAGAGCATGACCTTATTGTCACCTCCGGTGGGGCTAGTACCGGCAATCACGACCATATAGCCAAGGTACTGCAACAACTAGGTCAGGTGGACGCCTGGCGCGTAGCCATTAAACCAGGCAGACCTCTGGCTTTTGGTAGCATCGGCAAAGCCCTGTTTCTGGGGCTCCCTGGCAACCCCGTGGCAGCTAACGTCTGCAGCCTAATGTTTGGCGCTCCCCTGGTGCGTCAATTAGCTGGCGGTGGTTGGCAGCAGCCACAGACCTATAGCCAAACCTTAGGCTTTGACATCAAAAAGAAGATCGGCCGCCGCGAGTGGATCCGCGTGTATCAAGAAGCACAAAGTGATGGCCGCATACTGTTAAAGCGCAGTGCCTCACACGGCTCGGGGATTCTCACTTCCATGACCCGTGCCGATGGTCTTGTTGAGGTCGATGAAGCAACCAGCCAAATCCCCAGTGGAAGTCAGGTAGACTACATCCCCTTTACCAGCTTTGGTATAAGCCACAACTAGGCTACGGCATGACGACAGGATGCCGCTGGCTCGACCAATAAGCCATCATTTAATCGCAAAGTACGATTGCCAATTTTGCGGCGAAAATGAGGATCGTGACTCACCACCACCATGGCTTGTGGCAGGCTTTGCAAAATCTCCACCAAGCGTGCTTCATTGCTTTCGTCCAAGGCATTAGTCGGCTCGTCTAATAACAGCACTTCTGGCTCCATGGCCAAAACAGACGCCAGCGCCACCAAGCGCTTCTCTCCCCCAGACAACTTGTGCGTGATGCGATCTTGCAAATAACCCAGCTCCCAATCCTGCAGTAAACTAGTCACTATATGCATGGCCTGCTCCGGCGTTTTACCCTGATTCAATGGGCCAAAGGCAATGTCTTCGGCCACCGTAGGGCAAAATAACTGATCATCGGCATCCTGAAAAACCAGGCCCGCGCGCTGACGAACGCTATGAAAATCCTTATCCTCAAAGCACTCAGTGCCAAACGCTTTGACGCTACCCTTGTTGGGTTTCAATAGACCTACCATCATGCGCAACAGGGTCGACTTGCCAGCGCCATTGTGGCCGGTAATGCACAAGCGCTCGCCAGCCTGCAAATTAAAGCTCGCACCATTTAATACCGGTGGACGGCCTAGGTAACCAAAATGAATATTAGTTAATTCAAACAAGGACACGGAACATCTCCACATATAATAGGGCCACCATCAACCCTAACATCACAGCTACAAAAGCCCAATCAGACACCTGCATGCGCATCTGTGCCAGCATAGGTAGCTGGCCGGTAAAGCCACGACACTTCATGGCTTCCATGACCCGCTCGGAGCGTTCCATGGCACGCACTAAAAGCATACCAAACAAGTAGCCAATGCTACGATAAGTATGCCAATTATTACCAGCTCGAAATGCTCGCGCCGCCATGGCCTGACGCAAGCGCTGGTATTCGTCTTTTAACACTTCAATATAACGCACGGTAAACAGCAATAAATGCACCAAGGCCATGGGTACCTTAAGCTTGCCCAGGGCCTGACCTAAGGTCACGCTTTCCATGCTTCCCACGAGGGTCAACAGCATAAGAATAACGGCATTTGCTATCAAGGCAATTTCTACAGCACGCCACAATCCCTGCCAAGAAGCCTGCAGGCCATAGAGGCTAAACCATAGGTCACCCGGTACAGAAAACGGCAGAATAAGCAGCATGACAAATATAAAGCCATCCATCGCCGCCATGCGTTTTAAGGTTTTCCCCTTTGGTAGGCCACTGATCAGCAGCACACACAAGGAAATAGCAAACGCCAGCAACAACACTGGTATAGCGGATAAAGCGACCACTACCCCGCTAAACAACAATGCCACCAGAATTCGTGCGCGCGGATCGATGCGATTGAAGGCAAAGTTCATTTCTGCTGCTCCAATTTACGCCGCGCAGCAAAATAATACCCCACCCCTGACAAGCCTAAAATAAAGCCCAGGCCGCCGAGAATATTTTGCAGGTCATTCTTTTCTTTGTAGGCTCTAATTTCCTTGCGCAGTTGGCGCACATCGGCAGACAAATTAGCCAGTTCGTCCATAATTTCTTGCTGCTCAGTAGTGCCTTTTTCAACCACCACTGGTGCAGAAGATGCCTTGCTTGGAGAAGCCTTAACCACCTGCTGCAAACCGGCAGCAGCAGCAAATTCATCCACTGGCAAGTAGGCTTTACCCACGTGACCGGCACCGAGATCAACGACAAAATAATGGCCGGTGGCATGGACTGGCGTATAGACAAAAAACCCATCATCATCCGTAACAACCGAGCCCAATTGCTGATCATTAACATCAAGCACATCAATGGCCTGGTTAACCGCCATGTCGCCATTGGAAAAACCCAACTCACCTTCAATGACACCATTGCTGGGCCACACATCAAAGATGACTTTGTGAGCAAATGAGTAAGGAGCTAGTAGCAGGCTGGCACCTAACAACAAGCCAGAGAGAAGTTTTGCCATTAACCATACTCCCTTATAAGTTCAGGCTTCACCTTGCAGAGCAGGTACACAGTCGCCCCTGACAACAAGGCTTCTATAACAATAACAGGCACATGGCTAACCAACACCAACTGGGCTGCGGGCAGGAATTCATCGCCGCTGAGCCACAGGCTTAGGGCAACCATGATGGTTGTTAGCGCTACGGCTAAGCCACCACCAATGGCACCCCAAACAAAACTTGAGCGACCCTGACTATGTTGCAAAAAAGGCCTCACCAGCAAAAAGGCCACAATCGCCGGCATGGCAATGTTAACGGCATTCACGCCTAGCACGGTAATACCACCATAACCAAAGAACACGGCCTGCAAGAGCAAACCCACAAATAATGCCGGAAAGGCTGCCCAGCCTAGGATCAAGCCAGCCACCCCATTCATGATTAGGTGTACCGATGACGGCCCTAAGGGCACGTGAATAAGCGAGGCGACAAAGAAGGTGGCCGCCAACATACCCGTGGCTGGAATTTTTTCCAGGGGTAGATGGCGCAAGCCCTGCACCAAGCCTGCCACGGCCACTGCCCCGCCAGCTATCAGTACTTCGCCACTGAGGGCCCCATCAACAATATGCATTAGTTTAGCTCGTGGGCCTTGATCCAGATGACTGCATCCTGCGACAACTCTTTACCATTGAACTCAGTTTGCGGACCGGAACCCAAGGCTGCAAAACCCCAGAAGCCCGCCTTTGGAATGGCCATGGTGAAGATACCCTGCCCATCAGTTAGAATAGTCATCGCCCCGCCTGGTAATGCAACGGCTTTATCACTGGCCACTTCACCAGTTTGTACATCGGGGGTGGTATGCATAAATTCTACTTCGATTTCCCCATAGGGCACTGGCTCACCAGCACTTAACACCACACCACGAAAGCTCGTACCGACAGCCACGTTATAGGGCTTCACCAAGGGTTTGATTTCCGTTGCCAAGCCTTGCGTGTCGCTCCAATCCGTTGGTAATTCGTTGCGATTCAAATAGGCCTTGGTAATCTGTTGGATATAAATATCCTCAGACTCTTCGTAATAAGGGGCTGGTTCTACCACCAATACATAATCACCTGAACGCTTCACTGGCACGTCAATTTGCCAAGCTTTAGCGGTGTTTTGAGGGCCAACCAGTTCGGCCGCACGCAGAGAATCGGCCAAATCAATGCGCTTACCCTTGTGCACCATGTAGACAGCATCAGGCTTGTCCATGTCCATGGCGTGTTCGTTCAACATGGGGTGCCAAAAAGCCAACAAAGCGGGCACATTACCGGCCTTGTTAATAATGGCCTTGTCCGTATGTATGAGCTGAAAGTGGGCGCTAGCGGCCTGACTCAAGGTCATGGCAGCGACGACGGCAGAGGATTTAACAAGGGCGTTAAAGGTAAGATTAAAGGACATTATATTACGGTTCCAAAATACAGTATTTGAAACCGGGATTGATGCAGGAGAGGAATTACACAAAAGCCCTCGCCCGATGCTCACCCGGCATCCGGTTAATTGATATGGGCAGGTCTCCTGGCTCAAATCTGACAACATCAGATCTCTACAGTTGCGGGGACAGCCACCATTATTTTTGAGTTCAACCGATCTCAAAATGGGTGTTCCCTTTTAAGCTTTACGGCAGCCCAACTAGACTGTTGATAAAGCACCCAAATCAGCCGCTTATGATCGACTGTTTCTGTTTATCAGTCAAGCGACTAGACGACAGTTGCCGCCTCATAAGCGACATGTTCTGCCAGTAGCTGTTCGCCTTGCTTGACGTCTTCTAGGCGATTAACGTTGAAGAAGGGGTTATAGGGCATGTCATCAAAGGCCACATCAGCCACACCGAAACGAGCGCTAAACAAATCAACTTTGTGTATGCCTTCTTCGGTCAGCGCATGATGCATGTCGTTATGCAGATCAATGGGCCACAAACCAAATACTGGCTGGGTACGGCCCTTGTAGCTCGCACATGCCAGCGTATGCTCTTCATCCAGAGCACTCACCATACGGGCAATATAGTCAGCAGGATAAAAAGGGGTATCGGCCGCCATAGTAATGACATGGGTGGCTTCGGGGTGAAAAGCCCGTGCCCACGCCATGGCGGATACCACCCCTGCTAGGGGTCCGGCAAAATCCGGCACAATGTCTGCCTGTATGGGCAAGCCATAATGGGCATAGCGATCGGTATCGCCATTCGCATTGAGCACCAGATGCTCTACCTGCGGTTTGGCTCGATCAATCACATACTGCAGCAGTGGCTGGCCATTAATTTCCGTTAAGGGCTTATCCACCCCACCCATACGCCGAGCCTGACCACCGGCCAAAATCACAGCCACCAATTTATCTGTCGAAAGCATCCTTTGCCCTCCTTATCACGAATCTTCACTGTGCCACACTTGCCCAGTCAATGTATAGACAGTGCACATGATTTTCGCCTCTATTATGTAGCCCTTCTATGCGAACACTTAAAGGTGCCAGTCTGCCGCAGACATTGACTAGTTGCTTTTATCGGAACGCCGTAAACACATCCCTGTGGGCTTCGCTGCGACATCCATGTCGCAGAGATCCGCTAAAAGCAACTAGCCAACATCTGCTAGTCACTCAGTAGGTTACACGTTCTAAGACGTAGTGATGTGTACACCTTGCTAGGGCGTCAGCGGCAGGGATGCCGCTGAAGAGCCTACATGGATGTATACACGGCGTCCCTAGCAAGGTGTACACATCACTGCGTCTGGCACTACTGGCACACACTCGATCTCTGCAGGATGCTAGCTATAGACTAGTCGCTCTTCGCCACTTAAGACAACAAAATTCCGGCCTTTGGCCCGCCCTACTAGGGTTAGACCTGCCTGTTTGGCAAGGGCCACGCCCCAGGCGGTGAAGCCCGAGCGGGATATGAGGATGGGAATCTGCATTTGCACAGTTTTGATGACCATCTCACTGGTTAGGCGGCCGGTGGTGTAGAACACTTTGTCCTGTGGCTCAATGCCATGTTGATACATATATCCGGCTATCTTATCGATAGCATTGTGACGACCAACGTCTTCCATATACACCAAAGGCTTATCGCCTTCACATAGCACACAGCCATGGATGGCACCGGCCTTGTGGTAAATGCTGGGCGTGGTATTGATCTGTTTGGATAAAGCATAGATAGCACTGATGGGTAACCGGCTGGCGTCAGCGAGCTGCATGCCATCAAATTTTTCCATGATATCGCCAAATACCGTGCCCTGCGCACAGCCCGAGGTACGCACCTTTTTCTTCAACTTGTCTTCGTAGTTGGTGGCTCGCTCAGTCCTAACGATGACCACTTCCAGCTCTTCGTCATAATCAATGCCTGTCACCACATCATCGGGGCGCAACATGTTTTGATTCAGTAAAAAACCTAAGGCAAGGTAATGAGGATGATCCCCTAAGGTCATCAGCGTGACGATTTCCTGGCGGTTTAAATATACCGTCAAACCACGCTCGGTGACCACATCAACACTTACCTCATTGCCGTCCTGATCCTTACCAATAACCTGATCGGTTAAGGCTGGATGCTCAGGATTAGGATAAAGCAGATAACTGGAAAGGTCGGCGACTTTCATAACAAAACCTAGCAAAACAAACACATGGAGGAATCATACCATGCTGACTAAGTAGGTCGGAATTTATTCCGACATGCTCGGGTTAAAAACCGACCTACTCCCCTTTATGGGTACCTGTGGTAGAATCTCGTCACCAAAGCACAAGCCGAATACCTATGACCTTTAGCTCTCATGACCTTTAGTACCCTTGGCCTCAATCAACCCATTTGCCAGCAACTGGACAGTCTAGGTTTCAAACAACCAACTGACATTCAATCTGCCGCTATACCGGTAGTCTTGGCTGGCACGGATGTCATGGCCAAGGCACACACTGGCAGCGGCAAAACCGCGGCCTTTTGCCTGCCAATAATTCAACAACTTAGCACCCAAGAAATAGCCCTTAGCGCACAACAAGTATTGGCTGTTATGCTTGCGCCTACCCGGGAACTAGCCCAACAAATTGCCACCAGCTTACATAGCTATTGCCCAAATGAGCAGCTAATACATGAGCTAGCCTACGGTGGCGTAGCCATAGACAAGCAAATTAAAAATTTAACTAAGGGCGCACACATTTTGGTGGCCACACCCGGTCGGCTACTGGACCTGCTCATTAATCACCATATAAATATAGCAGACCTGCGTTACCTTGTTTTAGACGAAGCCGACCGTTTACTTGATATGGGCTTTGCCGATGATATAAAACGCATCATCAGCTTTACCAACAATAAACCCCAAACCCTGCTGTTCTCTGCTACCTTTGACGATCGCTTTTTTACCTTTGGCAAACCTCTGGTTCGCCATCAACAGGTCATCGACGTGACCACTCAAACCAGCAGACCAGCAGATATCGAACAACGCATCTATGAGTTGGATGAAGCAAAAAAGTTAGCTGCTACCTGTCACCTGATCAAGCAGCATCAGTGGGCCCAGGTATTGGTCTTTGTGCGTAGCAAGAAAACCGCAGATGCCCTGAGCCAAGACCTCACCGAGCAAGCCATTGCCTGCTCTGCCATTCATGGGGACATAGCTCAGGCTAAACGCGAACAGGCCTTAGCAGGTTTTATCAGCCGGCAAACTCAAGTACTGGTGGCTACCGACGTCGCTGCCCGAGGGCTCCACATTCCCCAATTGCCAGTGGTGATTAATTACCAATTGCCCCATCAGCCAGCCGACTATATACACCGTATTGGTAGAACCGGCCGAGCGGGCGACAAAGGCCTTGCCATTAGCTTATTGGCAGTCGATGAAAAGCACCTTTTAGCAGCCATTGAGGAACGGCTACCTGAGCCACCATTACGTCAATGGTTGCCAGGCTTTGAGCCTAACTTAGACGCTGATTTCAGCGCTAACAATAAGAAAAAGAAAAAAGGCCGAAGTAAAAGGCGCTAAAGCTTAATTGAGGTCAGAGCAGAAGTCTGATCTCAATCACTGCTTGGCCAGCCAGCGATCTAAGCGATTAGCAAAGGCCATACGATCAGCGTGACTATAGGCTGGTGGCCCACCGGTTTGCACACCACTTGAACGCATGGTCTCCATAAAATCACGCATGTTGAGCTTGGCTTTGATATTGGCAGCGGTATAGGCTTCACCACGACTGGTAATAACATAACCACCCTTGTCAATCACCTCAGCAGCCAAGGGAATATCAGAGGTAATCACTAGATCCCCTACCACCAGGCGACGGACAATTTCATCATCAGCCACATCAAAGCCAGCACTCACTTGCATTGCACTAATCACTTTGGAAGGTGGCGTTTTAATATACTGATTAGCAACAAACACAGTTTTAGTCTGCGTACGCTCGGCAGCTCGACAGACTATTTCTTTCACCACCCCTGGACAGGCATCGGCATCGATCCAAATAGTCACTGCTTGCTTATCCTAGTCATAACCGCCGGCAGGTAGGGCGCTGTTGATTGCGTTTTGTTGGCCATTTGCAGATTCTCTTGGCTATCATTTAATAGCCATTGTTACCCAGACTGATTAGTAAAAACAACCCGGCTAGACGATTACATGCACAGCCCCTGAAGTAAAAAAACTACAACACCTAGGGTATTTCGACCGCAAATACCCACTAGTTATCTGGCAATACTTCAAATTTGGTAGTTTTTTGACGTATAGTAGACAGGTTAAATAACCCCAGTGGGCTTGAGTTCATTGAGTTTAAGGCGGTCACAAGCCGCTTCTCATCAGGCCTTCAGGCTTATCCGCCAACAAAACATAAGGGATCCCATGACTACACATAACAACACTATCTACTACACATTGACCGACGAAGCCCCGTCCATGGCAACCTGTTCTTTGCTGCCCATCGTACGCGCCTTCACTAATGCCGCTGGCATCAAGGTTAAGATTACTGACATTTCCTTGGCCGGCCGAATTTTGGCTGCCTTTAATGATCGCCTAACACCTGAACAACAGGTACAAGACGGCCTGAAGTTCTTAGGCGAACTAACTCAGGATCCCAACGCTAACATCGTTAAGCTACCCAACATCTCCGCCTCTGTGCCGCAATTAGAAAACTGCATCAAAGAATTGCAAGAACAGGGTTACGATCTACCAGACTACCCACAGGTGCCTAGCAGCGCCGAGGAAGAAGAAGTTAACGCGCGCTATTCCAAAATTCTGGGTAGTGCCGTAAACCCAGTATTGCGTGAAGGCAACTCTGACCGTCGTGCTCCTGGTGCGGTAAAAGCCTTTGCCCGCAAATTCCCGCACAAGATGGGCAAGTGGTCCATGGCTTCTCGCACCCACGCTGATTACATGCGTGATGGTGATTTCTACTCCAAGGAACAGTCCATTACTGTTGCTGATGCTACCAACGTACGCATTGAATACGTTGATGCTGACGGTAACGTTACCGTTAAGAAAGAACTACCACTAGAAGCTGGCGAAATCATGGACTCCATGCGCATGAGCGCCAAAGCACTGCGTGAGTTCTTGGAAGCTTCTATCGAAGACGCACACAAGTCAGGCGTCATGTGGTCTCTACACGTTAAAGCCACCATGATGAAGGTGTCTCACCCTATCGTATTTGGTCACGCGGTCACCGTGTTCTACAAAGAAGTATTTGAAAAATACGGTCCATTGTTTGAAAAGCTGGGTGTTAATCCAAACAATGGTCTGTCTTCTGTATACGAAAAGATTCAGGAACTACCACGTTCTTTCCGTGAAGAGATTGAAGAAGATATCCACGCTTGCTACGAGCACCGTCCAGAATTGGCTATGGTTGATTCCGTTAAAGGTATCACCAACCTACACGTACCTTCTGACGTTATCGTCGATGCCTCCATGCCTGCCATGATCCGTAATGGCGGTAAGATGTGGGGCGGTGACGGCCGTCCAAAAGACTGTAAAGCCGTAATGCCAGAAAGTACTTATGCCACCATCTATCAGGAGATGATTAACTTCTGTAAAACTAACGGTGCCTTTGACCCTACCACCATGGGTACGGTGCCAAATGTTGGTTTGATGGCAAAGAAAGCCGAAGAATACGGTTCTCACGATAAAACCTTCGAACTAGAAGGCGACGGTATCATGCGTGTTGTTAACGCTGAAACTGGCGCAGTGCTAATGTCTCACGAAGTTGAAAAAGGCGACATCTGGCGCGCCTGTCAAACCAAAGACGAGCCTGTACGTGACTGGGTGAAGCTAGCAGTCACTCGCTCTCGTCAGTCCGATACACCTGCCATCTTCTGGTTAGACCGTAACCGTCCACACGATATCGAGCTAATCAAAAAGGTGGAAACCTACCTTCAGGATCACGATACCGAAGGCCTAGACATCCGTATTCTCACCTACGTTGAAGCCATCCGCCGTTCCATGGAACGCATGATGCGTGGTTCAGATACCATCTCCGTGACAGGTAACGTGCTACGTGATTACCTGACGGACCTCTTCCCCATCATGGAATTGGGCACCTCTGCCAAGATGCTGTCTATTGTACCAATGCTAAAAGGTGGTGGTATGTACGAGACAGGTGCTGGTGGTTCTGCCCCTAAGCACGTACAGCAGGTTCTAGAAGAAAACCACCTACGTTGGGACTCCCTAGGTGAGTTCTTAGCCCTAGCCGTTTCTTTAGAAGACATGGGCATCAAACAGGACAACAAGGTTGCCGCTGTCTTGGCCACTACCTTAGATGCTGCCACTGGCAAGCTGCTGGAAAACAACAAGTCACCATCCCGTAAAACGGGTGAAATGGACAACCGTGGCTCGCATTTCTTCCTCGGCATGTACTGGGCACAAGCCATTGCTGAACAAACTGAAGACGCTGATCTGGCTGCCAAGTTCAAGCCCTTTGCCGATGCCATGACGGCCGCCGAAGACAAGATTCTGAAAGAACTGAGTGACGTCCAAGGTGCGCCAGCATCGGCGATCACAGGTTACTACCATGCCCGTCGCGAAGATGTAAAATTGGTCATGCGCCCGAGTGAGACCTTAAACGCCATCCTTGCCGCCGCACCTGCTGGCAACAAGTGACAGTCAGTGTCATCCTAGGATACAAAAAGGCCGCTTAATGCGGCCTTTTTTATACTTCTCTTGCTCTCCATGGTAGCTAGCCCCTATTTCTTCCGGCTAGCAATAAAGTCCTGCAACGCCTTTTGTGTCTCCTGCGAACGATAACAAGCCGCATCATATTCAGCTTCCAAGACTAGGGTCGCATTAAGGCTCGATTCCAAAGCCATATTGAATGAGCGTTTAATATTTTTCATGCCTGTGGGTGGATAGGCAGCCAATTGTTGAGCCAACTCTAAGGCTCTGTCATGCAACTGTTCTGTCGCACAGACTTCTGTTATCAGCCCCCAATCCAAGGCCTTTTCGGCACTTAACATTTCACAGGTCATGGCCATATGCATGGCACGACTGGCGCCAATCATGTGATTAAGCAAGTAGGTCAGACCACCCGTGGGACTAAAGCCAAGTTCAGCATCAGGCAGCCCCAATTTGGCATTGTCAGCGGCCAATCGTATATCGGCGTACAAGGCCACCTCTAAACCACCACCCAAAGCAAAGCCATTGATGGCGGCGATAATAGGCTTGTCCAAACCTCGTGCATCGCGACACAGGCTTTGATAAAGCTCGGCGGCCACGGCAAACTCAGCCTCGCTCATGCGTTCCATGGCCTTAATATCGGCACCAACACTAAAGGCTCGGCCACTTGCGGCAATCACCACAGCTTTTACGTCAGCATTACTTCTGGCTTCAGCAAAGGCGTCTCGCAGACTTTGCAAGTGAGGAATATCTAATGAGTTTAGGGCCTCTTGTCGATCGATGTGAATCCATAAGACACTAGCTTTAAGGGTCGTGACTATTGCCATCTTAGGCCTCCATGGTTAAGGGCATTAATGCCGGAGTCTGATCACCTTCATAAACCCGATAAAGGCGCTTGGTTTTATGTTCTGAGGCTATACTGCCGGGACTAACTAGAATTACCCTAGGGGTAAAATTAGCGTGTTTTGAGATAACAGCAACGATATCCTGAATAAGTGATTGATGCTCAGTAATGGGCACATCATTGCTAATTTCAACACATACTGTCGGCGGAATATCCGTAGGTGGCACATGTTCAAGTTGAATAACAAACTCCCCCGTCACTCGAGGGCGTAGGCTGAGTAAGGCTTCTTGCACACTCAAAGGAAACACATTCACGCCCTTAACAATAAACATATCGTCACTGCGTCCCAGCACATTAAAACGGAAGCTATGACGTCCGCAAGCACAGGGATCAGTAAATACCTGCACAGTATCATGGGTACGTTGACGAATCATGGGGCAGGCTTGGCGCTGGATGCTGGTAAACACCAACTCCCCCTTGGCACCATCGGTCATTGGTATTACCTCAGTGGAATCTGGATCAATTAGCTCCGCCACCACCAGACCTCCTGAACTAAAGTGGAAGCCTTGATGGTATTCGCATTCACCACTTTGCACACCTACTTCCGCGGCGCCATAGAAGTCACAGGTGCGCATGTTCCAAGCTTCCTCTATGCGCTGCCGATAACCCGGCACCTGTAGCCCAGGCTCACCGGAAAAGATACCTTTACGTATCGGTAGACTATGTAAATCGATACCCATGTCCTCGGCAAGATCTGCTAAACGCACGGCATAGGACGGCGTCGAATAAAGGGTATATTCGCCCTTAATATCCTGTTTGGGGAAATGACTTAGCAGCTCCAGTAACTGCTTAGACTGGCCTACGCCATAGGGTAAAATGGTGGCGCCCAGTGCCTCGAAGGCACTGTGGTCCATAATACCGCCAGAATAGAGGCGGTAATTAAAGCAGTTAATGATCAAATCATCGGGGCGACAGCCTACGGTCCACAACGCTCTGGCACCCATTTCATCATAGGCTTGCACGTCTTTGGCTGTCCAGCCTAGGCGAGTTGGCGTACCTGAGCTACCACCGGTACCCACCATGCGAATAATGTCACCCGTAGGCGCACATTGATGGGGCCCAAATAATTGCCCTTGCCGCTGATATGCGGCCAACTCAGACTTTTCTGTAAAGGGCAGCAACGCCAAGCTAGCATGATCCGTCACCTGCTCTGGACGTATGCCAGCAGCATCGAAGCGTTGCCGATAATAGGCACTGTTAGCATACACATAGGCAATTTGCTCAGCGATCAGCGGCGCCTCCAGGCGCCGCAGTTGTGCCGCACTTAGACTTTCGATTTCTGGCCGCCAGTAAAGGGATGCATTCACAGCCTTTCTCCTCGTACATACAAACTAAAGAGTGCTAACAGACCCAAGCCTGCCGCGATAGATAGCGCGCTGGTGTAACTACCAAACACATATAAAAGCCAAGCCGCAAGTGGTGCAGCTGTTAGCCCCGCTATGCCCCAGGCAGTAAAGATGCGCCCGTAAACCTGCGGTGCGCTTTGCGGGCCATATAAGCGGTTTACTAGGGCTGGATAAAGGGCAATAAAGCCGCCATAAAGGGCACTGATCATCAACATGGTGATGACTGCCGCAAGGCCCGTGGCCCATATCATCAATAGCAGACTCAATACGCTCAAAAAGAGACATAGGCAGAGCATGGGCAGAAAACCAAAACGATCACCCAAACCACCGGCTAATAAGCAGGCGGCGCCATTGGCTATGGCCATCATGGCCAGGGTGCTGGCTGCCATGTCACTACTAACACCGGCATTTTTGAGAATGGGTAAAGCATGGCCTAGCACCATTAGGCCGGCGAATACTCCCGCACCATAGATAAACCACAAGGACCAGACAGCAAAACTATTAAGAGGTACAGGATTGGCTGATACAAAGCTCGTATTTAAAGGGAAACGCCGCCACAGCAGCATAGCCACACAGCTAAGGCTAACTACCTGCGTAACTGTGATGGTAAAGACTTGGGTGACATTGTGGCTGCTGAGCCACAGGCTATTGCTCCAGGCAAACCAGGCACTGCCTAGGGC
>JAERSU010000253.1 GCA_016845445.1 Oceanospirillaceae bacterium | reverse complement strand
ATTGTACCAAGGGGATATGGGGCTTGCTAGGTGGAATTTATAGCAATGAGCCTGCTAATTCCGGTGTGCCAGTGAGAAAACACTGAAAATATTTCGCCCCGCAGGCTTTGGCAATGGCAAGTCCACTTTCTGTTTCAATGCCTTCATAGATAATGTGTATGCCTTTGCTTTCCAATTCTGCATGGGTGTTCTTTAGGTTTGAGACAAAATCCACCTCAAGGCAGTGGCGATTAAACCAGTCGCCATCAATTTTCACATAATCAGGCCTTAAGTTGCTGATGCGCGTGCTGTCAGAATACATGGCACCATAGTCGTCAATGGCAATGCCAACGTCCAGTTCACGGAAACGTTCAACCATGGCAATTAACAGGTTATCGTCGCTTGCTTTGGTCTCCATAATTTCAATCACGATGTTGTTGGCGCCAAGCCCTAAATCACGCATCTTATCCAGCATGATATTAATTTCTCGCAGGGTTTGCTGCTGATCGTTATAAAGACCCGGATCCAGGTTAATAAAGAGTTTTAGGTTTGCCTGCTGCAAACTAAAGGCATTGCGCATATGGAGTGCGCGGCAGAGCCATTCAATAAAGAAGCGATCTTCAGGTTTGACTTGCCTAAAGAAACTCAGGGGTGATACCGGCTGGTGCTTATTAAATGGTCTTATCAAGCCCTCGTAGGCAACCGCCTGATACTCATTGTTAGGGTTAGTAGTCACAATTGGCTGATAAGCGCTACGCAAGGTGAAGGGGCCATACACGCCGTAAGAAATGCCCTGCTGATCAGTGCTGATGGCCTGGTCGACGAACTGGGGGCGGGTAAATAGGTCATCTGCTGCAGGGCGCTTTGCGCTAGCAGCACGCAAACTATCGCTATTGGAAATAATACAATCCCTGCCAGCCGCCTTGGCCTTGTAGAGCAGTTGGTCAACACTATCGATGGCGCTATCTGGGTCCATGTTGCCATTAATTTCAAACACGCCAAAACTTGCCGTCACTCTTAATTCTGTGTGCTTCCATCCATGGTGCTTAATGGCATACTGAATTTGTTCGGCCACCAACTGAGCTTGGTGACAGTCGGCCTGCTCAAGCAACAACATGAATTCTTCCCCGCCAAACCTTGCTACTGTGTCACTCTGGCGTACATGTTGTCTGAGAATGGCAGCAATTTCTTTGATGACAGTATCCCCAAAAGAATGCCCGTAGGTATCGTTAATGGATTTAAAATGATCAATGTCTACCATAACAAGCGACAGGGCCGTATTGCGCCTGTTGGGCAGTTTGCGTTCCATCTCGCTGATAATATGCCGTCTATTGCGTAAATTGGTTAGGCTATCGGTTGTGGACTGGCGACGTAACAGGCTTTGTACGGTGTTGAGCTGGTCTATCTTGTTGCTGTAATCCTTGAGAATTTGGGTAACAATAAAATACACGGCAACAATGGTAATGATGGCCATGCTGGCATTGTCGATGATTCTAATCTGATCGGTGGCGTGAAATCGAATCAGGCTTGGGTAGTTGAATTGAATAAAGACCAAAGTGAGAAAGACCAAGAGATTGGCGACAAGTAAAGCAAATGGCCGGTGTTTTGACAGCATGACAGCAATCAAGGCAATGTTCATGATGTACAGGTAGGTGGCTGACCCATCTAGACCGCCTTCGGAAAACCAGATGATTGGGTAGAGAACAAAGGTCAGCATGGTCAGCATTACTTTGCTGAGTAAGATGTATTTTCCCGTGGCTAGGGCAAAGTAGAGAGCGGCTATGCAAATGACCGCCACTACCAAATTCTGGATGGTGGAAAACATCCCAAAATCGAGCAAAATATTGCTGATGCTGCCAGCAATGGCAATCACAATACCAGTTAGGATGATAACAATAAAAAAGCGTGATTCTAGTTCGCTGTGTTTAAAGGTATCAATGGGTTTTCTGAACCATTTTTTCATAGGCACCTGATGTGATTGTGATATGCTTATCCTCTCATTTTAACGTCAGTTAAAACTAACAAACGGCTCGTTTTAAGTTGTTGTAGTGGTAGGGCTCTGCCAATTGCCTTTTACAGACTAATTTCATTATAGGTCTATAGCCACATTATGGCCAACAATTGTACCTACGCAGTACCGTCAGACAAATAGAAGACATCCTGTATGTCCTTACCAAATGCCAGAGCTATCTTGAACGCCAATTCTAATGACGGTGAATAGCGGTCCTTTTCGATGGCTACTACTGTTTGGCGAGAAATATTACACAAGTCAGCTAGTTGCTGTTGCGTCATTTCATCTTGGTTAAAGCGTAGCCTGCGGACGTTATTTCTAATGGGTAGTTTTTGTTTAGACATAAAGCTTATCCCTTAACGGTACCAAAATATTTTTAGACCATCTCCGATGGCGTTGGCAATAAACATTGATAAAAAAATGAGTAACAGTGCCATGTTTGCGGATAACCCACTCCAGCCTACCAATGACAAGGTGCCAACCATCCCTAAGCTGAAAATAATCAAAATCACTCTCATTCCATAAAGCTCAATTAGGTCATCTCGTTCATCCGTTACGGACTTTTCCTCTGCCATTCCAAATAATGAGCTACCTACTGACCATAGTATCTGAAGCAGAACTACCACCAGCAAACCAACACCCATAGCCTGTACCAGGACTTGACTAACGGAGGCAATAGCCATGCTATTTACATC
>JAERSU010000252.1 GCA_016845445.1 Oceanospirillaceae bacterium | reverse complement strand
GCTTGAGTCCCCACACGCAGCTTCTTATACACCTTTTTGCGGTGGATCTTTACGGTATCCAAAGCGATCTCCAACACCAACCCAGCAGACAGGCTGGAATGGCCCTTTAACACCAACGCCGCCACTTCCGCTTCCCGTTGGGTCAAGGGATCCGTGTCCGGCAGATCAACACTGTACTTTTGTAAGCGTACATCCAAGGACTCGGCAGGCTCGTGTGTTTCTACCTGGTTTTGCTGCAGATGAAATTCGCCAAATTGGCTAAGTAGAGAACATAGCACCGCCTCAATGTCGGCCAAGAACTGACGTTCAACGCGATTGAACTTGCCCATGTTTTTGTCTCGACCGATGGACATATGAATACTGGAACCGTCACTGAGTTCAGCAATAAGACACAATTCGTCCACCATGGTACTGCCACGGTAGTAGCTAAGGTAATATTCACTTTGGAAAAAGCGGTCGGGGGCCACGTGCTTAAGGAAATAAGCACCGGTCTTATGTTCACCGGCAGACACCTGATAAAACGGATCCAACTGATAAGTATGGGTTAGGTAGTGTTTTTGATAGTGATTGTGTAACTTGGTGTTGGGCAGCCAGGCATGCAAGCTAATGGGCTTGGCCTGTTGCGGGTAGATCACCACGATCATGTTGCTAAAGGGCAATTGAGTTAACAACAAACGGCGTAGGATACGGGGGAAACTAGGTTCTTGCAGATGATTGAGCAGCAAAACCGTAGCTCGGGATAACCAGCGTAGATCCTCACGAGCCATAAAGTAACCCTCAAATAGACAAATATTTAGATTTAGGCATTATATAAGGGTTATATAGAAACTCAACTAGGCGATACCCTGACAAGGCCTTTTTTATTTTTACCAAGGAATATACCACATGAAAACAGATATGTTTGTATACGGCATGCTTATGTACCCAGAACTGGTAGAACTAATGACCGGGCAATATCTGCAAGGCGAGCCAGCAACCTTGCTAGATCATCAGCGTCTTACCCTGCACATGGAAGGCTTTTCCAAGGTGGCCGTGGTAGTACCAGAAGCCGGTGCCAGGGTAGCAGGGCTATTATTACGCCAGGTTGATGAACAGGTGGTCAGCATCTTTGATGCTTTTGAAGATGCCGGCATGGGCTTGTATGTGCGGGGTAGCGGCACCATTTGCTTGCCAAGTGGCCAACAGCAACAAGCCAGCACTTATCTGGGCACCCCCATGATGGCCGGTAAACTAGATGGTATCTGGGATGAAGCCGCTTTCAAGGCCGCCCACTACGCAGATTATCGGGATCGTATTATCCCCGAATTTAATGCTTACCTGGCCCAGCAGCAATGACCTTAAGTAGGCCAGCCTTGTCCAAACCTTGCTCCGCCAGCACCTGTAGACGCGAACCGTGATTTAACACTGTATCCGCCAGTCCCAAGCTAGTTAAGCGCGGTTTGTGGGATGCCGTTCGCTCAGCCAACCACTGCGCCACAAGACCACCAGCACCATGGCAAACAGCATGGTCTTCTAATGTTATCCAATGTTCATGGGCCAATAATTGGCCCAACAACTGAGTGTCTAATGGTTTAACAAAGCGCATATCCACCAAGCTTGCATTGCTCTGTTCAGCGGCAGCCTGTGCCTCTGGCAGGAGGCTGCCAAAGTTAAGTATAGCCACATCGGCTCCCTGCCTTAATAGTTGCCCCCTACCCAATTCTAACGTCTCGACGTGAGTACCCACTTCTGCCACACCTCTTGGATAGCGCACCACAGCAGGCCCCTGGTAATCATAGCCCAACTGTAACATGGCCTGCGCTTCGGCAGCATTACTGGGCGCCATGATGACCATATTGGGCAAACAGGCAAGGTAACTATAATCATAGGCACCCGTATGCGTGGCACCGTCTTCACCCACCACACCAGCACGATCAATAGCAAACAACACGTCCAGATTCTGCAATGCCACATCATGCACTAGCTGATCATAACCACGCTGTAGGAAAGTGGAATAGATGGCCACTACGGGTTTTGCACCACCACAAGCCATACCCGCAGCGAGGGTGACCGCATGCTGTTCAGCAATGGCTACATCATGTAGGCGCTGGGGGTGTTGGTTAGCAAAGGTCGTTAACCCAGAACCGCCAATCATCGCCGGGGTCACCACATGCAGGCGCTCATCTCGCCCAGCCAAATGGGTGACCCAAGTACCAAACACCTGGGCATAGGTAGGCTTTTTAGGGTCTTTTCGCTTACCTACTGGGTCAATTTTATCGATGGCATGGTAGGCAACAGGATCCTTTTCTGCAGCGGCAAAGCCCTTGCCCTTCACCGTGTGTACATGCAGCAACTTAGGCCCGGGTAAGCGCAACAAGGCTTGCAAGTGGGCCAGCAAGGCGCTCATATCGTTGCCATCCACGGGCCCAACATAAGTCATGCCGAGTGCCGTAAACCAAGCTTTAGGTCCACCCATTATGGTAGTGCCATCAAGGAAATTGGCTAAACCACCCTGATTAGCACTGATGGACATGTCATTGTCGTTAATAATCACCAGGGCATTGGTATCACTGTGGGCCAAATGGTTCAGCGCCTCATAGGCCATGCCCGCGGTTAAGGCCCCATCACCAATCACCGCCACATGCTGGTGCCCATGTTTATCCACCAAGGCCATGCCTAACAAAGCACTAATTGAGGTGCTGGAATGGCCTACGCCAAAGCAATCGAATGGACTTTCATCGCGTTTAGGGAAGGGCGCTAAACCAGCTGTTTGACGCATGCTCAGCATGGCTTCTTTACGACCGGTTAAAATCTTGTGAGGATAGGCTTGATGACCCACATCCCAAATTAACTTGTCGTTGGGTGTATCAAGCAAATAATGCAAGGCAATAGTGAGCTCCACCACGCCCAGACCAGCACCCAAATGACCGCCCGTTTGGCCCACACAATAGAGCATGTATTGACGTAACTCCATGGCCAATTGGGATAGTTGCTGTGGATCTAAGCCGCGCAACGACGCCACCTCACTAACCTTGTCTAACAAGGGCGTAACGGGTTGTTGCAAGGGGATCTGATCCAAAGGCGAAGTCATGGGACTAGCTCTTACGAGTGACAATTAACTGCGCCAAGTAGGCCAATTGCTGGCCTTGTAGAGCAAACATCTCTAACTCCTGCAGCGCCTCATTCAATAGCTTCTGTGCCTTAAGCTTAGCTTCTGCCATGCCTAATAATGCTGGATAGGTGGATTTGCCACGGGCAAGGTCCGCACCCTGGGCTTTGCCAAGGGTTTGCGTATCACTTTCAATATCAAGAATGTCGTCCTGCACCTGGAAGGCCAAGCCGATGGCTTTGCCATAGGTATCCAGGGCTTGTAATTGTGCCTCGGTCACGCTGGCTGACGCCAGCGCACCTAGCTGGATACTGGCGTTGATTAAGGCCCCAGTTTTGTGCCCATGAAGCTGCTCCAACTCGGCCAAACTAACCGCTTTCTGCTCTGCTTCCATATCCAACATTTGGCCGGCTACCATGCCCCTTGCTCCAGCTGCCTGGCTTAGCACACGCAGCATACGAACCTGTTGCTGTGGCGCTATCTGTTGGGCCGGTAGGTTAGCGATTATTTCAAACGCCAAACTCTGTAAAGCATCACCAGCAAGGATGGCCGTGGCTTCGTCAAAGGCAATGTGATTAGTGGCTTTGCCACGCCGCAGTTCATCATCATCCATAGCAGGTAAATCATCATGGATAAGGGAATAGGCATGCAAGGCTTCCACGGCTGCTGCCAACTGGTCAAGTATTGCACCCTGGGCACCACAGGCATGGCCAGCAGCATAGACAAGGGCCGCCCGTATACGTTTACCCCCATCCAACACGCTGTAAGCCATGGCCTCAGCTAAACGCGGGCTCGCCTGGCATTGCCCGAGGGCCTGTGCAAGGCTGACTTCAACCTGAGCCTGTGCCTGCTTAAGAAACTCAGCTCCGTGCATTACGACAACGTCCTATATCGAGGCCATAGTTATGCATTAGTGAAGGCTTGCTCTTGCAGCCGACCTTGCGCATCCTGCATTAACACCTGTACCTTCTGCTCTGCTGCATCCAGTGCCTGCTGGCACTGTCGGGTTAAGGCTACACCCTTTTCGAAGGCCTGCATGGATTCTTCCAAACTCAGATTACCTTGTTCCATCTGTTGCACCAATTGCTCCAGCTGTTGCAGGGAGGCCTCGAAGTTAAAATTCTCTGTACTCATAATAAATCAATCACCCTTAATGCCTATAGACCCAAAACCAAACCACGAGGCATACCAAAACTCTGCGCTAACGGGTATATCACTGCCATCTCCATGAGTTGAATCAGTATAAACACCACAATGGGGGAAAAATCCAAACCACCCAAATTAGGCAGTAAACGACGCGCCGAGGCCATCACAGGTTCAGTAATTTGCCATAACAGCAAGGTCGCTGGATGACGGCTTTGAGGGGCTACCCAACTAAGCACAATACCGGCCAAGATGGCAAAGAACAAAATGTCCAATAGCTGTGCTGCCAAACCAATGAGGCTCCATATCAACACCATGAGCGGATTAGGCCAGCCCAGGCCAGAAAGCACAAAGATCAAGGCAATCAACAGCGCCTGAACAGCAATGGTGACGATGAAGGTGGCCAGACTAACACGCCCGGTTTTTGGCACGATACTTTGCAGAGGCCCCACTACCGGCTGGGTAATTTTAACTAATGCTTGCGCCACGGGATTATAAAAGTCAGCCCGCATGAGTTGCAGGATAAATCGCAACAGCAAAATCATGACATACATACCCAGCAGGGTTTGCACTAAAAATACAGCTATCTGAGGCATCTGAATCACACACTTATGAATAAACAATATCTATCCCGCTAGTGTCTCATAAGCCAAACTTGGGATAAATGGTTAGCTCGGCAATACTTGCCAATTAGGGTCCATATCTAGGAAAATAGTGGCTTATTCATCCTCTTCCAAGGTCTCTCCATCCATGTCCATCTTTGTGCGCTTCTTTAGCCTGTGTTTTGCCCTACTGCTCAGCCTCAACCTCTACGCTGAGCAAAAACTCGAAACGCCTGACTATGACATTCACTACAATGCCTTCAATACCATGATGGTCACCCCTGAAGTGGCCCAAACTTATAACTTTACCCGCGCTCGCAATCGCGCTCTGCTAAATGTGTCGGTGCTGGATGCCACCAGCAAACAACCACTAATGGCCCACGTCAAAGGTCAGCGCAAAAACCTAGTAGGGCAAATATACGATCTTGAGTTTCAACAGATCGTCGAACAGGGTGCCATCTATTACATCGCTGAGTTGCGTTTTAGTGAAGCCGAAATGTGGCGCTTTGATGTGCAAGTGCAGCCTGACCCACACAAGCCTGCCATTCCATTGAAGTTCAGTCAGAAGTTCTATCTCGAACAGCAATAACGCTACTCAAATGCCCCTAACACTTCATTCAGAAAACGCCATCCCAAGGGCGTGGTTGCCAAGCGTTCAGGCCTTAACAGGCCGCGCTCGCGCAAGCCTTGCAAGACAGCAAGACGTCCTATATCAAGACCTGTAGCTTGTCTATACAAGCCTTCTTCCACACCATCCTGCAGACGCAGTACATTCATAAAAAACTCTAGGGGCAGATCTTCTTGGGCTATCAGGTCAGCCGAGGCCAAGGGTGACATGGCCTGCATATAAGCCTTAGGTTGACGTAGTTTAACCCGGCGCTCAATCTGCAGCCGGCCGCCTTTGCCTCGATAGCTTAGCTTACCGTGAGCACCAGCACCAATACCGATGTAATCACCAAAACGCCAATAATTAAGGTTGTGTATGGCTGCGCTTCCAGGTCGACTCCAGGCGGAAATTTCATACTGCTTAAAGCCATTCGCCAACAACAGTGCCTGGCCTTGATCTTGTATATCGGCCAAGTCATCTTCTGCTGGCAAGACCGGCGGTTGCTTATAGAATAGGGTATTGGGTTCAAGGGTCAACTGATACCAAGACAGGTGATCAGTAGCGTGCGCCAAGGCTTGACTTAAATCAGCCATGGCTAGCTCAGGGGTCTGCTGTGGTAAACCGTGCATTAAATCCAAGTTAATATGGGCAAAACCAAGTTCTTGCGCAGCACTTATGGCGGCGTGGGCTTGATGGCTATCATGCACACGACCCAAAGCCTGTAAACAGGCATCATCAAAGCTCTGTACACCAATGGATAAGCGATTCACCCCGGCTTGCTGAAAACCGGCAAAGCGTGCCTGTTCAAAGGTGCCCGGATTGGCTTCCAGTGTCACCTCCATGTCGTTAGCGCAATCTAAGGCTTGCCTAACCCCTTGAATGATCTGCCCTATACCCTTGGCAGACAGCAAACTAGGCGTACCCCCGCCAAAGAAAATACTTTGCAAGGAACGCCCTTGCGCCAGAGGGGCGTCCGTACGCAAATCTGCTAAAAGACTATTGATATAGGCCTTTTCGGGAATATCTCCGGCATCACTGGCATGGGAATTAAAATCACAATATGGGCATTTACGTAGGCACCAGGGAATATGCACGTACAGACTTAAAGGGGGCAAATTATTCATCATGTCACAGCTTTTAACCACGCTTGGCAAGGCCTTGCAACAGCTGTTCCAAGGCCTTGCCACGGTGACTGATGGCCATTTTCTCGGCTTTCGTAAGCTCTGCAGCACAGCAGTCCATGCCTCCTACGGCAAACACCGGGTCATAACCAAATCCTGCATGGCCTTTGGCCGCCGTTACTATGCTGCCTTGCCAGGCACCCTGACCAATGATAGGCACCGGATCCTCTGCATGACGCATATACACCAACACACATTGAAACCGAGCACTACGTTGGGCTGCTGGCACATGCGCTAATTGAGCTAACAGGTGATCATTATTTGCCTGATCTTTACCAGCACCGGCGACACCAGCATAACGGGAAGAATAAATGCCTGGACGGCCTTGCAAGGCATCCACCTCAAGACCTGAATCATCGGCTAAGGCCGGTAGGCCTGACGCAGCACAGGCATGACGAGCCTTGATGATGGCGTTTTCCACAAAGCTGAGGCCGTCTTCAACGGCCTCAGTAGTAACAAATTCAGATTGCGGGATCAGTTCGATACCCAGTGGCGCCAAACGCTGACCAAATTCAGCCAGTTTGCCAGCATTGCCACTAGCTAACACAACTTGTTTTTTCACGGTAAGCACACCCAAAGAACTAGGGCATCCTCCTCACTAGAGGACACAACAGCGTGGCCCATGGTGCTATCAAAATAAGAGCTATCGCCCTCATTCATCACCAGGGGTTCGTATTCCTCAGTATACACGGTTACCTGACCTTCCAGAACCATTAATAACTCTTCACCATCATGGCGCACCCATTCGCTAAAGTCATCTAAACTACGGGCTCGCACACGGCTCTTAAACGGCACCATGCGCTTGGAGCCAAGGTCCATAGCAATCAACTCGTGGTCATAGGTAGCCGTGGCATGGGCGCGGCCTCCACCTTTGCGAGTAACACTACGGCGGCCAGAGATTTTCGCCGTAGTAGATGGCGCAAATAACTGTGGCACTTCGATTTCCAACCCTAGTGCCAGCTTCTGCATGAGATTATAGGTGGGCGATAACTGTTCGTTTTCCATCTTCGAAAGGGTGGATTGCGCCACCCCCGTTAACTTGCTAGCTTGCTGCAGGGTTAAGCCACGCTCTTGACGCAACTGACGCAAGCGTTCACCAAAACCCATGGTGGTGGTAGTTGGCTTATCAACCGGTTTTAACAGACCAACTGCTGCCTGATTCTTAGCCATAATTGCTCCGCTTAACAGTTGATGACATTGACGGCCAAACCACCACGAGAAGTTTCTTTGTACTTCTCCTGCATGTCTGCCCCGGTATCGCGCATGGTTTTGATGACATCATCCAAGGATACCAAGTGCTCACCATCGCCCCGCAATGCCATATGCGCAGCATTAATGGCTTTGATAGCCGCCATGGCATTGCGTTCGATACAAGGCACCTGCACCAATCCAGCAATGGGATCACAGGTCAGGCCAAGATTATGTTCCATGCCAATTTCAGCAGCGTTCTCGACCTGCATGGGGGTGCCACCAATCACTTCGGCCAAACCGGCTGCGGCCATAGCACAAGCACTGCCTACCTCGCCCTGGCAGCCTACCTCAGCACCAGAAATGGAGGCATTAAGCTTACACAGGATACCCACTGCCGCCGCCGCAAGCATAAATTTGACAATACCATCGTCATTGGCGCCTGGGTAAAAATTATCATAATAGTGCATCACCGCCGGGATAACGCCGGCCGCACCATTCGTTGGCGCGGTAACAATACGGCCACCAGCGGCGTTTTCTTCATTCACCGCCATGGCATACAGATTGACCCAATCCATGGCCGACAATTGCGGGGTAATGACTTTAACCGAACCTAGGGAATTAAGCTTAGCCCACATATCCGCCGCCCGGCGTTTGACGTTCAACCCGCCTGGCAGTACGCCTTCCGTATTACAGCCGTTATTGACGCAATCCTTCATCACCTGCCACATGTGCAGTAGCTCAGCTCGCACTTCCTCTTCGGTACGCCAGGTTTTCTCATTCTCCATCATCAATTGGCTTATGGACATGCCCGTAGCATGGCAGTGATCAAGTAGCTCCATGCCGGTAGTAAATGCATAGGGCACAAGGGGGGCATCATCGGCTTCCATATGCAGCTCGTCGGCTTTGGCATCTTCTTCGCTTACCACAAAGCCACCGCCCACTGAATAGTAGGTTTGCTCCAAGACTAGGGCGCCAGCCCCATTAAAGGCACGCATGGTCATGCCATTGGGATGGTAGGGTAGCGACTCTTCCAGATTCAGTATCACGTCAGTGCGCTGGTCAAAATCGATCACTTGATCACCGCCACCTAAGGGTAGACGGCCTTCGGCATTGACCTTGTCCAATACCGGCTGCACTGAGCGAGGTTCAATGGTATCAGGCGCTTCACCGAGTAGCCCCAGCACCACGGCAATGTCACTGGCGTGTCCCTTGCCGGTGGCACCCAGCGACCCATAGAGTTCACCTTCGACACGCTGCACCTGAGCAAGCAGATCTTGCTCAGTTAACTTATCTATAAATGTCACCGCTGCCCGCATGGGGCCGACGGTGTGGGAGCTGGATGGACCAATTCCCACCTTCATTAAGTCAAATACACTCAGACTCATTACATCACCATTTGCCATCGCCCGGCGTCGATCGAGTCGAATTGTGGGTTTATAGGCACTTAATATTAGAAAGGTCTAACTATCTCGTATCCAACCTTTGGCGGCCTATCAGAAAACGACTTATGAATGTCCATACAGGCGAAATTATGCAGCATTTAAGACAAATAGCCTTCCACTTGTAGAAATCTGGCGATTCCCGTCATCAACATTTGCACCGACATAATAATTAGCACCATGCCCATTAAACGCTCTATGGCCGCCAATCCACGCTGACCTAAAACCCTATAAAACCACTTTGATGCCAACAATATGGGTGCGCTAACCAACCACGCCAAGGTCACAGCCAGCCACATGCTCAACCAATCGCCGGCGGCTTGTTCTCGCATCAACATAATCATGGCTAAGCTGGATGGCCCAGCAATTAACGGAATGGCCAAAGGCACCACTAGGGG
>JAERSU010000251.1 GCA_016845445.1 Oceanospirillaceae bacterium | reverse complement strand
CCTGCAGGTGGCGAGTTAATTGAATCGGTAACCCCTGAAGTACAGGTGGTGTATAAGGCCTTTGAAGACAAGTACGGCAAAGAGAAGATGAGTGAATTATTGGATTTGTTGCATGATGTGGTGGAGCAGCTAGATCCAAGATAGTCACATGTAGAGCAAAAGAAAAGGGGCATGACCCCTTTTCTTATGGCGCTTCGCTTGGGGGGCTGACCCCTTTAGATGCTACAGCTTTTCAGCTTTGGCGTAGCTACCTTTGTAGAATACCAGGCCGTCTTTGTCGCAGGTGTCCATCGCTTGTACTTCACCAACGATAATTTCGTGATCACCGCCATCATAGGTAGCCCAAGTTTTACATTGAAAGCGCGTGACACAGCCTTTTAACATAGGTACACCAGCAATGCCTGCTTCGGTGTCAACGCCAGCAAACTTGTCTTCGCCACTGCGGGCAAAACCGTTAGATGTATCAACCTGGTCAGCGCTTAAGACATTGATAACGAAATCTTTTGCATTGATAAAGGCGTTGGCGCTGTGGATGTTTTTAGTGACACTCCATAAAATCAATGGTGGATCCATGGATACCGAGTTGAAACTACTAGCAGTGGCGCCCACTGGATTACCTTCGGCATCGCTGCAGGTGACGACGGTTACACCTGTAGCAAAGCTACCTAGGGCGTTGCGGAATTCTCTAGAATCAATACTCACTGCATTTCTCCTTATACTCAATGTTGCTATTTGGTAATCTAATTAACATGTTAATTAGTGTTGCTGTAGTTTGCCCTAATATAGACTAATTGGCAAGCAATAAAATGGGGTCAAGTGAAAACACCTGACCCCTACCAAACAGTTTACCTTATTAACCTAGTTCGAAGAAACGCATAAGTTCAACATCAGGTACTTTACTTTGAAACTCGTTTAATTGGCCTTCGCGACTGCTAGCAAAGGCATCAACAAACTGGTCGCCTAACCATTCTCGAGCATGGCTTGATGCACGCAGGGCGGCAATGGCATCACTCATTTGGCGAGCAAATTCTGCTCCTGACGCTTGCCCTGGAATGTACCCGTTGCCGGTTGTTTCAGCGCTTGGTGCAATTTTTTCAGCTATCCCGGCAAAGCCTGCAGCTAGACTGGCTGCCATGGTTAGGTGAGGGTGGCTATCGGCTCCTGGGAGGCGGTTTTCAACGCGGATATCGGTAGGGCTTTCGCCGACTACACGGAAACAGCAGGTGCGATTCTCTACGCCCCAGCTTAACATGGGTGGGGCAAAGGTACCTTCTACAAAGCGCCGATAAGAATTAACCGTTGGCGCACACAGCAACATCATGCCAGCCATGTATGTTTGTAGCCCGCCTATAAAATAACGGAAGGTGTCTGACATGTTATGGTCGTTGCTCTCATCCCAGAAAACCGGCTTGCCATCGTTATCCAAAAGAGAAATGTGGATATGGGTGGACTGGCTATCGGACTGTTCAGACCAGCGCGCCATGTAGCAGACGCTCTTGTCCTGTTGCATGGCCAGTACTCGCATAAAATTCTTCAATAGCGCCGTCTGGTCGGCAGTTTCTAAATCCACCCCTGGGCCTACGCAAGCTTCCATAAAACCTGGGCCGATTTCTTCGTGCATTTTGCTGAGGTTAATATTTAACGCTTCGCACATGTTAGCAACCTCTGAGTACCAGTTGGATTGGGCGGCCTGATAAATGACCAGATCGTGACTGGCATGGGCGGTGGCTGGCTCTAGATTACGAAAGCCTTTTGCTGCCAAGCTGGCACTGGTCTCATTGAATAGGGTGTACTCTAATTCCATGCCGTATTTGGCTTGTAAACCCATGGTTTTACCCTTTTCGAGTACCTTGGAAAGCAGGCTTCGAGGGCATATGCCGGCATTGTTGCCAGTGAAGTTGGCCAGTAAAAGTAGGTCATCGGATGGGGCTTCAAAGGGGATGTTGCGTAGGCTGCTTTGATCTACTTTTAACGGCGAGTCATGGAAATTGGCATCGTCATCACTGACACCCGGGATGGGCAGGATGGCATCGGTGGGGTCCAGTGCCAGTTGCACGGGAGACATGCCCATGCCCTTGTCCAAAATGCCTTCTAGATTTTTACGAGAAACCTTTTGCCCCCGTAACAATCCATTGGTGTCAAAAATGGCTACGGTTGCCATGCGGCACTGGTTGGCATCAAGCTGATCTTTCATGGTGAATACTCTCTTAATGTTATTATTGGCTTATATTAATGAAAAGGCTGGGGTGGAGCCAATTGTTGTTCTAGGTTGTACAAATCCGTCTCGGTATTGGTAGAAAAAGCGCGGATAAACACCATGAGACCATGGCGGATATGGTGTTCTACCTTGTTGGCATCGGGTTGCTCGTCGGGGTAGTGCAACAGGTGTTCGCGGCTGGCGGAAAGGATTAGCGACCAGAGGTTTTCTGCGGCCATGTTAGGGTCTTCTATGACCAAGCGTTGCAACTTGGCTTGGCCTTGTAAATAATCAATGATGCCTTGGCGCGCTTCCTGGGGCCCTTGTTGTTGATAATTGGCCGCTACCTCTGGTAGACGTTGGGCCTCACCAATGATTAGGCGGGCAATGGACAACATGTCAGGGCGCAATACCAATTGCGCATAATGCCAACTGAATTGCCATAGCTTCGCCACCATTGGCTCGTCGTAATTGGCTTGTAAAGGCGCTAGCATGGCGGTTTTTTCGACCTTTAACACGGCTTGGAATAGGGCTTCTTTATTGCCCACATATTGGTAGAGTGTGGGCTTTGATACGCCCGCGCCTTTAGCAATGGCCTCCACCGAGGCGCCACTATAGCCTTGGGTGGCAAACTCCTCCAAGGCGGCTTTAATGATGGCTCTATGCTTAAGCTGGCGTTTTAAGGCTTTGCTCGTCATCTGGTCAGTACTCTCTGTATAAATTCCAGCAGATTGCGATTGTAGGCCTGTGGCTGCAAAAGGTTGGCCACGTGGCCACAATGAGTCAGTATTTCTAGTTGCACCCAGCTTGGCCCTTGATCATTTAAGGTCAACTCGTGCACGCGTTTGGCCAAGTTGGTGATTTCCCTTGGGCTGGCAAGGCGATCATTGTCGCCGGTCATAAATAGCATGGGGCATTGCAGAGCGGCAAAGTCAATTTTTTCAGGGGGATTGCAAAAGCACTGCAGTGCATCGGCGTAGGTAGCGCTGCTAATGGCCGCCATGGAGGCAAAGAGTTGTTGTTTTTGCTGCTCACTGGCATCTTGGCCAGCAATCATTTGCACCACGGCAGGGGCGAAATCTTTTGGTGCTAAGCCTTGTTGTAATGGTGCTTGGCGTGCTGCTAGGAAGGCTTGGCGTTCTTCTTGTGCCGCTTCAGACATGCCCGTGCAGCCACCACTGGCAATAAGCCCGAGCATTAATTGTGGGTGGTGGCTGGCAAAACTGCTCGCAATCCAGGCCCCATAACTTAGTCCACAAAGAATCAATTTATCAGCGTTAAAGTGGGCTTTAAGGCGTAAAATGTCGGCGAAATAGTCTTCCAAGCGGGTGGCATCAGCCCCCAAATCACTTGCACCATAACCACGCAAGTCCATGGCAACACTGGGTAAATAGTGTCCGACATGCTGCAATTGCAGGTCCCAGTTGCTGGCTTGGCCACCAATGCCATGCAGGAAGATAAGTAGAGCTGGGTTGTGCTGCTTAATTCCCGCCGTACGCAGGCCTAAATTTGGACTGCCGGCCAGTTGAAGTGGGCTAATTGGCTCTTGGTTACTAGCAGGAGTTGACCTTGCTGTGGGTGTTTCAGGTAGCTTGGCCAGGCTATCCACGGCGATTTGTAAAATGCTTGCAGAACCTTGCGCGACCTTTTCAACCAGTTGTTCTGGCCCGCTTACAGACGCCTGCCACATAAGCTGACTAGCTGCTTCTGCGTGAGGGGCAACTTCTAGCCATGCGTGATAGTTGTCAATGCCGTCAATCCCCGCTGTTAAACGGTAACCAAGCCAATGCAGGCTATGGCTGATAAAGGTCTGCTGTTCCACATACAAGGTGTCATCACCTTTGGTGGTAAAACTAGTTTGTATTTTACCGTCACTACCTAGCTGCCAATACTCCTGCTCCACCAAGGGATGCCAGGGACGGCGAAGGTCTTTCACGTGAGGCCAAATGGCCTCAGGCGAAAGGGGAGAGTGGGCCGTGACGTGACAGGTTGCGTTAGCCATCGTGTGTGCCTTTGCAAGTTAGGCCGGGCGCCACATGGAAACCCTGGCAGACACGGTTTCCGTGCCTATATTGTCAATCTCGTCCATCTCGTACAAGGTCATCATGGAAAGATATTCTTCCATGATTTCCGTGGTGTAGGGCAGCATGGTAGCGGCACAGCGGCTGTCACGGTAATAGCGCTCAAAGGGTTGGTCTTTAAGCAGGGTCTGGCCACCACAGGTACGAATTGCCATGGCAGCAATTTCCTGTACGCCGTCCATCACCGCTACCTGCGAAGCGTACATGCGCATGACCTGTTCTTTGCTGGGAAAAGCCTGAGCCTCTTTAAAGGTCTGCGTCCATTGGGCGCGCATACCACAGAGTTGCTGATACATCTTACTGACAGACATACGTTTGGTGGGGAAAACCCGTCGATCAATAGGTGGCTGGCCAGGTAGTTCACCCTTAAGGTAAGCCACAGTGCTATCAAATACACCCTGAGCTTGGCCCATGTAGGATGGGGTCAAGGTGGCCATGAGGGTAGGCCACTGCCCGAGGGTTTTGGTAAACACCCCGGCGGGCATCATAAGGTCTGCTTCACTGACAAAAACATCTTTTAATAGCAGATCGTTAGAGGAGGTGGCACGCATGCCCATGGGATCCCATTCGCCCACTACTTCAAGGCCAGGACTGTCCTTGTGTACGGCAAAATCCATGGTGTCTTCATGGGCCGGTTCTTTACCGTCGAAGTGTTCGGTACATACAATGGAGTAGTAATCGCAGTGTCCCGCTAGGGAAGCGAATTTTTTAAAGCCGTTGATTAGCCAGCCGCCGTCAACTTTTCTACAAGAAGTGGCAATAGGTGAGGATGTCCAGTTGGCGCCTCCTTCAGAAATAGGCTGGGAGAAGATGGCATGATTTTCAACAACGTGTTTAAAATGACGTTCTCGCATGGGCGCCATGGCGGCCTTTTCGGCTTCTGTGAGGTTAGGCATTTCATACATAAAGCGCAGCCACATCATGGATGAGGTGTGCATGTTAAAGGTCAAGGCTGTAGCGCCACAGTACTTGCCAATTTCTGCTCCCACGGTGGCATATTCAAATAAGCTAAAGCCAAAACCACCGTATTCTTTTGGGATCACCAGTTTTAAGAATCCATGTTCAGCAAGGTCTTGATAGTTTTCCGTGGGGAACATGGCCCCCTGATCGTAAGTCGCTGCGCGGGGAGCAAAGTTCGCTTGGCCAAGTTGGTTGGCCAGGCGCAACATGCGGATATGTTCTTCACTAAAAGTGCTAATGTCGTAATAGTCTTCGATTTTGCTCATGGTGCTGTGATCCAAATAGTGCTTATTGATTTTGTTAGATTTTGCTAATGGGGCCCACTAGGCGGCCTTGCACCACCACTGGTTGGTCATCAAGGGTGATGGTGCAATGGCGCATAGGCAGGTCAAAATGGCCCAAGGTGAAGCGGCCAGCATATTGATTAGAGCCGGTAGAAAAGAGGAAATTACCAGCCCAAGCGCGAAATTCGGTTGCTTGCACGTCGCCCTTGTCATACAGGGCCATAGATTCCCAGCGAGCACCATGATTCACACCAAATCCCACATGGGAGAAGCCATAGGCTTGCTTATCGTTCCAGGCCGCAATGTATTCGCGGAATAGGTCGGCATCCAAATTATCCCCTTGAATATCGGTCACATAATCATTTTCAACGATGAGTGTCACCTGATCACGCAGGTATTGTTTGAAGGTGAGGTTCATATCGCCTACATCCATGACGATCTTGCCGTTAACGGTGTTTTTGCCAGGGAATGCTAGGCAAATACCACCGGGCCAGTGGGCCACACCACCTGGCGTGGTAGTAAAGCCTGGTGTACCACCACAGGGGGCATCGGCCAGATCGATGGTGAGATCGGTACCTGCGTCGCTGGTGACGTGCATGGTCTTGGCATCGCGTAATAACTTGATGCCTAAATTCACTTTTGCTTCTAGGTCTTTGGTTGGTTCAGTGCGTTCCAATATTTCTGGGTGCTCATTGCAAATAGTCAGTAGTCGAGTTCCGCAGGCCTCGATGGCTGGCCACTCTTCGGCATGTAATAAGCCTTCGACAGTGACATCAACAATGATGTCGGCACGTTTTAAGGCGTCAACCACATGGGGCATATGCTGAATGGCGTTACAGCAACCAGTGGACTTTACCGGTACGGGAGCCGTGTTGGCCGGTGTGGGTAATAAAATGGTGGCGTATTGGGCTTGCAAGTTGTGGCAGGCTAGGGCACTAAGTTGCGCCATCACTGGCCGAGATTGAGTTTCTGTGACAATGGCAACGACGGTGCCGGCAGTAACGCCATTGAGGCTGAGTACACGTTGGAAACAATCGATCCATTTGCCTTCAATAATTTCTTGCATCATGAGTAAGTACCTTATGTTTTATTCTTGTAAAAACTTTACTACACGGTTTAGTAAATTAATTTAAAGTTAAAATTGTTGTGAGTCAAGGATTTTTTAACTTCGCCGCTACGGGCTTCCTGCCCTGTCGCGGCATAGATTACATCCATGTAAATAAAAAAGGGACAGACCCAATGGATCTGTCCCCGGCTTCATGAGCGCTCGGCAAATTTGGCTATTGGCCTAACAAATTACCCATAGCTTCCAATGTAGAGTGTCACAGGGCACTAGCTAGTGAACATCAAAGTCCAGTACCACCTTGTCGGTAAGTGGGAATGTCTGGCAGCTTAGTACGTAACCATCTTTTACTTCGTAGTCTTCCAGGGCATGGTTAACGTCCATTTCGACTTCGCCTTCTATCACCTTGCACTTGCAGGTGGAACAAACACCGGCTTTACAGGCCCAGGGTAGGTCGGCACAAGCTTCGATACCAGCTTCTAAGACATTGACACTGTTTTTAGCCATGTCAAAGGTACGTGTATGGCCATCGGCTGTCATGGTAACTTCTACCATTTCGGCGTTGGCTGGATCCGCGTCGACTTGACGGCGAGCGCTGCCAGCGGTAACGGTGCCAAATAGTTCAATGTGTACCTGATGGTCCTTTAGGCCAGCATTGAGTAAGGATTGCTGTGCCGCTTTGGTCATGTCTTCGGGGCCACAGATAAAGGCTTGGCTGATGCGGGCAGGGTGGATCCACTTGTCTAATAGACCGGTTACCTTGTCACCATCTATGCGGCCATTAAACAAGTCAATG
>JAERSU010000250.1 GCA_016845445.1 Oceanospirillaceae bacterium | reverse complement strand
AGCCTGGCCTGGACCGATGTATCGCCACTGGCAGTGAAACGCTCATAACAAAACTCCCGCCACTGAGCCGCTTCCCGCTCGCTGAGGGATTGGGGAAAGTTTCGCGCGCGGTAGCGAAACAATAATTCGGGCAGGCGCTGGTCTTCAAAGGTATAAACGGTGCGTGCTAATGTCTCTGCATCGGCCTGGGGAATGCTGCGCATAGTGCGTTTGTCATGGTCGTTAAAGAAGCCGTCGTAAAGCAGTTCCTCCGCATCGCGCCCGCTGTTGTCGTATTCATGCAGGGTACAGCTGGTTACCAGTTTTTCTGGCAGGCCAGCATGTGCCAGTATGGCTTGCCGGTTGGCTTCACATTGCGCGAGGTCCAGCTGTACGCGCTGGTTCACATTGTCGTCGATAATTTTGGGAGTTAACACGATCGGGCAACGATTCAGGTGTACGGTTTTTATGGGGATACGATCAATACCTTCTGGCAAATCGGCGACCCGGGTGTACATCAGTGTTGATAGCTCCTCTGCACTGCAATCAAACAACGGCGCGGGCGAATAACGCAAATCAACACAGATAATTTCATTTTTATTTTTTGGATGTTGTGCGACGGGTAATACCAGTGAGCCACAGGCAAATTCAGCACCGAATTTTGAAGAGATATGAAAGACCGGTTTATTGCTACCCAGCGCCAATGCCCCGGCCGCGCGTTTTTTATCACGCAACTGGAATACATGATCAAACAACTTTGGCTGTTGTTGCTTGATAAACTTTGCCAGCGCAATTGTGGCGTATACGTCTGACAATGCATCGTGTGCCGCTTCATGGGCCAGGCCATTGGCTTCCGTTAATCGCTCCAGCTGAAAGCTCGGCTTGCCATTGTCGCGCATTGGCCACTCTATACCCCGTGGCCGGGCGGCGTAACAAAGTCGCACCATGTCGATAATATCCCAACGCGAATTCCCGCTTTGCCACTCACGGGCGTAAGGATCATAAAAATTGCGATAGAGGGCGTAGCGGGTCACTTCGTCATCAAAGCGTATACTGTTATAGCCAACTGAACAGGTACCCGCCTGCGCCAACTGGGCGTGGATCGCACTAACAAAGTCGCGCTCAGCCAGGCCCCCGGCCTCGGCCTGCTGCGGTGTGATGCCAGTGACCAGGCAGGCCTCGGGATGAGGCAATGTATCGGCCGCTGGCTGACACAGGATGTTTAGCGGCTCGCCAACTATGTTGAAGTCATAATCGGTGCGCACACCGGCAAACTGCGATGGCTTGTCCAGCGCCGGGTTTACTCCCCAGGTTTCATAATCGTGCCAGTAAAATGTATCCATTGATTTTGTCTATTTACCTGTTTTGCCTATTTACCTGATTTGCCTGCCTGGCGAAAAACATTACAGCTACTCCACCAGATCCGGCCTGGCCTACTGCTTATGTTACGCTCTTTGCCCAAAATCCAACAGGTGGCTTTGCTCGCGGAATAAATAGTTAACTTTTGACCACGCGGTATCCACCACTAGCCAATCCTTCAGTCAACTTTCACTTGTACATGTTTGCCCAATTAAAAAAATTTCACCGGTTATATTCCTGTCACGCCATTGTGGTGTTGGCATTCACTGTATTGATGGTGCAACAAACCGCCAACGCCAATGTGACGGCATCCCGTATTCACTCCGCCGACCACAATGAAGAGGGTGCCAACTGGCTGTCCCATGGTCGCGGCTACTACGAGCAGCGTTATAGTCCACTAAACCAGGTTAATCACGATAACGCGGCCGAGCTAGAGCTGGCCTGGTACTTTGACACCGGCAATACGCTGGGTCTACAGGCAACACCTCTTGTCGTTGACGGGGTGATGTATGTCACCGCCGCATGGAGCGTGGTGCATGCGCTGGATGCCTACAGCGGTGAAAACTTGTGGACCTATGACCCGCAAGTGCCGCGCTCAGAAAGCTACCGCTATTGCTGCGGCATGGTCAATCGCGGTGTCGCCGCCTGGGGTGACAATATTTACGTCGGTACGCTGGACGGTCGCCTGATCGCGATCGATGCCGCCTCGGGTCAACAACAATGGTCTACCCAAACGCTGCCTGAAGGACAGGCCTATTCCATTACCGGCGCGCCGCGTATCGTCAAGGGCAAGGTCATTATTGGCAATGGCGGTTCAGAATATGGCGTGCGCGGGTTTGTTTCTGCATACGACGCACTCAACGGCGATATGCTCTGGCGTGTCTACACGGTACCGGGGAATCCCGCGGCAGGGTTCGAGACACCACAGATGGAAATGGCCGCCAAAAGCTGGACCGGCGAGTGGTGGAAACATGGCGGTGGCGGCACGGTGTGGGATTCGATGGCCTACGACCCGGAACTCGACCTGCTCTATATTGGCGTTGGCAATGGCGCGCCGCATAACCGCCATATCAGGAGTCCTGACGGCGGCGATAACCTGTTTTTATGTTCAATACTGGCACTGCGCCCGGACACCGGTGAATACGTCTGGCATTACCAGCAAATACCGGCAGAGACATGGGATTACACCGCCACCCAGCACATGATTCTTGCTGACCTGCAATGGGGTGGCGAAACACGCAAGGTGTTGATGCAGGCACCCAAGGCCGGTTTTTTTTATATTATCGACCGGGCTACAGGTGAACTACTTTCGGCCGAGAAATACGCCAAGCATGTGACCTGGGCCAGTCACTACAATATGGAAACCGGACGGCCGCTGGAAATTGAAGGGCAGGACTACGCTGATGAAC
>JAERSU010000249.1 GCA_016845445.1 Oceanospirillaceae bacterium | reverse complement strand
TGGCCTTCTTGGGTCCGCAAGGCACCTTTACGCAAGCGGCTGCCTTAAAGCACTTTGGTCATTCCGTGATAACCCAACCCATGGGCTCCATTGAAGAGGTGTTCCGCGAAGTGGAAGCCAAATCAGTCAATTATGGTGTGGTGCCTATCGAAAATTCATCCGAAGGCATGGTTAACCATACGCTGGATAGTTTCCGCCAATCTAATTTGGTCATTTGTGGCGAAGTGGAAATGCGCATTCACCAAAATCTGTTGATACAAGAAGGTACGGATTTAAGTCAGGTAGAACGCATCTATTCCCATCAGCAATCCCTGGCTCAATGTCGTACCTGGCTGGATACCCATTTAGGCAAGGCCGAACGTTTTGCCGTAAGTAGCAACGCTGAAGCCGCGCGCCGGGTGGCCGAAGCCGGCGAAGATGCCGGCAAGGTAGCGGCCATTGCTGGCAATATGGCCGCCGATTTATACGATCTAGCCGTGGCCAATGCCAATATCGAAGATCAGCCAGACAACACCACGCGTTTTCTCATTGTTGGGCACAACAGTGTGCCTGCCAGTGGCAAGGATAAAACCTCCATTTTGGTATTGGCGCGTAATAAGTCCGGTGCCCTGTACCACATTTTGGAACCCTTCCAGCGTCATAATGTGAGTATGACCAGTATTGAATCGCGCCCTTCTGGTAAGGGCGTTTGGGGTTATGTGTTCTACATTGATTTTGAAGGTCATCAGGACGATAAGAACGTCCAGGCAGTATTGCAGGATCTGGATGGTGAAGTGACCGAACTGCGATTGTTGGGCTCCTACCCACAGGCTGTACTATAAGAATTTCTATGTTTAAAAGTGATAACATCCTGATTGTCGGCCTGGGCCTTATTGGTGGTTCTTTAGCAGCGGCTTTACGCCGTGCTGGGCACTACCAGGTTTGGGGCTATGATCGTGATGCCGACAGCATGGCGCAGGCCGTGCGTGATGGGGTAATTGATATTGCCCAGCAGGACTTGCATGCTGCGGTTGCCAGTGCTGATGTGGTGGTATTGGCGGTACCGGTCAAAGCCATGGAGAGCTTGATCGAGGAATTGGCCCCCTACCTGCGAGCAGAGACCTTGTTGACCGATGTCGGCAGTGTTAAAGGCAACGTTGTGGCAGCGGCGTATCGGGTGTTTGGTACCCCGCCAGGTGGATTTGTGCCTGGCCATCCCATTGCCGGTTCTGAACGCAGTGGTATTGGCGCGGTCAATATTGATCTGTTTGTTGAGCATAAATTTATCATTACTCCCTTGCCAGAGAGTGATCCGCAAGCTGTTGCAGTCTTAGCCAAGATCTGGACCGATGCCGGTAGTGACATTCTTACCATGGATGTTGCACGGCATGACGCGGTATTGGCGGCCACCAGTCATCTGCCCCATATTTTGGCTTTTTCTCTGGTGGATACCTTGGCTTCGGATGCGGAAAATAAAGACATTTTCCGCTACGCAGCCGGTGGCTTTCGCGATTTTACCCGGGTTTCAGGTAGTGATCCGGTTATGTGGCACGATGTCTTTATCACCAATCGCGATGCCTGTTTAAAGACCCTAGATCAGTTTACTGAAGGCCTCAACGTCATGCGTCAGGCCATTGTTGATGGTGATAGCCAAACCATGTTGGGCATCATGACCCGGGCCCGCGTGGCACGCCATCATTTTGAAAAAATATTAGCAGGCACAGCCTACACAGAAGAAGATATGAGCAGTAAAACCAATTTCGATGTTGCACCAGGTGGCCAGGTACAAGGCCGAATTCGTGTGCCTGGTGACAAGTCTATTTCCCACCGTTCTATTATGTTAGGGGCGTTGGCACAAGGCACCACTCACATTAGCGGTTTCCTTGAGGGCGAAGATGCCTTAGCAACGCTGCAGGCGTTTCGCGATATGGGTGTGGTTATTGAAGGCCCCGTGGATGGCAAGGTCACCGTGCACGGTGTTGGTTTGCACGGTTTGCAGGCGCCGCCAGGGCCTTTGTATGTGGGCAACTCTGGTACCACCATTCGTTTGCTTTCTGGGCTCATGGCTGGTCAGCAGTTTGATGTTGAAATCAGCGGTGATGTGTCCCTCAACAAGCGCCCCATGGGGCGCGTGGCTAATCCATTGCGTGCCATGGGTGCCAAGGTTGAAACCGGGGACGGCGGGACACCGCCTTTGAAGATCTTTGGTGGTCAACAGCTTAACGGTATTAACTACCAGTTACCGATGGCCAGCGCGCAAGTCAAATCCTGTGTACTGTTAGCGGGCTTGTATGCTCAAGGCGAAACCAAGGTAACGGAACCTGCTCCCACGCGCGATCATACCGAGCGTATGCTTAATGGCTTTGGTTATCAGGTAGCCGGTATGGCGCCTACCCGTAGCCTAGTGGGTGGCGGTCAACTAACGGCCACGGACATAGATGTACCATCAGACATTTCTTCTGCGACCTTTTTCTTAGTGGCAGCGGCCATTACCCCAGGCTCAGATCTGCTAATTGAGCATGTGGGCATGAACCCAACACGGGTTGGTGTGATTAACATTCTACGCCTCATGGGCGCTGATCTTGAAGTTAGCAATCCCCGTGATGTGGGTGGTGAACCTGTGGCTGATTTACACATTCGCTACGCGCCACTTAAGGGTATCCATGTACCAGAAGAGCAGGTTGCCTTAGGCATTGATGAATTCCCAGCGCTCATGATCGCCGCTGCCTGTGCCGAAGGCACCACCGTGGTGACCGGTGCAGAAGAATTGCGCGTTAAAGAAAGTGATCGTATTCAATCCATGGTGGATGGCTTGATTACTCTTGGCATTGATATCGAAGGCACACCAGATGGCGCCATTATTCAAGGCAAAAGCGGACAGTCCAGTGTCTTTGGCGGTGGCGAAATCGTCACCCATCACGACCATCGCATTGCCATGTCCTTTACCCTGGCGGGGTTGCGTGCCAGTGCCCCCATTAAGGTGCTTGATTGTGCCCACGTAGCAACATCATTCCCTGGCTTCGTTGAGCTGGCTACCTCCGTAGGTATGCAAGTTACCAGTGTTGAAGAGTAGAGAGGAACTATTCATGCAATCCGTACCTGTCATCGCCATTGACGGACCAAGTGGTTCCGGCAAAGGTACCATTTGTAAGTTATTAGCCAAAAACCTGGGTTACTACCTGTTGGATAGTGGCGCCTTGTATAGACTGGTTGCTGTGGCTGCAGATCACCATGGTGTGAGCGTAGAAAATGAGCGTGCTCTGGCCGATATTGCCGCCCATTTGGACGTTCAGTTTCTCGCTGACAAGGTGGTGTTGGAAGGCGAGGACGTGACCCTAGCCATCCGCACCGAAACTGCGGGAATGAATGCTTCCAAGGTAGCGAGCCTGACTTTAGTGCGCAAGGCTTTAGAAGAACGCCAGCGCGCTTTTGCCGAAGCACCTGGCCTAGTGGCTGATGGTCGTGACATGGGCACGGTGATCTTTCCGCAAGCCCAAGTCAAGGTATTTTTGACCGCTAGCGCCGAAGAACGTGCCGACCGACGCTATAAACAGTTGAAAAGCAAAGGCTTGGATGCTAGTCTGCCAGATATCCTTGCCGATATTCAGCAGCGAGACGAGCGCGATATGAAGCGTGCCGTGGCACCGCTGAAGCCAGCCGCAGATGCTTTAGAGATTGATTGTACCCACATGACCATCGAAGAAGTGGAACAGCAGGTCATGGCTTTGATAACGAAGAGGGGGCTGCATTAAGGCGGTTATCCCAAATAATAACTAACCGAATAGAGGTGCTCGCCAGTGTTGGGGATGCCGCTATAATTCGGCCATGCCAGAACCAGAGTACCAAAGAGTTTGAGCATGGGCGAAAGTTTTGCTGACCTGTTTGAAGAAAGTCTTCAACAGGTAGAAATGAATAAAGGGGCTTTAATTACCGGTGAGGTAATTGCCATTGATAGTGAAGTCATCACTGTGAATGTGGGCCTAAAATCCGAAGGTGTTGTTCCACGTAACCAGTTTATGAATGCGGCTGGTGAGTTGGAAGTGGCCGTTGGCGACCAGGTCAAGGTGGCCTTACAAGAAATTGAAGACGGCTTAGGGGCAACACAAATCTCCCGAGAGCGCGCCAAGCAATTGGAGCGTTGGCAAGAACTCGAGCAGCTGCAGCAAGCAGACGAAGCTGTTACCGGTGTTATCACAGCCCGTGTTAAGGGTGGTTTCAATGTCGACCTTAATGGCGTGCGCGCCTTCCTACCAGGTTCCTTGATCGATACCCGACCGCTACAGGACACTTCCCACTTGGAAGGTAAAGACCTGCAATTCAAACTCATTAAGCTGGATGTCGATCGCAACAACGTTGTGGTATCTCGTCGTGCCTTGTTGGATGAAGCCAACAAAGCTCAGCGTGAAGAAATTCTGGCCAACCTGGAAGAGGGTGCTGTGGTGAAGGGCTTCGTCAAGAACCTAACCGATTACGGTGCCTTTATCGACCTTGGTGGTCTCGACGGCTTGTTGCATATCACCGATATTGCCTGGCGTCGTATTAAGCACCCGAGCGAAATGCTCAAAGTGGGTGAAGAAATCGAAGTTAAAGTACTTAAGTTCGATGAAGAGAAGCAGCGCGTATCTCTGGGTCATAAGCAACTGCAACAAGACCCATGGAGCAGCTTTGTGGATTCCTATCCAGTGGGTAGCCGCCTACCTGCTACCGTCACCACGGTAACCGATTACGGTTGTTTTGCCCGTGTTGCTGAAGGTATTGAAGGTCTGGTCCACTCCTCTGAAATGAGTTGGATGAAGCGCAATCTGCACCCATCCAAGCTGGTGCACCCTGGCCAGGAAATCGAGGTTATGATCCTCGATGTGAATACCGACAAGCGCCGCCTATCTCTGGGTATGAAGCAATGCAGTGAAAGCCCATGGGTGGCCTTCTCTAAGCAGTATGCTGAAGGTGATAAGGTGTCTGGTAAGCTTAACTCCAAGACCGATTTTGGCTTGTTTATTGGCTTGGCTGATGGCATCGATGGTTTGGTACACATCTCTGATATTGACTGGAACCGTAGCGATGAGAGCCTGCTACAGGACTACAATAAGGGTGAAGAAATCGAAGCCGTTATCTTGTCCATTGATACTGAACGTGAACGTGTGGCACTGGGTATCAAGCAGATGGCTGGCGACCCATTCAATGACTATGCCGATGCCCATAAGAAGGGCAGTGAGGTGACGGCAACCGTTACCGAAGTGACCTCCGGTGGTTTGGCAGTTGAACTGGCTGCTGGTGTAGCAGGTTTCTTGAAGCGAGGCGAATTGGGTGACGATCAGCAGCTGGCTGATTTTGCCGAAGGTGATGCCGTGACGGCTTATATTGGTAACGTCGACAAGAAGTCGCGCAATATCAACCTGTCTATTCGTGGACACGAAGCCGCTGCCCAACGGGCACAGCTACAAGAACTGAATACTCAGTCCGTTGATTCCTCAGGCCCAACTACCATTGGTGATCTGATTAAGGAACAGTTGGAAAAATAAGCAGGTATTAGTATGCGTAAATCTGAACTCATAGAGAACCTGGTAGACCGTTTTCACGATCTTCCTGTACGTGACGTAGAGCATGCGGTGAAGTCCATTTTGGAACACATGACCGAGGCTCTGGAAGAAGGTGATCGCATCGAAATACGCGGCTTTGGCAGTTTTAGTCTGCACCACCGAGCACCACGTATTGGCCGCAACCCCAAGACCGGTGAATCCGTGTCTTTGGCAGCCAAGCGGGTACCGCACTTTAAACCCGGTAAAGAGCTGCGCGATCAGGTGGATGCCAGTGCAAAATAAAGGCTAATTGAGCGACAACAAGGGGGCAGATTAATTTCATTGCCCCCTTTTTTCTGCCTGCTTATTTTCGGGTATAATATCGTCATTGCGAGGTGTTTACACCACCCGTCATTGCGAGGCGCATAGCGCCATGACAAAAACGTTAGGATGACAGCATGAAATTCATTAAAACCTTACTTATTGCTCTGTTAGCTTTGCTGGCGCTGGTGATCGGTATTCTATTTAGTAGTCGCAACAGTGCCCCAGTAGCTGTTGATATGCTGATTATACAATTGCCACCAATGAGCATTGCCGTATGGATACTAGTGAGCTTTACCCTCGGTGCTGTGGCGAGCGCTGTGGCTTATTCTTTCGTCAATCAAGGTCAAAAGCGCACCAATAAGCGTTTGCTACGCCAGGTCAACGAGATGCAAAGCCAAGGTGCGGCCAAATAAGCATGGCGGATCTGTTGCTTCTCGGGCTGCTTGTTGCAGCTATTGGTATCGGCTGGCTCATGGGGCGGCGCTCCCAACAGCAGTCCACTTCTGCTAATCTGGTTGATGAACGCTATGTGCGTGGATTGAACTATCTGTTAAATCATGAGACGGATGCGGCCCTGGATTTATTTATCGATTCCTTAGAAGTGAATCAGCACAATCTGGCTACCCATCTTGCCTTAGGCAATGCATTTCGGCGCAAAGGCGAAGTGGATAAAGCCATTCATATTCATCAAAATCTGCTCAATCAACCGGGCTTAACTCATGGGCAGTTGGCTCAAGCACAACTGGAACTAGCCCACGATTTCAGCAAGGCTGGGTTGCTGGATCGAGCTGAACAGCTGTTGTTAGAAAGTGCTGGTTTTAGCCCCAATAAAGAAATATGGGGTCGTCTTCTACTGGATATTTACCAGCGTGAAAAAGACTGGGACAAGGCCTTACAGGTTGGGCGCCGATTCCAACTACAAACCATGCCTGATTTGGCCATTCGTTTGTCCCATTATGCCTGTGAGCTAGCCCAGCAATACATTCACGATGATAACGAACAGCTTGCTAAGCAGCAGTTGCAAGAAGCCAAGCGCTTGGCTGCTGATAACCCACGTATTTTGTTTTTACAGGCGCAGATTCTTATGCGCAACGAGGATTACCCGGCGGCAGCCAAACAGCTGCAGCTGATTGCCCAACAGGATCCTCATCTGATCCCGGTAATTTTGGCCGATTTAGCTAGCTGTTATGATCACATTGGCACACCAGAAGCTTGGTTTACCTGGTTAGAGCAAAGCATGGCCGAGCACCCAAGTACCAGTGCCATGTTGGCTAAGGCCGAACAATTACGCCAACAATCAGATGCCGCGGCGGCAGCCTATGTCACCAAGGAATTACGCAAGCGTCCCTCAGTGAAAGGCTTTAACTATCTGATTGATCTGCATATGCTGTGGGCTTCTGACGCGGCCAAAGAGTCATTAGAAGCTTTGCAAGGGCTCACTGTGGCTCTGGAGCAAACCAAACCAGCTTATCATTGCAAACAGTGCGGTTTTGCTAGCAGTCAGATGCAATGGCAATGCCCAACTTGCCACCAATGGGACACCACCAAACCACTCTATGGTCTACGAGGAGAATAACTTGTCCATCGATACAAAAATCATTGTCGCCCTAGATTACGATAATCAGGCCGATGCCCTAGCCATGGCCCAGCGCCTGGAACCTAAGCGTTGTCGCTTGAAAGTGGGCAAGGAACTGTTTACCTCCGCTGGCCCGCAACTGGTAAAGGCGTTGCACGATCTGGGCTTTGAAGTATTTTTGGATCTCAAGTTCCATGATATTCCTAACACCGTGGCAAAGGCGGTGATCGCCGCTGCCAAAATGGGCGTATGGATGGTGAATGTGCACGCCAGTGGTGGCAGTGAAATGATGCGCACCACATTACAGAAGTTGCAGGCCCAAGGGGGGCATCAACCTCTACTCATCGCCGTGACCGTGCTGACCAGTATGGATGAGGCAGGCCTGCGTGAAACAGGTATTAAGCAAACCCCAGCAGAGCGTGTGCTGGAGCTTGCTAAACTCACCCATAGTAGCGGTTTTCATGGTGTCGTATGCTCGGCCCAAGAAGCCGCTTTGTTGAAGCAAACCCTAGGTCAGGACTTTGTGCTTGTCACGCCTGGTATTCGGCCAGCCTTTGCCGCAGCCGGTGATCAAAAACGCATCATGACACCGGCAGATGCGGTGCGTGCCGGCAGTGATTATCTGGTCATTGGTCGCCCTATTACCCAAGCCCAGGATCCGATGGCCGCCCTTGCCTTGATCGAACAAGAACTCGCTGAAGTGTAAAATCCAAATCTTCTGCTACACTTGCTGATAAGGGTCAATAGGAAGTTGGCCCACTAATTATCCTCACTAGGATCAAGGAGTCGATCATGAAGATAACCTCATTGTTAGGCGCTATGTGCCTGTCTTTTGTACTTGCTTTTGCCAGTGTTGCTATGGCGGCAAGCCCAGTCATCAATATCAACACCGCCAGTGTGACAGAAATCGCTAAGCTATTAGACGGTATTGGTGCGGTGAAGGCGCAGGCAATTGTTGACCTGCGGGAACAACTAGGTGGGTTTACCGATGTGCAACAACTGCTACAGGTGAAAGGCATTGGTAATGCCACCATCGAGCGCATTGGCGAACAAATCGTGTTAGAGTAGCCTGCATAGCGGTTAGGCAGTCAGTCTGGCCATTGATGGAGAAGATTCATGGCCTGCATGCAGTGGCAGCAGTTGTTGGATGAGCAGCGTTTAGGGAAACCTCATACAGAAACCCATGAGATGGGGCGTACGCCATTTCACAAGGATTATGATCGTATTGTCTTTTCCAGTGCTTTTCGGCGCTTGGGGTTTAAAACCCAGGTGCATTCCCTGTCCCATAATGACCATGTGCATAATCGTCTCACGCATAGTTTGGAAGTCTCCAGTGTTGGCCGTAGTCTGGGTATCAGTGTGGCCCAGCAACTATGCCAGCAAGCGGATTGGCCAGCCTGGATTCAGCCCCATGATGTCGGTGCCATTGTGCAGTCGGCCTGTCTGGGGCACGATATTGGTAATCCCCCATTTGGTCATTTTGGCGAAAATGCCATACGTGATTGGTTTGCCAAATATCATGCCGCTGGTGAACTGGCCGAGCTGTCCGCGGCACAGCTGACGGATTTATTGAGTTTTGAAGGTAACGCTCAGGGGCTACGTACGCTTACGCAATTGGAATACCACCAATTTGATGGTGGGATGCGCTTAACCTATGCCACCATGGGCAGTTTTATCAAGTACCCCTGGTTGTCGAATAATCCCTTAGCACTGAGCAAAGGCAAATATGGCGCCTTGCAAGCAGAAGCCCCTATTTTAGCACAGGTGGCGCAGCGCACAGGCCTTCTGCAGCTGGCCGACAACCACTGGTGTCGCCACCCGCTGGTGTATTTAATGGAAGCGGCTGATGACATCTGTTATGCCATCGTTGATTTAGAAGATGGGGTAGAACTGGGCATACTCGATGAAGTGGATGTCATGGAATTGCTGGCGCCTATCACGGGTCCCTTACTGGTACCAGAACGCATTCCTGCCACGGATGAATACTATTCCACGCGACGTTTAGCCTTGTTGCGTGGCAAGGTCATTGATTACCTGGTGAGTGCCTGTGCCATCGCCTTTATTGAACAGCAACAGGCGCTACTTGAAGGCCGTTTGCAAGGTGATCTTATTGGTCATGCTGATCCCGTTACCAAAGCCGTGATTGGTAACGCTAAACATCTGGCTAGGGAGCGGATTTTTCTTTCTCCGCAGCGTTATAGGACGGAATTGGGCGCCCATGCCATGTTGGAAAAAATCCTTGATGGCTTTGTGCCAGCGGCCCTTGAGGCCAGTCGTCAGGCGGATGGCAAGGTGTCCTTTAAGGCGCAGAAGTACCTGGCATTAATGGGTACGCATACGCCTGAATTTGGTGCGCCAGCCTATCAGGCGCTGTGCAAAACCATGGATTTTGTTGCCGGCATGACAGACAAGTATGCGGTTACCTTGGCCCGACAGTTACACGGCGAGCTGCTCTAACATTTACCCAACACAACAGTAGCAAGGACGCTTATGTTGGATGCTTATATTCAGGCCCAGGACGCTCCTGGGCTACTCGATGGCTGCCTGCGCAAAGCATGCAGTTACCATGCTTCAGATATTCACATTGAACCGCTGGTCGAAGGCTGGCAGGTGCGTTTGCGCGTGGATGGTTTATTGCATCCGCTCACTCGGCTGCCAAGCGCCTTGGGCTTGGCCATGGTGGTACGCATTAAACTCTTGGGGCAGATGGATATTGGGGAAACGCGATTGCCTCAGGATGGTCGTATGCAAATCACCATTGCGCAACAGCAGTTGCATATTCGTTGTAGTAGCTTGCCGGGCCACCTAGGCGAAAAGCTGGTACTGCGTATACAGAATCGCAGTAGGCAGGTATTGACGCTGGCTGATTTGGGGCTGCACCAGGAGCAGCTAGCCATGCTTAAGCACCACCTAGCTATGCCCCAAGGGTTGATCATGATTACCGGACCCACGGGTGCGGGTAAAACCATCAGCTTGTACGCGGCTCTGCATTATCTGCTTGAACCAGAGCGAAATATTATGACCTTAGAGGATCCCGTTGAAGTGGTCATTGATGGGGTGCATCAGGTAGCCCCTAAAGCGGGTATTGGGGTTGGCTTTAATACCCTGTTAAGGGCGCTGCTTAGGCAAGATCCGGATGTCATTATGCTTGGTGAGTTACGTGATCATGAGAGTGCTGAAACTGCCATCAGGGCCGCCCAAACTGGGCATTTGATTATTACCTCTATGCACACCAATACGGCCCTTGAAGCGGTGCAAAGGTGCTTTGGCCTTGGCATAGATTTAGCCGGCTTAAGCTACAGTTTGCAACTGGTGATTAATCAGCGCCTGTTACGACGTTTATGCGGCAACTGTGCACGGCCCATGGCACCAGGGTGGCAAAGGCAGATGCAGTCACAGGCCTGGCAGTTGGCGCGCCAAGCCTTGCATGATCAAGGGCGCGTCGAACAGCCAAGGCAAGCCACGGGCTGTGGGCTTTGTCAGGGTGGTTACCATGGCCGCTTTGGGGTGTTTGAACTCTGGCAGGTGGCCGCCGAGCAGCGTCATAGCATTGCCAAAGGCCAAGCGCCTAGGGTTGAAGACCTAGCCAGCCTGCAACAGCAGGCCATGATGGCGGTGTTGGCAGGTGATACCAGTGTGGCGGAAATGGCCCGGGTGTTGGTGTAAGCTACGGGGCTAATATGGGGCGTTATTTGTGGCAGGGCAGCGACAGCCAACAGCAACCAGTACAAGGTGTCGAACAGGCCCCTAATCATTGGTTGTTAGGCCTTATATTGGCCCACAAAGGCATCAAGATGCTGGCCTGTCATCGTGTCTGCCGCTGGCATCTAAGGCCCCGCTTGGTCAGCGCTGAAGAGCGCCTTTATTTGTTGCAACAATGGCAACGCATGGTCAGCGCCCAGTTGCCTATATTAGAGGTGGTGCGCTTAAGTGTGCCAGCTAAAGCCAGTGTTAACCTGCGTTGGCAATTGTGGCAGTTGCAGCAGGCTCTAGGGGCTGGAAATACCTTTGCCAAGGCGTTAAAGCTGAGCAAGCTGTTAAGCGATGTGGACATTGCCATGTTAAGTGCAGCAGAAGCCAGTGGCCAGCTGGGTTTTGTGCTTAGCCAGTTGGTTGATCAAGGTACAGGTCATCAGCGCTTTAAGCAGCAATTGCGGCGGGCACTATTGATGCCAACCATTACTCTGGTTGTGGGGCTGATGGTGGCCCTCACCTTACTACTATGGCTGGTGCCAAATATGGCCGGCCTGATCGCTGGTCAGGCAGCCCAACTACCGCCATTGACGGCGCAGCTGGTGGAAGTGTCTAGCTGGTTGCAACAATCCTGGATGGGCTTGTTGGGCTTTTTTGCTCTGCTCATTAGCAGCCTCTGGTGGGCATCAAAATCCGCTTATGTGGGCAGCAAACTATTGGCCTTGTTATCCCATGCCCCCGTACTGGGGCAATTGCTTATCTGGCAACAGCAATGGCGTTTGTTTCAAATATTGGCCACGGGTATGCAAGGTGGGCTGACCTTGATGCGCAGTTTGGATATGTATTTACCCAGCTGTCAGTTACCGCTAATGCACCGGCAAATAGCCTGTATAAAGCAGCGCCTCTTGGCCGGAGATGCCTTGGCGGTTGGCTTTGCTCGGGCAGGCTTACCCGAACAGCAGGTCTTGATGTTGAGCATGGCCCAGCAAACCGGTCAGGTAGCCAAAGCCTGCCAACAGATAGCCACGGATTTGGAGGGGCAACTACAGGTCCGTATGCAGCACCTACAAGGCTTGTTTGAACCGCTAATTACCTTGCTATTGGCAGGCCTTGTAGGTGGCCTGGTGCTAGCCATTTACCTACCTTTACTGCAGTTGGGAAGCATGCTGAGATGAATAGGGTAGCTGGCCATTTTTCTTGATACAATTGCCGTTTAGATTAATCATTGCTGAATGAATGGACCGAAAAACATGACCATGATTGTTGGTTTAACAGGTGGTATAGGCAGCGGTAAAACCCAAGTCAGTGATCAACTGGCAGGCAAGGGCATTGTGGTTGTCGATGCTGATGTGGTGGCCCGCGAAGTGGTGGCGCCCGGCATGCCCGCCTTGCAAGCCATTGCCGAGCACTTTGGTGAGCAGATGCTGGATGCCCAGGGCCAGTTGCAACGCCAGCTATTGCGTCAGCTCATCTTTGCTGATGAGCAGGCCAAAGCTTGGCTGGAAGCATTGCTACACCCGCTGATACGCGTCTCTATTGTGCAGCAACTACAGCAAGCCGACAGCCCCTATGTGTTATTGGTGTCGCCACTGTTGTTGGAGACCGATCAGCAAGGCTTGGCGGATACCATTGTGGTGGTTGATGCGCAACCAGATCAGCAGGTGGCCAGGGCTAGTCAGCGAGATAATAACGACGCCAGTCAGATTGCTGCCATCATGGCCAAGCAAATGGACCGCCAAACACGCTGTCAGCAAGCTGATATGCTGATCGACAATAGCGGCGATTTAGGTTTTTTACAGCAGCAGGTTGATGATCTGCATCGACAATTATTAGATAGAGCCAAACATCATGCGTGAGTACCCATGTCCACAATGTCATAAGCCCATAAGGTGGCGCAGTGACAATGAATTTCGTCCTTTTTGCAGTGTCCGTTGCCAACAAATAGATTTAGGTGCCTGGGCCGCCGAAGCCTATGCTATTGCTGGTGATGAACACGACAACGACGTCTCCACAGGTGTTTTGGATCCATCTGCAGAGGACTAGAAAACAGACAACAGGAGGTTGTCATGCGTGCAGTAAGTTCGTCATGGAAGACGTCTTCAAAAACCCAGCAAGAGGCCGGTTTTAGTCTCTTGGAAATGTTGCTAGTGGTGGCCATGATGGGGGTCATTGCCGCTTATGCGGTACCCACCTATCAAAGCTATATGCAAAATACACGGTTTATGGAAGTGGTACAGCAAACCCAAGCGGTGCGTTTGTCGCAAGCCGCTTGTTTGCTGCAAGCCGGTAATGACTTAGGCGCCTGTGATGCTTTTGCTGAACTTACCCTGCTGGCACCTGCCGCTACGACCAATACCGCCAGCGTGGGCATCACTAGCCGAACAGGGGTGTTGACGGGCACAGGTACGGCCGCTGCCGGTGGGTATACCTACGTGTTAACGCCCAGCTTTAATCGTCAGAATCAGCTTGAGTATGCCGTCAGTGGTACCTGTGTCGCGGCCCAAGCCTGCTAGCTGAATTGCTCTGCCGGCAGTAGGTTGACGGTTTCGTGTAATTCACTGTACACCAGTACCACCTTGCCGGTGGCTAACTGGTGGCGCAGTTGTTCCACCTTGGCGTGCAAGGAGACTTCCACCAGGCCATAGTCAGTGCCATCGCGGCTGGCGTATTCTTCGAGTAGGTTGGTGAGGGTATGAGGAGCAATTTGTTGCCAAGGAATTATCATGCTGCTTACCAGTCGTGGGCCACCAGATCGTTCGCACGGGCCCAGCATAACTGCATGATGCGTACCTGATCTTCTGCCTGGGCAAAATCCAGTTCTAGTTCAAATGCCAGCTCTTGAAGTTCTTCACGCCAATAGGAACCAAAGGTTTCCTCCATGGTGTTATTGCTATCACTCCACTCAAAGGCGGGGTGGATATCGATGGCTTCGGCAATATGCTCAAAACTTTGCCCGGGGGTAAAGTCTGGATTGCAAATCACCCACTGGCCATCAAGGTCATCGTTCATTTCTAATATGATGTCTTTGACAGAATGACCTTGGGACATGATGGTATTCAGATCAAGATGGTCGCTGTAGCAGACTTCCGCCGGCCACTCATCGGCGGGCAGAATAAGGCTGGATTTAATGCTGCCATCGGCCAGGCTCCAGGCACAGGCTACGGGGTAATAGGGGGCTTCAGGGCAGGTTTCGATG
>JAERSU010000248.1 GCA_016845445.1 Oceanospirillaceae bacterium | reverse complement strand
GTACCGGGCCACCCCAAGCGCCATCAATATGCAACCAGATGTTATGGGCCTCGGCAATGGCGTGGCAAGCTTTTACATCATCATAGGCGCCGACTACGGTGGTGCCGGCGGTAAGGCTAATATAAAAGGGTATATGGCCCTTGGCTTGGCAGTCAGCAATGGCTTGCTGTAACGCTGCGGGGCTCATACGGCCATCAACCGTAGAAGCCACCTTCATCAGGTTATCCGTGCCTAAGCCCAAAACATGCATGGCTTTTTCGGCGGAATAGTGGGCCTGATCCGAGGTGAAGGCGACAAGGGTGCGCCCTTGGGCGCCCTTGGTTTTATAATCAGGGCAGGCCTTGTGGCGAGCCAGCATCATACTAATCAAGTTTGCTTGGCTACCGCCCGATACCAGTACACCATCGCCGCCACCAGGAGCCTTGTCAAAACCAATGAGTTGATTCCACTGCTTGATTAACTCCCGCTCCATCAAGGTAGCAACGGGGGCCATCTGATAGGTGTGCATATTGGCATTGCCCATGGCTGTGATCCAGTCACCAAGCAAGGCTGGTTCGTTTTGGCCGGAATAGAGTAGCTTGTTGAAATCAGCTTTGTATACCGCTGGACTATAGTACAAATAGTCCTGCACCGCCTGTTCGATGGCTGCCATATCATGGCCTTCATCGCTGAGATTGATATCGACTATCTGCGCTAGCTCAGCAGCCGAGACAGGACGAGAAGTGGGGCGCTCCTTTGGTTGCCATTCATTAACAGCACGGTTTAGGATGTTGAGTAGGTCTTGCATGGTTGGCGGCACGGTCTTGGCGGATGAGTTAGGCCGCCAAGTATAGCTTGTCACCATGGTGAGGGGTCAATGCCAGATCCCTATGAAATTAAGGCAATCTGGCACTAATTAGGTTGGCGTTACACGAATGGCTCGTTTAGCTGGTGAGCTTGGGGCAAACTAGGTATATGAACTTATCAATGCTGTGGCAATTATAGCAAAATCTTGCACATGCTGTTCTTTAGCTGACTGTTTAGTGCAAGCCAAATGCCAAGGCAAAATTTGTTTTTCGCCAGCCAGTGGTCGAATTTGAATGGCAAATTTCTCCGCATAACAGCACGCACTCCAGGCTGGCATTAAGGTGACGCCTAAATTAGCCTCAACCATCGCCATCACCGCCTCACTCATACCAGCTCGAATGACTCTACTAGGGAGGATTTGGTTGGCGCTGAATACTAGGTCATATTCTCGACCTGTCTCTGGGTTGGTGTGATGGGCGATGTAGGTCTGCTGAGCAAATGCGCTGGCCTGTATTGATGGCTGGTTAGTCCACCAATGATCAGCAGACATGACGGCCACCAACTCATCGTCAAATAATGGTGTGAAGACTAAATCTGGAGCTGTTACATGGCCAGATATCAAGGCCATATCTATGTCATTGTTGCGCAAGGCGTTTAATGGATTGAGGCTAATGTCGGCACATATCTGGACACTGATTTGCGGTAATTGCTCAGCCACAGATTGCATCATAATTGGCAACCACAAACTACTGGCATAAGTATGTAAGCCAAAGCGTAGATTACGCTCAATACCAGCCTGTAATTGCCCTATATCCTGTTCTGTTCTTTCTAGTTCATCAAGAATGATGTTGGCTGCGTGAGCCACACGCTCGCCAGTTACCGTGGGTATCAAACGTTTATTTTGCCGCAGGTAGAGGTCACTGCCTAGTAGCCTCTCCGCTTCACGGATGCGATGGCTTAAGGCTGACTGAGAAACTTGAAGTTGCTGTGCCGCAGCGGAAACACTACCTGCTTGTTGCAGAGCGCGGATCATTTGCAGTTGGCGTATGGTTAAACGAGTTGGCATTGTGGGTAAATCTATGTATGTATTTTATTCATTAAAATGGCAAAAATTATGATATTTACACCATACATTGTTTTATCTAAACTGCCAAGATCAACAATCAAAGGGCGAGATCAATGACTAGTAAACCCAATGCCATCGATGTGACAGACGAAACCAGTATCCATTGGCAACAGGATATGAGTTATGGCCAATACCTCCATCTAGATGCCTTGCTTGATTTGCAGCATCCACTTAGTGATCAGCATGATGAGATGCTGTTTGTGGTAATACACCAGGCATCTGAACTGTGGATGAAATTATGCCTGCATGAGGCCCATGCAGCGGCTCAACAGATTCAAGCAGATAACCTGCGTCCGGCGTTCAAGATGCTGACCCGTGTGGCTCGTATTCAACAGCAGCTGGTCAATGCCTGGGAAGTATTGGTTACCATGACCCCGTCAGACTATAGTTCTTTCCGTGATTCTTTAGGGCAGAGTTCTGGGTTTCAGTCCTACCAGTATCGAGAACTGGAATTTATCTTAGGCAATAAAAACGCAGCCTTGATAGAAGCTCACAAGAATCACCCACTGCATTATCAACACCTACAAAATATACTGCAGGCACCTAGTTTGTATGATATTTGTCTGCAGCTTTTGAGTAGCCGAGGTTTTCATATCGATGCTGACATATTAGAGCGCGATGTGAGCAAGCCCTATCAGGCTAACAAGAGCGTTGAGCAAGCCTGGCTTAAGGTGTATCAAAATACCGAACAACACTGGGATTTGTACGAGCTGGCTGAGAAGCTGGTAGACATGGAGCATCATTTCCACCAGTGGCGTTTTAATCACATGAAGACCGTGCAGCGCATTATTGGTTTTAAAACAGGTACCGGCGGTACGGCTGGTGTGAGTTATTTGCAGAAGGCACTAGCCCTAGAATTTTTCCCAGAGTTATGGTCTGTTCGCACCAGTATCTAGAGAACCTAATTATGCGCAATATTGATTTAGCTTACCTACAAAACTTAGACAAGCAAGACAGCAACGCCCATCTACGTGACCTGTTTGATTTGCCCGCAGGCCAGGTTTACCTTGATGGTAACTCATTAGGGGCCTTACCAACTGCGACGGCAGAAAAAATGCAGCAGGTGATTAAACAACAGTGGGGGCAAGACCTTATTAAAAGTTGGAATAGTCATGATTGGATTAGTAAACCAACTCAGCTAGGAGATCGTATTGGCCAGTTAATTGGTGCTGATAAGGGCCAGACCCTGGTGGCAGACACTACGTCAGTGAACATCTTTAAATTGGCAGCGGCAGCCGTTGCCATGCGCCCGGAGCGGAGCAAGCTGGTGACGGAAACAGGCAATTTTGCCACTGACCTGTATTTATTGCAGGGACTGGAGCGGATGTTGGGCGATCGAGTGCAGGTGGTGGCCGTGCCCCGTGATCAGGTGCTGGAGGCCATTGATGATGATACTGCATTGCTATTGCTGACCCATAGTCATTATAAATCCGGTGCCTTGTGGGATATGCAGGCAGTCACCCAACGGGCACACGATAAAGGCGCCCTGGTGTTGTGGGATCTGTGTCATAGCGTAGGGGCAATGCCCCTTGAGTTGGATGCCTGCGGCGTCGATTTTGCCGTTGGTTGTACTTACAAATACCTTAATGCAGGTCCAGGATCACCGGCGTTCCTGTATGTGGCAAAGCAGCATCTAGCGGACTTACAGCAGCCCTTAAGCGGGTGGATGGGGCATGCCAAGCCCTTTGCCTTTAGTGATCAATACCAACCACATGCCGGCATTAGCCAGGCCCTTTGTGGTACACCAGCCGTATTGGCCAACGCTGCACTAGAAGCATCCTTGGAGGTGTTTGAGCAGGCTGATTTAGTTAGTTTGCGGTGCAAGGCACAACGCCTTGGTGAATTGTTTATTGCCTTGCTAGGGGAGCATTGTCCAGAATTTGCTTTGGCCTCACCAGCAGATAGCAAGGCGCGTGGTAATCAAGTTTCTATTTACCACGAGGCGGGTTACGCCATTATGCAAAATCTTATTGAGCGCAATATTATTGGTGACTTTCGTGCTCCAGATATATTACGTTTTGGTTTTGCACCACTGTATGTGCGTTACGAAGATGTATGGCACACGGTCATGACGTTAAAAGACATTATGCACACAGGTTCCTGGCAACAAGCCCGTTTTCAAACCGTCCACAAGGTTACCTAATACTAGTCGCCTAAAGGGTTTGCCCAATTATTTATTGCAAATCTGCCATTTAAGCATTTACTTTAAGCTTAAA
>JAERSU010000247.1 GCA_016845445.1 Oceanospirillaceae bacterium | reverse complement strand
TGCAAATATGGTGCGTCCATGGTTGTTTTTGCTGCCCGCCTTGTCTGTCTTGGCTTTATATCTTGGTTACCCAATCTACGAAACCTTGTACCTGTCTTTGACCGAACGTCAGCCTGGCAATGTGTTTGTTTGGGTGGGTTTGGATAATTATGTGCAAATGTTTAATGAGCCTAAGTTTGTTGAAGCCCTGTGGAACAACATGCTGTGGTTGCTGGTGGTGCCAGCCTTTGCCACGGCTTTTGGTCTGTTAGCGGCGCAATTGACCGATCGCATTAGCTGGGGCAATGCGGCCAAATCCATCATCTTTATGCCTATGGCTATCTCCTTTGTTGGTGCAGCGGTTATTTGGAAACTGGTGTATGACGCCCGCCCGGCAGGGCAGGAACAGATAGGCGTATTAAATGCTATCTATGTGGCGCTCACACAAAACGATCCGCAAACTTGGCTGACACAGATTCCGTGGAACAGTTTCTTGTTAATGGTGGTGTTGATCTGGATTCAAACGGGCTTTGCCATGGTGATCTTGTCGGCAGCATTGCGCGGTATTCCAGAGGAGACTGTCGAGGCGGCCATCGTTGATGGCGCCAACCCCTTCCAGATTTTCTTTAGCATTAAGGTGCCACAGATCATGCCTACCATTCTGGTGGTATGGACCACTATTACGGTAACCGTATTAAAGGTATTTGATATCGTTTATGCCATGACCAATGGCCAGTGGGAAACTCAAGTATTGGCTAACTATATGTTTGATAAGTTGTTCCGGGCCAATGATTGGGGTGTGGGTTCGGCTGCTGCCATGATGATTATGTTATTGGTTATGCCGATATTGTTGCTCAATATTCGTAACGCCCGTAGAGAGATGGATTAAGTTATGTCAGCTATACACACCCGTTCGTCGTTAAAGTGGGCCGTGCATCTATCCGTGGCCTTCTTGGTGGCCTTGTGGATCTTCCCAACCCTAGGTTTATTTGTATCCTCTTTCCGCACTGTTGACCAGATTGGTAATAGCGGCTGGTGGGCGTCCATGTTCTCCAGCGAGCAGAACATGATGGTGCGTGCTGCCAAGCCCGAAGCCCAGCAGCAGGTGGGCGATTTGTTTGTTATTGAAGGCGATTTGTTTGCAGAAGACGCGCACATGAAAATCTCTGTATGGGGCATTTCTTCCAAGGCTATTGACAGTTATAAGGCCGGAGACACCGCCGAGCTACGCAAGGGCGGTACCATTAGCGTGTCCCATGATGGCCGCTACCGTATGGTAAATACCCAGCCATTTAAGGGCTCTCGCGGTCAGCGTGTGTTCTTCACAGCGACGGTACCGCCGCAATTTACGCTGGCTAATTATCAGAAAGTTTTGTTTGATAAAAGCAATGTAGAAGGCATGGCCGGGGCGTTTTTAGCGACCATGACGGTGACCATTCCGGCCACCATTATACCCATCTTGATCGCTGCTTTTGCAGCCTATGCCTTGGCCTGGATGCGTTTCCCTGGGCGCGCCATCTTGGTGGCGGTGATCGTGGGAATGCTGGTGGTGCCATTGCAGTTGGCGCTCATTCCACTGCTTAAGCTACATATGAACATTGGCATTGGCAAAGGCTATTTAGGTGTGTGGCTGGCTCACACAGGCTTTGGCTTACCCCTAGCTATCTATTTGTTGCGTAACTATATGGCGGGTCTACCGAAAGACATTATTGAAAATGCTCGGGTAGATGGTGCCACTGAGTTTCAGATATTTACCCGGATTATCTTGCCGTTGAGTTTTCCAGCTTTGGCTTCCTTTGCCATCTTTCAGTTCCTGTGGACGTGGAATGACTTGCTGGTGGCCAAGGTGTTCTTGATTGATTCCAGTGGTAACACGGTGGTGATGACCGCCAAGATTGTTGAATTATTGGGTACCCGAGGAGGTAATTGGGAAATTTTGGCAACCTCTGCCTTTGTTTCTATTGCCGTACCTCTGGCGGTGTTCTTTGCCCTACAGAAGTATCTAGTCCGCGGCTTATTAGCTGGCTCGGTAAAATAGGAATAAAAAGATGTCAGAATCAAATAACAACTGGTGGAAGGGCGGCGTCATCTATCAGATCTACCCACGTAGCTATCAAGATAGCAATGGTGATGGTATCGGCGACATGCAAGGTATCACCAAGCGCTTACCCTATATAGCTGAATTAGGCGTGGATGCCGTGTGGATTTCACCGTTCTTCAAATCGCCCATGAAGGATTTCGGCTACGATGTGTCTGACTATTGTGATATCGATCCCATGTTTGGCACCATGGCGGACTTTGATGTCATGCTGGCCACCGCCCACAGCTTGGGTTTAAAGATCATGATTGATCTAGTGTTGTCCCATAGTTCTGATCAACACCCTTGGTTTGCTGAAAGCCGCAGCTGTCGTGACAACGCCAAGTCTGATTGGTATGTATGGGCTGACCCGCAAGACGATGGTACACCACCAAATAATTGGTTATCTATTTTTGGTGGTTCTGCCTGGCAATGGGATGCCCGGCGTGAACAGTACTTCTTGCACAATTTTTTGTCCTCGCAACCTGATTTGAACTTTCATTGTCCTGCCGTTCAAGATGCCTTGCTGGAGGTGACCAAATTCTGGTTGGATAAGGGGGTGGATGGCTTCCGTTTGGATACCATTAATTTCTACATGCACGATAAGCAGCTGCGTTCTAATCCAGCTCTAGCAAAAGATCGACGCAATGCCAATATTGCACCATCGGTGAATCCCTACAATCATCAAGAACATCTGTATTCGAAGAACCAGCCAGAAAATCTACTGTTTTTAGAGCGCTTCCGTGGTTTGCTGGATCAATATGAAGGCCGCACCATGCTTGGCGAAATTGGTGATGCCCAGTATGGCTTGGAAATTCTTGGTGAATATACCGCGGGCGAACGTCGGGCGCACATGTGTTATGCCTTTGAGTTTTTGCAGGCCAATAGGCTTACGCCTAGCTGGATAAAACAAACTTTTGATAAGTTGGATGCAGTAGCAGCCGATGGCTGGGCCTGTTGGGCTTATTCCAATCATGATGTGATGCGTTTTAAGTCACGTTGGCAACTGACTGATCAGGCGGTAAAAACCCTTAACGCCTTGCTGATGGCCATGCGTGGTTCTGCTTGTATTTATCAAGGCGAAGAATTAGGGTTTAGCGAAGCTGATGTACCCTACAAGGCTCTGCAAGACCCTTACGGTATTGAGTTTTGGCCTGAATTTAAGGGACGTGATGGTTGTCGTACGCCGATGGTTTGGGACGCAACTTGCGACAATGGTGGCTTCTCAAC
>JAERSU010000246.1 GCA_016845445.1 Oceanospirillaceae bacterium | reverse complement strand
CCCCACCACCGTCACCATGCCCCTGGATCGTCGACGCCAACTACTTGAAATGGCCAACGAACATGACTTTGTCATCATTGAAGACGACTACGAGTGCGAAACTAATTTCAAGCAAGCACCTTCTCCTGCTTTGAAAAGCCTGGATAAGCATGGCCGGGTCATTTATATCGGTAGTTTTTCTAAAACCCTAGCCCCAGGCCTGCGCCTTGGCTACCTGGTTGCCAGTAAAGAACTGATTGCCGAGGCACGTTCATTGCGCCGCCTAATGATGCGCCACCCGCCCGCTAACAACCAACGCTCAATTGGTTTATTTGTCGCCCGTGGGTATTTTGATTCATTAGCCAGCAACCTGGTTACTGCCTATAAAGAACGTCACAAAATCATGGCAGAAGCGCTACACAAGTGGATGCCTGATGCCTTTGAACAACCCACCTTCGGCGGCTCTTGTTATTGGATCAAAGGGCCTAGTAACTTGGATGCAAGAGAACTAAAAAAACTGGCAGCTGAGCACAGCATTTTTATTGAAGCGGGTGATATTCATTTTTTAAGTGACCACCCGCCCTTGAACTACTTCCGCCTGGGTTATTCTTCTATTGCCCCAGAAATGATTGCCCCAGGTATCGAAAAACTGGCTAAATTAATGCATCAGCTCACTGAAAGTTAGGCCAAACGCAGGGCTAGCAAGCCTAATAATATGGTTATGGCGGCAATATATTGTCGCCACACTAGTTGCTCCTTTAACCACACCACACCAATTAATACCGCCACTAATACCGAGGTTTCTCTAAGTGCTGAAACAACGGCTACCGGAATAATGGTCATGGCCCATAAACACAAGCTGTAGGCGGCAAAAGAAAAACCGCCTCCTAACAAGGCCGTGCGCCAATGTTGTCGATAGGCCTGTATCAGTTCACCTTGATGTCGATAATAAGCATAAGCATTAATAATTAAGCCATCCAGCATAAACAACCAGAACAGGTAACTAACAAGGGCATCCGTTTGATTGGCTGCGTAGCCATCAAGTAAGCTGTAGGCGGCTATCCAGGCGCCGGTCGCCAAAGCCGCGTATATGAGGCCTAATTGCTCGCGCAAGCGCCGCCAATTAGTGAGCACCAAAATACCAGCTATAATCAGTAGAGCGCCAACCACCTGCTGCTGATCAAGCTCATGGGGCCAAACCAAACTACTGACCAATAACACCCATAGGGGCGCGCTGCCTCGGGCAATGGGATAAGCCAGGGAAAAGTCGCCTTGCTTAAACGCTCGCAGCAAGAATACCTTGTAGCCAAAATGACACACTAATGAGACGCCCAACAACAGCCATAGTGGCATCGATAAAGGCGTTAACCAGGGCACTAAAGCAAGGGTTAACACACAAATACAACCAAACATCAGACTGATGGCTAATAAGGGTTTGGTGTTTATTTTTACCAAGGCATTCCAACTGGCATGCAGTATGGCAGCCAACAACACTAGGGCAAAGGCGGTGTTTTCTAGCATGGCTCGTTCCTCCCCTGGTAGGAGGGTTTAAGCTTGGTTTTGCTGCCAGTTAGCATACACAACACCCAGAGCAGCAGAGGCCAGTCGCGCTACGGGTGGGTCAGCACGTGAAGTGAGCATGATAGGAACTTGGGCTCCGAGTATTAATCCCGCCGCTGTGGCTGCATTAAAATAAACGAGCTGCTTAAAAATGGCATTCCCGGTTTCAATATTAGGCACCAGCAAAACATCTGCATGGCCTGCGCCCGCTTGCGTAATACCTTTAATTGCAGCGGCTTCTGGAGACACTGCACCATCAAAAGCCACAGGACCAAACACCCTAGCCGCGGCTTTTTGCTGGGCGCTCATATCATCTAAGAATTCCTTAGCCTGCATGCTCGATGGCATGGCCGCTGTGGGTAGTTCGGCAGCCGATAATAGCGCTACATTGGGTTTTTCATAACCCAAGGCCTGCATTAGCTCAACACAATTGTTAAATATATGATGTTGGGTGGTTAGATCTGGGGCGATGTTGATCACCGCATCAGTAATACACAAGACCTTATCACTCTCGGGTACAGACATGTGAAATACGTGACTGAGACGCTTGCCGGTACGCAGGCCTTTGTCTTTATTGAGTACCGCCCGCAACAGGGTGTCTGAATGCACATGCCCTTTCATCAACAGTTTAGCTTGCCCCTCATGCACTAGGGCAACGGCGGCTTCGGCACTGGCTTGTTCGCCTAGCGCATGCACAATTTGATCTGCCTTTAGGGTCCAATGCAGCTGTTTGGCCAGGGAGGTAATCGCTTCACTATCGCCCACCAAAATTGGCCTAATAATGCCTTCATCGGCGGCCTGTTTGGCACTCACCATAGCCAGTTCAGTACCGGCATTGATAACGGCGGTGGGCATTGACTGCATGCCCTTGGCGCGGGATAACAATTGTTCAGGGCAAGTTGGCTGTAGCTGGCTTAACATAGAATGGCTCAATCTAACGGATCAGTAGGAGGTTATAATGTAGCGCCTAATGCTAGCCAATTATAGTACCAGTTGTTTGGCCCCAAGGGCACCAACTAACAAGCTTTAGCCGGTGACATTTGTAAGCTGCTCAGGCTTGGCTTTAGAGGTGGGCCACAGTTGTGACAACAACATGCCTGCTAGCATCAGTGCACAACCGAATAAACCTGCTGCTGGCAAGACTTCATCCAGCAACCACCAACCGCCCAGCACGGCAAACACACCTTCAGAACTAAGAATAATGGCGGCATGTGAACTGTGGGCATGCTGCTGCGCCACCACCTGCAAAGTATAGGCAACACCCGTTGACATTAGGCCAGCGTAAGCCAAAGGCAAGGCGGTATCGACAATCATCTGCCAAGCGATGGTTTCCGTAGCAATAGCCACCAGCAAGGCAAGAAAACCTGCTACGATAAACTGTATAGCTGACAGTTTGATGGTATCAAAACGCTTGGCAAGGTAACCGATCACCAAGACATGGCCGGCAAAAGCAAAGGCGCATAGCACTTGCAAGGTATCACCGTAACTTAAACTAAAGGTATCGCGAATGGATAATAAATAAAGTCCCCAAATCGCTAGGGCAGCACCCAGCCAGGTGCCAAGGCTGGTGCGCATGCCAAACAACAACCCAATAGCAGGCACAAAAAAGATATACAGGCCCGTTATAAAACCGGCTTTGCCGGCCGTGGTGTACTGCAAACCGACCTGTTGCAAGGTGGCGCCAGCGAATAAGAAACAACCAGCCACAATACCCGCTAATAGCAGGCGTCGGTTACTGGAGTTTTTAGTTGTTGCACTGCCTGGGCGCCCTGACAACCAAAATACCAATGGCAATAAGGCGATGCCGCCCATTAGAAAACGCACGCTATTAAACAAATGCGGCCCCATGGTTTCCATACCAAGTCGCTGTGCGACAAAGGCAAAGCCCCAGATAGCCGCGGCAATGAGCATCAATAGATTAGCCAACAAGACTTTATTTTGCATTCTGACGATCTCTTATAAAAACCTATTAGGCTGGGGTGCCACTATGAAAACGAAATTGCTCATCGGCGTCCAAAATCAACGCCGTTTCCAACTGCCTAAATTCATCTACACGCTGCCAAAAACCCTCCTCTCCTGGCCCGCCCGCTGACCTGGCTTCGGCCAAGGCCAGCTTAAGATAATCTTGGTAGTGACGAGCTTCAGACTTGAGTAAGGAGTGATAAAATTTAGCCAACTCATCATCTAGCTGAGGAATCAACACGGCAAAACGCTCACAGGAACGCGCTTCAACAAAAGCACCGATAATCAAGGTATCCATTAGCTTTAACGGTTCATGGGTACGCACAAGACTGTGCAAACCGCTAGCATATCGGGCAGCCGTGAGATGATCATAAGCGATTGCCCGTTGCTGCATAATGCGGCACACCTGATCAAAGTGAATCAGCTCTTCACGAGCCAAGCGCGACATCTTCGTAAGCAGTTGGGCCTTGCGCGGATAGCGAAACATCAACTGCATGGCCGTTGCCGCAGCCTTTTTTTCACAGTGTGCATGGTCTATCAGCAGGATATCTAGGTTTTGTAACGCTTTATCGACCCAGGCCTTGGGTGTACTGGAATGCAAAAACTGCTTTAGCTCAGTCAAAGCTAATTGCAATTTATCCTTTGCAGCGCTACTAGAGGACTCAGCGTAAGCGTTCATACTGCATCTAAGCCGCGCTGCAAATCGGCAATAATATCATCCACATGCTCTAAACCAACAGACACACGTAATAGACTATCGCTAATGCCAGCAGCGGCCCTAGCCTCTTCTGTCATGCGTCCGTGGGTGGTGGTAGCCGGATGGGTAATGGTGGATTTGGCATCCCCAAAATTACCCGTTATAGACAGCAATTGAGTGTGATCCACAAAACGCCAAGCGGCATCTTGATCACCTGCCACATCAAAACTAACCACGCCACCAAAATAACTTTGCTGACGTTTGGCTAATTGGTGCTGAGGATGGCTGGTTAATCCAGAGTAATAAACCCGTTCCACCTGGGGTTGCTGTGCTAACCACTGTGCCACCTGCATGGCCGACTGGCAATGGGCCTGCATGCGCAAGGCCAAGGTTTCCAAGCCATTAATAAACACCCATGCATTAAACGGGCTCATGGTCGTACCTGCAGTACGCAAAAAACCATGCACAGGCTCCATAAGCTCTTCGCTGCCCAAGGCAATGCCACCTACACAGCGGCCTTGACCATCAATGTACTTGGTAGCCGAATGCATGACGATATCGGCACCCAGGGCCAGTGGATTCTGTAAGGCAGGGGTACAAAAACAATTATCGACAACTAGCAAGGCGTTGTTAGCATGAGCTAAGCCGGCTAAATAACCGATATCGGCGACTTCCGCTAAGGGGTTGGAAGGCGATTCACAAAACAGCATCTTGGTATTCGATTGCATAGCTGCCTGCCAAGCCTCATGATCGGTTGGGCATACGTAGGTAACCTGAATACCAAACTTACTGATAATATTGTCAAACAAACCAACAATGGAACCAAAGATACTGTTCGACGATACCACATGATCACCCTGCTGCAGATGACCAAAAAATATACTGCTCAAGGCCGCCATACCAGAACTGGCTGCGACCCCACGTTCGGCCCCTTCCAAGGCGGCCATGCGTTTCTCAAAGGTGGCAACAGTAGGGTTGGTAAAGCGTGAATAGATATTACCTGGTTCACTACCACCAAAGCGCCCTGCTGCTTCTGCGGCACTGCCATAGACAAAACTTGAGGTCGTGTAGATAGCATCATTGTGCTCTTGCTCTACCCCTGACATTTGGCCAGCACGTACCGCTTGGGTCGTGGTATCTGAATCTAGCAGCAATTGCTGTAGACGAGCCTGGCGTTTGACTAGATCGTTCATGCTAATGGTCTAATAGGTTAATTACATTTTACTTTGCATATTGGTGGCTGTTGCTGTGTCCACCAAATCAGCATTCTTCTTATTCATTTCGTCATCGTTACGCGCCTGTTCCAAGCGCGCCAAGTAGGCGTCATCGATGTCGCCAGTGATGTACTTGCCATCAAATACGGAACAGTCAAACTGATCGATCTTGATATCACCACCTTGGGTGGACTTAATGAGATTATCAAGACGCAAGTAAATCATACGGTCGGCGCCTATTTCTACCCCAACCTCGTCATCAGTACGCCCATGAGCGACCAGTTCGGTGGCGCTAGGCATATCAATGCCATACACGTTGGGATAGCGCACAGCCGGTGCCGCAGAAGCAAAGTAAACTTTCCTGGCACCCATTTCGCGGGCCATTTCAATGATTTGTTGCGAGGTGGTGCCACGCACTACCGAATCATCCACCAAGAGGACATTCTTGTCGCGAAATTCCAATTCAATAGGATTGAGCTTCTGGCGCACAGACTTTTTCCGTTGTTGCTGACCAGGCATTATAAAAGTACGACCGATATAGCGGTTCTTGATGAAGCCTTCGCGTTGTTTAACACCTAGCATACTAGCCAATTCAGTAGCGGCCGTACGGCTGGTGTCTGGAATAGGAATAACCACATCAATATCATGTTCAGGCCATTCTTCTAGAATCTGCTTGGCAAGAAACTCACCCGCTTTTAAACGTGCCTTATACACAGATACACCGTCCATAACCGAGTCTGGGCGGGCTAGGTATACGTATTCAAACAAACAGGGTATTAGCTGTGGATTCTCGGCACATTGTTTGGTGAAGACTTCACCTTCAGCATTAATGTAAATTGCTTCACCTGGTTCAATATCACGCACCAACTGATAACCAGCAGCATCCAATGCCACACTTTCTGAAGCAACCATATATTCAGGGCCAGTATCCGTGTGGCGCACGCCATAGCATAATGGACGGATACCGTGGGGATCGCGAATACCAACAATACCGTGACCAGTAATCATGGCAAGCACAGCATAACCTCCACGACAACGACGGTGTAACTGAGAAACAGCGTAAAAAATATCCTCTGCCCGAGGTACCAACTGGCCCAGTCGTTGTAGTTCGTGAGCTAACACATTGAGCAATACTTCTGAATCAGAATTAGTATTAATATGACGCAGATCGGCTTTAAATATGCTTTCTGCGATTTCATTGGCATTGGTTAAGTTGCCATTATGCGCTAGGGCTATACCATATGGCGAGTTTACATAAAACGGTTGTGCCTCGGCTGCACTTGAGCTACCGGCAGTTGGGTAGCGTACGTGCCCTATGCCCATATTACCAATAAGTCGTTGCATGTGACGGGTACGAAATACATCACGCACCATGCCATTGTCCTTGCGTAGATAAAATCGTCCGTCATTACAGGTAACCATACCAGCAGCATCCTGCCCCCGGTGCTGCAAAAAGGTTAATGCATCGAATATATCCTGGTTAACATGGGACTTGGCAACGATGCCGACAATACCACACATGTGTTATTCCTCGTTGGGCACCATTGTCAGTGCCGGTTCAATCAAATTTAGGACATTCCCCACTTCATTGGTCACCTTATAGGTCCAACCATCAATGATGACAAAGTGAGGGATTAATATAGAGTTCTGCCACCAGCTATCGCCACTAATGGGTGATAATGACAGCAGAGACACAATCACAACCACAACTAGCCCACCACGCAAGACCCCAAACACCATGCCAAATAGGTGATCGGTAGTGGTAAGTCCGGTAATGGCTATCAGCTTACTAACCATGTTAATCAGCAAGCCAGAAACAACGAGCGTGGCAACAAACAATATCAGCAAGGCGACGGCAAAGCGGATCTGGTCATTGTCAATCCAATTATCCATTATGGCACTGAGCTGTGAAGCAAACATGCGGGCCACAAAATAAGCCGCCACCCATGCCGCCAAGGACAAGAGCTCACTGCCACAGCCACGCAGCACCCCATCCATACTGGATGCGCCAATTATGGCTCCAATACTCCAGTCCAA
>JAERSU010000245.1 GCA_016845445.1 Oceanospirillaceae bacterium | reverse complement strand
TTATAATTAATTCCAACAGTATTTAACTTACTGACCTAAAAGGTTAGCACAAAGTTCCTGGCAAATAGCCCCGGAGAAACAAAAAAAGGGGCGACTGCTAAGCACTCACCCCTATTTAGTTAGCCTTGGCTACACATTAAGCGCCGCGAGAAGCGCGCTTACGCTCATGCTCTTTTAACAACTTCTTACGTAAACGAATATGGTTGGGAGTCACTTCTACCAATTCATCGTCTTCAATGAATTCCAAGGCTTGCTCCAAACTGTGGCGAATAGGCGGCGTTAGCTGAATGTTTTCATCAGTACCTGCGGCACGAATATTGGTCAACTGCTTACCCTTAGTTGGGTTCACCACCAGATCGTTAGAGCGACTATGAATACCAATCAGCATACCTTCATAGACATCGATATTTGGATCAATCATCAAACGACCGCGATCCTGTAGGTTAAATAGTGCAAACGCCAGCACCTTGCCAGCCACCATGGACACCAACACGCCATTTTGACGCTCGGCCATTGGCCCCTGCTTCACCTCACCGTAATGATCAAACACAGAGGTCATCACACCACTACCAGAGGTTAGGGTTAGGAATTGACCACGAAAGCCAATCAAGCCACGGGAAGGCACTACAAACTCTAAACGAGTACGACCTTTACCATCAGGCTCCATGTTAGTCATCTCTGCCTTACGACGACCTAACTCTTCCATCAAAGAACCCGTGTGCTCGTCTTCACAGTCAATCAATACGGCTTCGTAGGGCTCCATCATGACGCCATCGACTTCTTTTTGAATTACCTGCGGGCGAGACACACCCAACTCAAAACCTTCGCGACGCATGGTTTCGATCAATACAGACAGGTGTAATTCACCCCGTCCAGAGACGATAAACTGATCGGGAGAGGCACCCTGTTCGACACGCAATGCCACGTTGTGGATCAATTCACGCTCCAGACGCTCTTTGATGTTGCGGCTGGTTACATATTTACCGTCTTGGCCGGCAAAGGGTGAATCGTTAACCTGGAAGGTCATGGAAACCGTTGGTTCATCAACGCTCAAGGCAGGTAGCGCTTCAATGTTTTCTAGGCTACACAGGGTATCGGAGATGTTAAGACCATCAATACCGGTAATACATACAATGTCACCAGCGGTAGCGGAAGGCTGGTCAACGCGCTCTAGCCCAAGGTAGCCCATTACCTGCTGTACCTTGGCCTTGCGTTGATTACCTTCACGATCAACCACCATTACCTGCTGACCAGCGGTAAGGGTACCACGCGTTACACGACCGATACCGATAACACCCACGTAGCTGGAGTAGTCCAGGGCGGAAATCTGCATCTGTAGATCACCTTCTGTGTCCACATCAGGAGCCTGCACATGCTCAACCAAGGCCTCAAATAAAGGCTGCATATCGTCGGCCATTTCATCTGGTTCTATACCAGCAATACCATTCAAGGCAGAGGCGTAGACAACCTGGAAGTCTAACTGCTCCTCGGTAGCACCTAACTGATCAAACAAATCAAATACCTGATCCATGACCCAATCAGGGCGCGCACCTGGACGGTCAATCTTGTTAATAACCACAATGGGGTTCAAACCTTGCTGGAAAGCCTTCTGGGTTACAAAGCGTGTTTGCGGCATGGGCCCATCCACCGCATCAACCAACAAGAGCACGCAGTCCACCATGGACAGCACACGCTCTACCTCGCCACCAAAGTCGGCGTGCCCAGGGGTGTCCACGATGTTAATACGATAACCATTCCAGTTGATGGCGGTGTTCTTGGCCAGGATGGTAATGCCACGTTCCTTTTCCTGATCATTGGAGTCCATAATACGCTCAGCCCCTTGGTCACGACGATCCAGGGTACCCGACTGGTCCAATAGTTTATCAACCAGCGTGGTTTTACCGTGGTCTACGTGAGCCACGATGGCTACGTTTCTTAATTTTTCAATCATGTTTGACTCCAATGCGCCCCGTTTTTGCGGGGCCGTAAATTTCGCGCGCGTATTATAGCATTGTTTTGCGCTCGATGCTGTGCTGCTAGAATAATAAAGCTGACCCCTCCAACTCATCCAGCGCACCACAATAGTGCACAATACGCTATTTTTGCACCATAATGGTTCACTTATTACTCAACCTACCCATAACCACGCGGACCGAACGCACCAGCGTAGCGCAAAAACCCCTGTTTCAAGCCCGGCAACTGATGAAATCTGCCGTTAATCGGAGTAACATAGCTACGCTTTATCGCCACGCTAGCAATTTTCTATCAATTTCTGACAAAAACATGGCCTTTTGCCACAGAAATTAAAACTTGGCACACCTGTTGCTATATGACAGCCAAAGCAGAAAAAATCGACCAAGGTCGACTTTCCTATGCAGTGGCAACCCGTTACAGTGTTGCTACATTGAAATCGTGTTAACCAACCCAGCCCTGAGCTGGCCAATATGGAGAGACAAGATGTCTTCTAATACTTTGAAAATGATCCAGGACAATGATGTTCGTTGGGTCGACCTGCGTTTCACCGACACCAAAGGTAAAGAACAGCACGTTACCATCCCATCCAAAGCTGTTGACGAAGACTTCTTCAGCGAAGGCCAGATGTTCGACGGTTCTTCCGTTGCTGGTTGGAAAGGCATCAACGAATCTGACATGATCATCATGCCTGATGATTCTTCTGCTGTACTAGATCCATTCACCGAAGACGCTACCATTAACCTACGTTGTGACGTTATCGAGCCAAGCACCATGCAGGGCTACGACCGTGACCCACGTTCCGTTGCTAACCGTGCTGAAGAATACTTGAAGTCCACTGGTATCGGTGACACTGCATTCTTCGGTCCTGAGCCTGAGTTCTTCGTATTTGACGATGTGAAGTGGAAAGCCGACATGCAAGGCGCCATGTACGAAATCAATTCTGAAGAAGCTGCTTGGCAGTCTGACGCCACCATCGAAGGCGGCAACACAGGTCACCGTCCACGCGTTAAAGGCGGCTACTTCCCCGTACCACCAGTAGACTCCTCTCACGACATGCGTGCTGCCATGTGTGACGCCATGGAAGCCATGGGCGTTGAAGTTGAAGTACACCACCACGAAGTGGCAACTGCCAACCAAAACGAAATCGGCACCAAGTTCAACACCTTGGTTCGCAAAGCTGACGAAGTACAAATCACCAAGTACTGCGTACACAACGTTGCTCACGCTTACGGTAAGACAGCGACCTTCATGCCTAAGCCAATCGTTGGTGACAACGGTTCCGGCATGCACGTACACATGTCCATCGCTAAAGACGGCGTAAACCTGTTCAACGGTGACGGCTACGGCGGTCTATCCGAGATGGCTCTGTACTACATCGGTGGTGTTATCAAGCACGCTAAGGCTTTGAACGCTTTCACTAACGCTTCCACTAACGCTTACAAGCGTCTGGTGCCTGGTTTTGAAGCACCTGTTATGCTGGCTTACTCTGCCCGTAACCGTTCTGCTTCTATCCGTATCCCATACGTTTCCAACCCTAAGGGTCGTCGCGTAGAAGTTCGTTTCCCTGATCCAACTGCTAACCCATACCTAGCGTTCTCCGCTTTGATGATGGCTGGCCTTGACGGTATCCAGAACAAGATCCACCCTGGCGACGCTGCTGACAAGGACTTGTATGACCTGCCAGCTGAAGAAGCTGCTGCTATCCCAACTGTAGCTGGTAGCTTGGAAGAAGCCCTAGCCGCTCTTGACGCAGACCGTGAGTTCTTGACTCGTGGCGGCGTCTTCACTGACTCCATGATCGATGGTTACATCGAACTGAAGCAAGGTGAAGTGGAAGCAGTAAACATGGTCACTCACCCAGTTGAGTTTGACCTATACTACTCCTGCTAATTAAGCGCTGAGCAGATAATTAAAAAGCCCTCATTATTGAGGGCTTTTTTGTTTACCCCTGTCGTCATTGCCAATCAAGCCTGAAATGACGAAAAATGTTTACGCACCATTTTGGTGCATATATACTGATACTCATGGCAGAACAGAACCCACATCCTAGCGTTAATTTGGTTGATCAGCTCAGTACAGCCGTCATCGTGCTGGATGATACTCTGCACATTCAAAACCTCAACCAAGCAGCCCAAAACCTGCTGCTGGTGAGCACCCAGCAAGTGCAAGCATTACCGCTTCATCAGGTGATTCAGTTGGCAGCAGATATCACCGAACAATTGGCGGCTAGCCTACGCCATGGCCAATCCTTTACCAGCCGCGAAATTAAAATTAAATTACCGGGCCACCCGGTCATGCTCATTGATCTAACGGCCACACCAACGGAAGACCGTCAGCGCCTGTTGCTAGAAATGCAACCCTTGGATCGCTTCTCGCGTTTAAGCCGAGGCGAGCGTATGCATAGCCGTCGCCAGTCCTCTGCCAACCTGGTACGCAACCTTGCCCACGAGATCAAAAACCCCTTGGGCGGTATACGTGGCGCCGCACAACTACTTGAAAAAGAGCTTGAAAATCAAATAGATGACATTAAAGCCAGAGAGGAATTGAAAGAATATTCTCACGTCATCATCTCCGAAGCCAATCGCTTACGTGACCTGGTTGACCGCCTGCTAGGACCACAGAGACAAAGCCACAAACAAAGCACCAACATCCACCAGGTGTTGGATAAGACGTTTAAATTACTAGGTGCCGAAGCGGGTCAGAGCGTGCAGCTTATTAAAGATTACGATCCCAGTCTGCCGGACCTAATGCTCGATGCCAACCAGCTTATGCAGGTATTTCTCAACATTGGTCGCAACGCCTTGCAAGCACTTCAAGAAAGCGCTACCGAAGAGGCCAATATACGTTTCCAAACCCGAGCCGTGCGGCGCTTCACGATCGGCAATCACAGTCACCGACTGGTCTGCCGGATTAGCATTTGCGACAACGGCCCAGGTATTAGTGCCGACATAAAAGACGAAATTTTCTTCCCCATGATAACAAATCGTGCCCAAGGCACCGGACTTGGCCTAAGTATTGCACAGAGTTTAATAGCCCAGCATCAAGGGCTAATAGAATGTGACAGTAAAGTAGGTCACACCTGTTTTAATATTTATATTCCCATGGATATGGCTTAGGCCATGCTGTCATGCAAAGGGGCAACGACATGAGTGAACAAGTTTGGTTAGTGGATGACGATAGTGCCATCCGCTGGGTATTGGAAAAAGCCCTACAGCAGGCCGACATTAGCTGCCGTAGTTTTGCCCTTGCCGAAGAGTTATTAAGCGCTGCCAGCAGAAGCCAACCGCAGCTTATCATCAGCGACATTCGCATGCCCAACATGGATGGTTTCGAGCTATTGCAAGCGTTGCAAACATCGCTGCCGCAGGTGCCCGTCATTATCATGACAGCCCACTCAGATTTAGACAGCGCGGTAACAGCCTACCAAGGTGGTGCTTTTGACTACCTACCTAAACCCTTTGATATTGACGAAGCCATTGGCTTGGTACAGCGTGGCCTGGCCTTTAGCGCCGAGCAACAAAAGCAAGCCGATGACAGTGGCATAGACATTGAAGCCAATAAACAACCTAGCAC
>JAERSU010000244.1 GCA_016845445.1 Oceanospirillaceae bacterium | reverse complement strand
CAAAACCAATTAAACCCGGCGCCATTTGGCACAAGGCAGCTCGGGCTCCCAAGGCATGTTGAGGTTGGTACACCGGCCCTAATGGCGCAATCTCACCCCAGCCCTCGATGCCATCGTCGGAAACCACCCTTACGATCGTGCTATCAATGGCTGCCAAGGTCATGGTCGACATGACATAGGGCCCATCGGATATGGGCAGGTCTTTTTGATAGATTTGTATGGATTTAATGCGCATACTGCAATTCCTGATGATAAAGGGGTCTGGGGTCAGACCTTCTGGTCTGACCCCAAGCGAAGCGAGATCTTACCTAACTGCACTAAAACCACAGCAAGCAAAATGATAGCCGCACCCAACAAAGTTCTCACTGCCGGAATTTCAGCCAACAACCACCAAGCAAAAGCAATGCCATAAACAGGCTCCAAACTGGTGATAATAGCTGCCGTATGGGCCTTGATAGACTTCAAACAGTGAATAAACAAACTATGGGGAATGGCAGTGAGCAACACTCCCAACACCACCAATAAGCCAATTTCATTAGCTGTCCAGGCTGTCTGATGAGTGTCTAACAAGACCACGGGTAGACTGCAAAGAGCCGCCACAGCCTGCTGCCACATACCCAAGCGCATGCCACCCATGGCCGGCACCAAGGCTTGATTTTGCATCGCTAACACGGCAAACAACAGGCCAGAAATAATGCCCCACACAAGCCCCTGCGTTACCTGACTTTGCCAACTTATTTCCGGTGCTACTAACCATAAGCCTACCACCACCATGCAAGTAGATAGCACCTGGACCAGAGTAAATGGTTGCCTTAAACGTCCATTTTCGAACAACAACACAAATATGGGGAAGGCAGAAAAACCCACTAGGGCAACCCCTACACCACCTAACTGAATAGCGTAGAAAAAACTCCACCAATGCACCGCTAATACGACGCCCGATAAAACCAGATTAAGCTTCTGACTTATACTGGCTAACTGCATATTCAATAGGGACTTTTGGGGTTTACTCAGAAACATAATCACCGCTAATGCTAAGGCCCCAATCATGGTTCTACCCAATACCAAATCCATGGCAGGCAACTGAATCAGCTTGGCCATTAAGCCAGAAATACCAAACAGCAACACCGCCACATGCAATTGCACTAGGGGCGACTTCATAGGCTAGCCACCGCCGCCGCTAATTCGTTAAGACTGGTGATGGTTTGATCGGGCTTTAGTTCCCAGTCATCCGGCACATTTTGCTCATTACGCTGCACCCACACCGCCCGCCAACCACAGGCCTTGGCACCAATAACATCAAAAGGGTTACTGGAAACTAACACACAGCGGCTGGCTTCACCGTTAGCATTTTGTTCTGCAAAGGTGTTATATACGAGGGGATCTGGTTTGAAGGTTTGCAAGCTATCAACACTGAATAAACCATCTAGATGATCTTTCACGCCGGCATATTCCATGAGGCCTGTAACACCCTGTAATGTACCATTGGAAAAAGCCCAGCAAGCGTGCCCTTCAGTATGTAGAGCACCCAATGCATCTGCCACCTCAGGAAAGGCCGGTAAGGATGCATAAATAGCTAACAACTGAGCCTGCTGTTCTTGCGTTAAAGCCGTGCCCATTAAGGTATCGGCAAAAACGAGAGCGGCGCGGGTGCATTCTGCAAAATTCCGATATTGCTCGCCTCCACCCATGGCGGCGCGGCGGAAGGTATATTCCAGTTGCTTAGCACGCCACTGATTAGAAAATGCCATAGCCTGCTCACCAATCATTTCCGTAAGCAATGTGGTGACACCATGCACATCAATAAGGGTGCCGTAGACATCAAAGGCGAGGACTTTGTTCATGCCATTTTCTCTTTATTCTTGGATACTGGTTATCCGCGAGAGTAGCATGATAAATGGGGGTCAGACCATAGGGTCTGACCCCGAGCGAAGCGAAATTAAAGATCAGAAGGAACGCGGGAGCCCCAATACGTGCTCAGAAACATACGAAAGAATCAGATTGGTAGAAATAGGCGCCACCTGATACAAACGGGTTTCCCTAAGTTTACGCTCTATATCAAACTCTTTGGCAAAGCCAAAGCCGCCATGAGTCTGCAAACAAGTATCCCCTGCTGCCCAAGAAGCCTCTGACGCCAGTAACTTGGCAATATTGGCATCTTCACCACAGGACTCACCCGCATCAAACTTCTGTGCGGCTGTTTCCACCATGACCTCTGCGGCACGCATCTGCGTATAGTTGCGAGCAATGGGGAACTGCACACCTTGGTTTTGGCCGATGGGGCGACCAAATATCACTCGCTCGTTGGCGTAATCTTTAGCACGATCAATAAAGAACTTGGCATCACCAATGCACTCATAGGCAATTAAGATTCGTTCAGCATTCATACTATCCAAAATATACTTAAAGCCCTTACCTTCTTCACCGATCAAGGTGGATGCAGGGATGCGCATATCATCAAAGAATACTTCCGTACAATGATGGTTCATCATCATGTCAATGGGTTGTAGTTCCATACCCTTACCGAGCACTTCTCGCATATCCACCAGAAACACACTCATACCCTGTGACTTCTTTTGACACTCATCTTTGGGCGTGGTGCGCGCCAACAACAACATCAGATCTGAGTGTTCAGCACGACTAATAAATACCTTACGTCCATTTACCACATAGTCATCACCGTCGCGACGGGCAAAGGTTTGAATGGAAGTCGTATCGGTACCCGCATTCGGCTCGGTGACGCCAAAAGCCTGCAAACGTAATTCACCCGAAGCGATTTTTGGCAAATAGGTCTGCTTTTGCTCTTCGTTACCATGTCTAAGGATGGTGCCCATGGTGTACATTTGCGCGTGGCAGGCACCGGGATGACCACCGGAACGGGAGAGCTCTTCCAGGATCACCCCGGCTTCCTGCAAACCAAGGCCAGAACCACCATATTCTTCGGGGATCAGGCAGCTAAGAAAGCCATTCTCAATCATCACCTTAATGAAGTCATCGGGATAGGCATTGGTTTTTTCCAATTCGCGCCAATACTCATTGGGAAAGTCGGCGCAAAGGGCGCGCATAGCTTCACGAATTTCGCTAAAGGATTCCATCATTGTTCTCCCGATGATTGTTGTAGGATATTTTCTGCACGCGCCACTACGGGAGCATCCACCATGGCGCCATCGACCTGCCAAACACCCGCTTGCGGGTTATCAGACACAGTTTTTAATACGGCTTGCGCCCACTTTACCTGGCTGGCGGTGGGGCCATAGTGCTGATTGACGATACTGATCTGGGCTGGATGAATACACAAAGCCCCCGTACAACCCATGGCCACCGCCCGCACTACCTGCTGCTCATAGGCCACTAGATCGCGAAACTCAGCCAAGGAACCAGCCACACATAAAACGCCAATATTGGCTTCTTTAGCGGCCAGAATAATCTGTGTCATAGGCCCGCTTAGGCCATCTTCTGTTGGCGCTATACCCATCGCTAGGGATAGATCTTCAGACCCTACGGCTAAACAGGTTAATCGCCCGCTGGCTTTTGCAATCTCAGCGACACGGCGTACGGCTTTCGGTGATTCGATTAAACCAATAATACGGGTACTGCCTACAGCCTTGCCTTGGGCCAATTCTAAGCGGCTGAGATACTCATCCACAAGCACCAACCAATCGGCAGAATCCAGCTTAGGCAGCATGACGCCATCAAGCTGGTTAATATCTAGGGCAGTTAAATCAGCTACCATATGCTCCATTTCGGCATTCACCCGCAGCACCACCTTTTGCCCGGCGGCCTGAAGACTTTGCAGGTGGCTGTCTAATTGCTGTCTCGTTGCTACCTTCTCTACGGCAGGCACAGCATCTTCCATATCAACAATAATGACATGGGCTCCACGCTTGACAGACTTGGCGATAAAATCAGCACGGTTGGCTGGCACAAACAACCAGCTCTTAGCATTCTCAAGCATTAATCACAGCCTCCCCTTGCATGGCCCGCTGGCCTAAATGATCTTTGGCCCATAGAATTATGCGATCACCATCTACCGAGGCATGTACTGAAAAGGGGTGGACATCGATAATGGGACGTAAAGCACGGAAAGAAAACGCCTTAACCCGAGCATTAGGAAGATGCTGGCGCACCAATTCCAACATGTAGGTGGCAATTAACGGCCCATGCACCACCAAACCTGCATAACCTTCAAAGGCAGCATAATCACGATCATAGTGGATACGATGACCATTAAAGGTGAGGGCGGAATAACGCATTAGCTGCACTGGGTGGGCTTCGTAGTCTTGCTGCCAATCACATGGCACATCATCAATGATCACTTCAGGTACTGCGGTATCAGCATCTTGCTGCGGGTCTTCTCGATAAACAATGTCATGCTCTTCAACAATATGCCCACCCTGATTACCTAGGTATTCGTGGGATACGGTAACGAAAGCCAGTTCCCCTGTCCGTCCTGTCTTGAACTTAATGTCTTTGATGGTGGAAGTACGCGTAATCCCTTCGCCTAAGGTTAAGGCTTGATGAAACTGAAAGCGTCCGCCTGCCCACATGCGTCGAGGCAAATCTACGGGGGGCAAAAACAGGCCTTTCTTGGGATGACCATCACGACCAATTTGATCGAGGGGTACGGCGGCAACACACACTATCCAATGCCACAGTTCCGGCAATGACTCACCCATTTGGCAGGCCATAGGAATATTAAGGTTAGTCGCAAACTGCCGCACTCGTTGAGGATCCAATACCTCTGCAACGACTTCCTGTTTGCCAATCCAATCCATTACATCTGTCATGACTCAAATCTCTCTTAACTATTGGGCGAACATACTAGCTGGCAAATTCAGCTCTAATGGCATCGCTGTGCTGGCCGATGCTAGGCACAGCTCGCATGGCATTGGGTGCATCGGTAGTTTGCACAGGCGAGGCGATTACCTCTGCCTCCCCCTCTGGAATGGCCACCGTTTCCATACGCACCAATTCATGACCCACTAGATCAGCTGGGGTATTAATGGCGCCAAAGGCAATGGGTACTGCCAACAGCTTAGTCCGCATAGTGTCCGAATTATGATTAGCAAAGGCGGCCTGTACCACGGCATCAACTTCCGCACGGTTTTCCACCCGTTGTTTGTTACTGGCAAAACCTGGTTTACTCGCCAAGTCAGCATCCTCTAAAATCTCAGCGCAAAAGTTAGCCCACTCCCGCTCATTCTGAATGGATATCACTAAAGTCTTGCCATCAGCACAGGTAAAGCCACCATAGGGCGCAATGGAAGGATGTTTTAAGCCTACGCGCTTTGGCCCATTGCCGGTGTACTTTTGCTGCAATAGAGGCACACTCATCCAGTCGATGGCACAATCAAACAGGCTTACCTTAAGGCCCGTACCCTTACCGGTTCGAGCCTGCTTCACTAAACTTTGCTGGATGCCCGCCAAAGCATTCATACCAGCACTAATGTCACACAAGGACACCCCCACACGGCCGTATTCATCGGGGCTACCACTCACAGAAACAATGCCACTCTCAGCCTGAATCAACAGATCATAGGCCTTCATGTCACCATAGCTATTATCTTCACCATAGCCACTGATATCACAGGTAATCAGCTGTGGAAATTCTTGCCGTAACTGCTCGGAACCAAAACCACTGCGTTCCGTAGCGCCAGGGGCTAGATTCTGTACCCACACATCGGCCTTGGCCAAAATGCGCTTTAGCAAAGCTTTGTCTTCGTCGTGCTTAATATCCAACACCAAGGATTCTTTGCCACGATTAGTCCAGACAAAATAAGAAGCCTGGCCGTTTACAAAACCATCATAACCACGGGCAAAATCACCACTGGCTCGCTCAATTTTAATCACCCGCGCACCGGCTTCAGCTAAGCGTGCGGTGCACAGTGGGGCCGCCACAGCCTGCTCTAAAGACACCACCGTGACACCGGCTAAAGGAAGATCTGCTTGACTCATAAACATTACCCTTGTAATTTAAAATACATAATTACAAATTAATCGAATTACAACAAACGATATTATTTTTAGGCTTTAGATAAATATTTTTTAATCGAAGGCATTCCAATGGAAAGAATCCCCTCTACCCAAGCGCTTAGATGTTTTGCCAGTTCGGCTCACTGGATGAGTTTTGCTAAGGCGGCGGACGAGCTATGCCTAACGCCAGCGGCAGTATCTGTACAAATCCGCAAACTAGAAGATAGCCTCGGCATACAACTGTTCCAGCGTTACAACCGCCGTATAGAATTAACCGAAGCTGGTGATAAGTACCTGCAACGTATCCGTCACATTCTGAATGATTTGGAAGCTGCCACCCGAGACATCAAACAAAAAGGTGATTTGGCGCCTATCACCATAGCCTCACCACCGACTTTTTTGAAATACATGATCATGCCTGCCCTGCATGAATTTTTTGCCGTGCAACAGCAGAATCTGCGCTTCATTGATACCCTACGCACCATCGACTTTGACACAGAAGACGTAGATCTATGGGTTAGATATGGACTGCCTAGCAAAGACCATAGTCAAGAAACCTTACTACTGGAAGAGGATTTATGTCCTGTCTGCAGCCCTGATCTGCTGCAAAAGGTAGGCACTATTAGCACCCCAGAAGACCTTAAAAAAGTGCGCCTTCTCTATACGGAGCGACGCCTCATTCAGTGGGATAACTATTTTATCGACAGTGATTTTGATCACCAAAGCGTGGCGGGAAACCTGTGGTTTTTAAATTCCGTGCATACTTTGGATGCCGCCTTGGCAGGACACGGCGTGGCCCTAATGAACAGGGAATTTGCCACCCCTTTTATCGCCAAGGGCGAACTGGCCATACCTTTTGAGGTAGACAGTCCCAAGATCACTAGGCCTGGTTATTATCTGCAATGCAATCCCAACCAATTACCGTCTGAAATCAGCCCAATAGAGCATTGGCTAATTTCCATTTCGCATCAAGAGGAGAGGATTTAAGCAGTCGTTGTTAATAGTTATTGCCGATCGGTCTCGATAACAATTATATAAATTCATTTAATTCACTTACATCCTAATAATATCAGGGTTTCAAAACAATTCTTTTTCCAGACTTTTAGTAAACCGTGAATCTTTCACTATAATATGGTTATCGTTCCCTTGAACGCTAAGGATCATAATTAATACTTCAAGGTGGGTGTCTACTCATGTATAAATCACGTGACAGCCAGTGGCTAATGCCCGGATTTGATTGACTTGTTAGATATCTATAAGATAATGGTACAAAATAACGTACATGAACACTTTGGAGTACAACATGGATGCAATCAGCTACACTTCAGCTAGAGCAAATCTAGCAAGCACAATGGCACAAGTTTGTAACGATCATACGCCAATCATTATCACACGTAAAAGTGAAGATCCTGTTGTGATGATGTCCCTAGAAGACTATAACGCCATGCAAGAAACCACGTATTTGCTTAGATCACCAGCAAATGCACGTGAACTTTTAGAGTCTATTGCCGAACTTGAAGCAGGTAACGGGACTGAAAGAGAGTTAATAGAGTGAAACTAACCTTTTCAACTAAAGCTTGGGAGCAATATCTGTATTGGCAAACAACGGATAAGAAAATACTTAAACGTATCAATTTGTTAATCAAAGATATTCAAAGAAACCCAACCGAAGGCATAGGCAAACCAGAGTCCCTTAAACACGGGTTATCAGGTTACTGGTCCCGCCGCATAAACGACGAGCATAGGATCGTCTACAAACATCAAAATGATACCATTCTAATTGCCCAGTTACGCTATCATTACGGCACATAAATTATGTAACGCATAATTACCAAACTATTCTTTACCCTACAATCTAGCCCCGACGAGCCAACCGATAAGCCACGCCCATACCTAAACAACAGGCCCCAATAACTGCCATCATAGCCACCGGTGTGCCGTCATATAAACTTGAAGCTAACATGGCGATCAATGCCCCCAGGCCAAACTGGGCAGCTACGGCCAAGCCAGATGCAGCTCCTGCGTTTCTAGGGAATAGAGACATCAAGCTGGCTATGCAATTGGCGCCCATTAGGCCCACACAGCTAATTACAATAAACAACGCCACCAACATTAGTGTTAGTGAATTATCAAACACAGACCAAGCCATAAAGATCAATATGGCAGACAACAAGCCCGCCAACACGCCTGCCTTAATCATAAACTGACTGCCAACCCGCTTGACTAAATGAGCATTGAGTAATGATAGTGACAATATACCTACGGTGTTAACGGCAAAAATACTGGAAAACTCATATTCACTAAGTCCATAAAACTCCATAAATACAAAAGGTGAAACAACGATGTAGACAAACATGGCGCTGAAGGTAAAGGTCATGGCTAAGATGTAACCCACAGCAGGCACACACAGCAAAATATGCCAATAGGCCTTGAAGGTTTGTACCACGCTATCTTGGCGTTGATCCGAGGGTAGAGTTTCGGGAATTTTCACGTAGGTAAACAGGCCTGAGACCAGACCAAACACAGCCAGGGCAGCAAAGATCCAACGCCAGCTGCCAAGTTCCATGATGATGGTTCCCATCATAGGTGCTGCAGCCACAGCGATCATACTCACGACCTGCATAATTGATAAGACACGGGGAATATCTTCACCAGCAAAACTATCTTTGGCAATGGCCCGAGTGAGAATGGCCGCTGCTGCACCACCAAAGGCTTGGGTAAAGCGCCAGGCCACCAAGGCTTCGATGGATTCAGCAAACCAACAGCCGATGGTTGCCAAGACATAAAGCACAATACCACCATGCAGCAGTCGACGACGGCCATATTTGTCTGATAGAGGCCCAAAGATCAACATGCCCAAGCACATGCCAGCCATAAAGATACTGACTGTAAGCTGGGCTTGTGCCTCGGAAGTGATGAGGTCTTTAGCAATCTGCGGTAAAGCTGGCAGCGTAATATCTACGGTTAGAGACGCGAAGGCCTGTAGCGCAGCAAAAAGCACAATAAAACGATGAGGATTGGCGAGCATGAAAGGAGAGCTCAATCTAAGTAGAAAATTTAGTTTACATGATAACTAATTTTTTTCCTCAACAACAGAAAAGTTTCACCTGAAACAAAATTAATTAAACTTTCCCGTGTTCTTCTTGCTGACTAAAAAAGGATACGTCGCTTGGATATTCAGGCTCAGCCATATCAAAAGCGGTCGCCCGAATACGCCCCGTATATTGCCCTCGCACCACTTCGCCTTCTTGCTCACTGGGTATGTGATTTACAATTAAAGGGATAGCATCTTCAGCGGCATACTCAACAATATAGACCGTGCGCGATTGGGTTGAAGAATTGGCAGCCGAACCATGCAGGGTGCGCGTATGCATGATACAAGCAGTACCCGCCAGTCCTGTTGCCAAAAGCGCATTTGGCGCGTGCTGGGCAGTGATTGCATCGTCAATTGCGCCGGTAAACACACCGTCATGCCAATGTTCGTACATTGGCCCTTTATGGCTGCCTGGCACCACCTCTAAAGGACCATTTTCCAAACCAACGTCATCCAAGAATATAAGGACTGTGGCAAGGTCATCATTGGTGTGAGGCTCAAACAAAAAGTCCTGATGATATTTTACTTCTGAATTAGCACCGGGCAATTTGGAATTTATTTTGGCATTGTTAAATTTAAGATTAGGGCCATACAATTGAGTAAGGGCATCCAGAGCACGATTGTCTCGCATCACAGCAAGATAATCGGCAGAGATCTCTTGAGGTGAAGATACCCGTCGCAGGCCAGGTTGGTCAGCACTGTGATTAGGTGCCATATCAAATCTGGCACGGCCGCCCATAATCTCACCGAATGGTTTTCTATGCTCACGACTGTCTTCAACCCATTGCTGAAATTGGGCGCGTAACGCAGCCACTTGCTCGGGTGTGATGGCATTTTCAACCACCACATAACCCTGCTCGTGATACTGTTCTACCTGCTGTTCAGTTAAAACCATGACATTGCTCCTTGTTGTTATTATGCGCTGATCGAGAGTTTTTTAAGCCAACTGCTGCCGTACCAGTGTTTGCCAGTATTGGCTACCAATAGCCAATATGCCTTCATTCAATTCATAATGTGGATTATGCAAAGAGGTGGCACAAGCCCCGCTGTCACCGTTACCCAACAACATGTAGCAGCCAGGCTTGCGGGTTAGCATTTGGGCAAAATCTTCCGACGCTCCACAGGTAGGGCAGTCCTCGCTAATACCAGCAGCACCCGTTACCGCCTTGGCCGCAGCAATGGCGTGTTGCGTCTCGGCGGCACTATTAATGGTGGGCACAAAATCGTTTTGATACAGGACGTCGCCAGTGGCGCCATGAGTCGCACATATACCTGCGACAATCTCTCGCATGCGGCGCTCAATGGTCGCCTGAACCTCGCCGCTTAGGGCTCGACAATCGCCCTTAATAGTTACCGTAGAAGGAATAATGTTGCGCGCCCCATCGGTAATAAATTCCGTGGCCGATACCACCGCCCAATCACGAGAGCTAATACTACGAGAAACAATGGTTTGCAGGGCCAACAACACTTCCGCGCCAACGATTAACGGATCAACGGTCTTTTCTGGCATGGAAGCATGGCCGCCGCGACCATGAATGGTGATTTCAAAGATATCTTCCGAGGTCATAATGGCGCCTTCACGCACAGCAAAATGCCCCGCTGGCCAACCGGGCATATTGTGTAAACCATACACAGCTTGCATTGGAAAACGTTCAAAAAGACCATCTTCAATCATGGCCAAAGCACCTTTGCCATCTTCTTCACTTGGCTGAAAAATGAAGTAGACAGTGCCATCAAATTCACCAGAGTCTGCCAACGCCTTGGCCGCCCCCAGAAGCATGGCCGTATGACCATCATGGCCGCAACCATGGAACACACCATCATGCTGGGAGCGGTAGTCACATTCATTGGCCTCTTGGATAGGCAAGGCATCCATGTCAGCGCGCAGGCCAATGGCCTCGTTACTAGTGCCGCGGCGTAACACACCAACGACACCAGTCTGGCCAACCTGTTCATGCACCTCTAAGCCAAAACTAGTTAGCAGTTCTGCTACCTTGGCAGCGGTGCGTACTTCTTGAAAACCTAGCTCGGGATACTGGTGAATATCTCGACGCCAGGTCTGCATATCTGCTTGGGTAGCCATGCTATACCTGTCCTTCAGAGATAATAACCAGTGGTAAAAAGCCTGCCGTTTTAGATGCTTCAGCCATGGCTAAGGTTAAGGCCGTGAAACCAGCGCCACCCGAGGGCGTAGTAGCCACACCCATCTCCGTCATTTGTTCGGCTCCGGCAGCAGCTTGCGCATCGGTGAGGGTGACGTAGCTAACATCACATTGCTCTAAGGTATGCCAGGCAACATGGGAAGGTTCTTTACAGTCCAGACGCCCCATATTGGAATCTGGGCCCTCTACGTCTGTTGGCTGGCCTGCACGATGACTTGCCTGCAAACATTCCGCCGCATCAGGTTCTACCACAGTTATCTCAGGCTGCACGGGCCAGTTGTGGCGAATCATATAGGCCATGGCACAGGCTAAACCACCCACACCAGCCTGCAGGTAGACATGGGTTGGCCATTGGCCTTTGACACTCAGCTGGGCACGCATTTCTTCGCCTATGACCGTGTAGCCTTCCATCACCAACTTAGGCAGTTCCGTATAGCCTTCCCAGGTACCATCAGCTAACAGGGTCGCGCCAGTGTCAGCTGCGTTTTGTACAGCGGCTTCGACACTCTGGCTATAGTTATCACCAGCCCACACCACTTCCGCACCAAAAGACTCCAAGCGTGCACCAAATCCTTGAGGTACCGTGTGCGCTAAAAAGATCCGCGCCTTGGCACCCACGTCACGGGCACCACGAGCCACACCGAGGCCATGATTACCAGCACTGGCACACACGAAGGTCATCGCACTAGCAAAGGTTTTTACATCCTCATCTTGCATGCGTTCAGGAGTTAAAACTTCACCGTGTTGCTGCTGCCATTCATCGGCAATATAGCGAGCGATAGCATACGGGCCGCCTAGGGCTTTAAAGGCACCTAATCCCATACGCTGGGTTTCATCTTTTACCAATAAAGTTTGGCCATCTAGCTGCATTTCGTGCAAAGGCGATACAGCGTAGTTAGGTTGTGCTTGGAAATAGCTTAGGGCACGAGAGAAATCCGGTTGAAAATTCATGGCAGTAGACATAATAGGGACTCAGTTAGTAATTCATTAAGCACAAGAATAGCAAAATTGCTTTATACAATTTATCTATTAATGCCAAACACACGAGCATTTTTATCATCAATATGATATTTTTGATCTAATTCAATCAAATAATCAAGCACCATGGAATTAGACCAACACGATCTTGGCATTCTGAAAGCCATGCAGACCAATGCCCGCACCAGCCTAGAAAGCCTAAGTGAAGCCTGTTCACTGTCGGTACCTTCAGTGCAAAGACGCCTAAAACGCCTACGGGATAATAAAGTAATTAGCCACGAAGTGGCCATCATCGACCCAGAGAAGGTAGGCCAAGAAATGAGCTTTATCGTGCAGGTAGAAATGGAGCGTGAAGCCCTTCATCACCTAGACGAATTTCGCAAGCAAACCAAATCAGAACCCCGCGTACAGCAGTGCTATTACGTCACCGGGGAGGCTGATTTTGTGTTGATATGTAGCGCTAAAAATATGCGCGATTTTGAAGACCTGACCCACAAGCTGTTCTTTGGCAATGCCAATGTGAGGCGTTTTAAAACCTCGGTGGTGATGGATCGGGCCAAAGTGAGTATGGCTATACCTATCTAAAATTCCTCAGTATTTGCTATCTGGAGCATGTATTCTTTCCACGCACTGACAAAGGCCAAACTCATTTGTGAAGCTGGCCGATGAACTGGTGTAATAACACTACAACGATAATCGACGTTTGGTAGAAAAGGCTTAAACACAACGTCTTTATGGGTGTATTTTTTTTGCATGATGGCATAACTTTGCGCAGTATATTTATCCACAATAGCGCATACCTGACCACTCGCCACAGCTTCCAATATAGGCAAGAAATACTGGGTGGAGTAACGACGGTTGAATTTCACACCTGCATCATCAAAGACCTTTTGCGTATTTTTAGTAAACGGCAAATCTACATGCAATGACGCCATGTATTCATTTTTTAGGTCTTCCACTAGGATAACGTCTTTTTGTGCCAACTCGTGTTTAATGGGCAGTGCACATACACTAGCAGCGCTGATATCAAGGATATCAAACAGCGAACGGTAAGGCGTTTGTGCCTCCAAATCACAAATTCCCACATCATAAGTCTGAGAAGCCATTAAATTAGCCACCTGAGGAGATGTACGGCTGGTTATGTTCACCTTCACATTAGGCTTATCGGAAAAATACTCACTGACAAATTTTGGCAATAGGTATGCAGAAGGCCCTGGCATACAAGCTATATGCAAACTACCAGCCTGACCATCTCCCATCAGACTCAGATTTTGTTCTGCCAAATTACACCGATCCAGGATTTCCACTGCTTCCGAGAGCAGATAATGAGCCTCTGGCACCGGAATCAGACGCCGACCTTGACGCTGGAACAGAGTCAAGCCTAACTGGTCTTCCAAGCCCTTTAGACTGGCACTAACAGCCGGCTGAGAACGGTGTAATACTTGAGCTGCACCGCTAATTGACCCTTGCTTCATTATTTCTCTGAAGACTTTCAATTGCTGAATATTCATAAATTTTAATATAAATAAAATCTTAGTTAATTACGATATTTTGAATTTGTATTTATACATTATAG